>CAJXIL010000005.1 GCA_913054455.1 uncultured Roseobacter sp.
TCCAGCCCATGGGGATTTGCTTGTGATCTTCTTCGATCACGGTGATCTGACGCGCGTAGCGACCCAGGTAGCCATCGGCCCCAGCGCCCGCGCGGCCCGACAGGATCGAACCGGAGATCATCCGTGGTGCCGCAGCACTGTCGAGCTCACCAGCCAAGAGATCCGCCATCGACGCACCAACTGCGGTGCGGACCAAACGTGGCTTGCTCACCAGTGGGCCCGTGAGGGCCACAATGCGTTCGGCACTCACCACACCCGTGTTCAACAGGCGGCCAATGGCGATCACATCCTGATAGCCAATGCTCCAGACCGTTTTAGTAGCGGTGGGGGGCTCGATGAAATGCATATGCGTGCCAGCGAGACCCGCAGGATGCGGTCCTTCAAAACCGACGACCTCAACACCATCAGCGCTGGGAATGGAGGCATCGCCAGACTGGCAGAGATAGGTTTTCCCCTCACTCAAAACTGCGATGGCCTTAAGGCCCGCAGAAAAATCATCCGCCGCCTGGTTGATGATGACACTGGCATCCGCAGCCAGCGGTTCAGATTCCATTGCCGTCACATAAATCGCAGCCGGGCGCGCATCAGAGGCAGGCACCTTGGAATAGGGCCGCGTGAGGAACGAGGTCCATAGGCCCGCTGCGCAAAGACGCTCAGCCAGGCCCTCAGCAGTAGAGACATCGCCCACCAATGAGAAATCGACGGGCTCTGCCGCTGCGGCGTCCACTTCGATCTCGACGCTGACCAGCACACGGCGCGCGCCGCGGTTCACCGCTTTGACACGTCCTGATACCGGCGAGACCACCTGCACATCGGCTGTGTCCTTATGGGCAAAGACCGGGGCGCCAGCGGCGATGACATCGCCCTCTTGCACCGCGAGACGGGGTTTCAAACCTAGGTAGTCGCTGCCCAGCAAGGCAACGGTCCTGACTGCCGGACCATCGTGAATTTCCTGCGCGGGAGCGCCCGCAACCGGAAGTTCGAGTCCTTTTCGTAGCTTGTAATGCCGCAACTCTATCTCTTCTTCTTTTGCTGTTGGTCAGAACCAACATCTCTGGGCCGTTGTTCGGATTCGGCCTGCAAATAGTCTGATCTGGATCAATTTCCCACCGGGAAAATGAAAAAGCCTCGTATCGTGTCATTCACGACCATACGCGACCTTGATTGACAGGGCCGCGAATAGCGTACAATAGAAGGGCGTTTCAAGGGTAGGTGAATAAATGGCTCGCTTCTTTGTTGTTGCACTGATGTTTATTTTGGCAGCATGCAAATCAGACCCACTCACGTTGAAGTTCAGCGGTGAGACCATGGGCACGACATATAACATCGTGGCAATCGACAAAACCGCAGATCTATCACCAGAGACGCTGCAAGCCGACATCACCGCAGCACTGGCCAAGGTGAACAGCCAGATGTCGAACTGGGACCCGAACTCTGAAATCTCACAGTTCAACAGCGCCCCCACCACTGATCCGGTCGCGATCTCGCCCGAACTGGCCCGCGTTGTGGCGGCCGCCAATGAGATCCATCGCAAAAGCGAAGGCCTGTTTGATGTGACCCTTGGCCCCCTGATCGAAATCTGGGGCTTTGGCGCCCGCACCGCCGACAGCCCCGTCCCTGCTGATGAAGAGATCGCCGCCGCACTGAAAGTCGTGGGCCAGGGCAAAATCCTCTCGCTGTCGCAGGATGACCTGACGCTCCGCAAAAGCCTGCCGGAGACCTCTGTCTATCTGGCGGCCATCGCCAAGGGCTATGGCGTGGATCAGGTTGCCGCTGTTCTGGCCGAGGCCGGTATCACCGACTACATGGTTGAAATCGGTGGTGATCTGGTCACCGCAGGACTGAACCCCAATGGGGAAGCCTGGCGTATTGGCATTGAACGCCCCGATGCGGCCAGCCAGACGATAGAGGAAATTGTCGATGTCTCGGGGCTTGGCATGGCCACATCAGGGGATTACCGCAACTACTTTGAGCAAGACGGGACCCGGTATTCTCACATCATCGATGGCGTCACCGGCCGCCCGATCACCCATGGAACAGCCTCTGTTACGGTGCTGGCGGAGAATGCCATGATGGCCGACGGTTGGGCAACAGCGCTGCTTGCCTTGGGTCAGGAACGCGGGCTTAAGATTGCCGAGGCCGAGGGCCTCGCGGTTTTGTTCATTGCACGCCAGCCTGATTCCGGTGAAACAGGCTTTGAAACCACGACCAGCACGCAGTTCTCCAAACTGCAGTCCAAGCAATAAGGATAGCTCCAATGGCAACCTTTCTTTTCACCTTTGGGTTTTTGGCGCTGATCATGCTGGGCATGTCGCTGGGCGTTTTGCTGATGGGCAAGACGATCAAGGGCAGCTGCGGCGGGCTGAACGCCATTTCAGGCGCCGATAAATGTGTGGTCTGCAGCAAAGACATCGATCCGGACAGCCCGCTGCGCGACAAGTTGCAGTGCAAGCGCGCCCGCAAGATGGTTGAACAGATGGAAGCAGAGATGCGCGCCGAGGGCTAGCATCTGTTTTAATCCGCCGGGTAAATGTTCGAAAGGCAGCCGCTGAGGCTGCCTTTTCCTTTGCAATACTAAGTTGAAACGGTGGCAAAAATAGTTGCCCCTGCTGTCGCAAAGAGGCTAGCATTTTTACGGCCTGCAGTCTGTATTCAGGCCTGAGGCCCGCCGTTGATTTGCTAGGGCTTCATGCGCCTTTTTATATTTGCCCCGGAAGAGCCAAATGACCACAAACCGCCTGGCGGCCACCGCGCCTGCCTCTTCAGATCGTCGCGACATCTACTGGTGTGACGGTCTGCCTGCTGCGCCTGCAACGCCGCGAGACCCTTTGCCCCAAGTAGATGTGGCAATCGTCGGGTCAGGCTATACTGGATTAAACGCAGCCCTGGTCACAGCACGGGCCGGAAGATCAACACTGGTCCTGGATGCAGGCGAGCCCGGCTGGGGCTGTAGCACCAAAAACGGCGGCCAGATCAGCACCAGCATCAAACCCACACTAAAAATGTTAACCTCACGCTACGGCCCGGAAAAGGCCCGCGCCATTCGGCAGGAAGGCATTGATGCGCTGAATTGGATTGATGATTTCATCCAGACAGAAGGTCTTGATTGCAATTTTGCCCGCTGCGGGCGCTATCAAGCGGCCCATAGCCCCAAGCATTTTGACGCGCTGCAACGCTCTGCTGATATTCTGAACAAGACCGAAGGCGCAGAAGCCTATGCCATTCCGCGCCACCAGCAACATACCGAGCTGGGCTCGGAAACCTATTTTGGTGGGGTGGTCTTTCCACACCATGCCTCGCTGGATCCGGCAAAATACCACCGGGCCTTGCTGAATACGGCAATTGAAGCTGGGGGCCATGTCACCGGCAACTGCGGCGTTGAAGAGGTTACCAAAGATTCCAATGGCTTTGTCCTGCGCACCGCCAAAGGGCAGGTGCGCGCCCGCGATGTCATGATCGCAACCGGAGGCTACAGCGGTCCGCTGTCGCCCTGGCTGCAAAGGCGCATCATCCCCATCGGCAGCTATGTCATTGCCACGGATCCTATTCCATCCGCCCTGATGGACGAGCTGTTCCCGACTGACAGAATCGTCAACGACACCTGCAAGGTCGTCTACTATTTCCGCCCCTCGCCAGATCGTACCCGCGTGCTGTTTGGTGGCCGGGTCTCGGCCAAGGAAACCGACCCGTCTGTCAGTGGTCCCAAGCTACATCAGGATATGTGCCGGATCTTTCCGCAGCTGCGCGATTATGGCATCTCGCATTCCTGGACCGGGCAGGTTGGATATACCTTTGACGAGCTGCCTCATGTTGGGACGCAGGATGGCATGCATTATTCTACCGGCTACTGCGGTACTGGCGTCTCCCTGGCCAGCTATTTTGGCATGCGGGTTGGGCAAAAGATCCTCGGCCTCAGCAAGGGGGCAACCGCGCTTGACGGGTTAAAGTTCCCTACCCGACCCTTTTATCGCGGCAACCCGTGGTTTCTGCCTGCTGCCGTTACCTGGTATCGCTGGCAAGACAAGTTTGAACTGCACCGAGCCGCGCGCAACAACTAGGCCATCGGCACAACGACCAAAATCTAACGAAAGAAAATCATGATCTCACTCGACAGTTTTAAAGACCTCGCCAACTCGCCGGTTGGGGAGTTCGCGCCGAAACCCACCACACTTACCGAGGGCCAGACTGAGGCTGCCAATGTATTGTGGCAAGCGCCCGATGGAGGAACCTCGATCGGAATTTGGGAATGTACACCTGGACGGTTCACTGCAGACCGGACCGCTGCAGGGGAATACTGCCACATCATTTCAGGGCGCGCGTCGGTGACCAATGTCGATGGCACCAACACCCGAGAGATCGGCCCAGGCGACCTATTGGTGCTGCCGCAGGGCTGGGTTGGCGAATGGACCATTCACGAACACATGCGCAAATTGTTCATTATCTCTGCAGACGCCTGAACAGCGCATAGTCACAGGTGACCAAAGGCCCTCTGGAGACAGGAGGGCCTTTTCTATCACCGGTGTTGAGCTGGCTTGGGTTAAAGGGGCTGCATCGGCACAAAAGCCAGTGTCAGCAGCGCCGCAGCTGCGATCAAACCAAAGAGCCACAGCTGCCAGCGCGGCCCCTCGGCCTTCCAAACCCGACGATAGCGGTTGCCCGCCAGCACCGCCAAGAAAATCAAAATGGTGGCGATAAGCGGCGTCAGTGTGATCTGCGAGGCAAGCAAGCTATTCCCCCTAAGGCATTTTGTCGTCTAAGCTACCCTAAGGCACTATGGTGTCTGACCTGAATGACACAGCACAGGACCATTAGACAACCAGGCGCAGCCAACAACAGGGAGCATTTCAACATGCCAAGTTCTTATCAGGCCCCCAGCCGCGGGGATCAGGCCAAAAAGACCACTCATAGCCAGTCCGCCCAGAGCAATATCTCGCACGAAACAGCCATTGTTGGGCAGCTGATCAGCAAAAAGGGCGGCACCACCTATACCATCGCCTCAAGTGATACGCTCAGCACGGCTGTCACCGTTTTGCGCGATCGTCGCATTGGTGCGCTGCTTGTCACTGGCGAAGGTGGTGCCCTGGAGGGGATCCTGTCAGAGCGTGATATCGTGCGAAAACTGGCGGAAACACCTGGTCAAACCCTGCCACAAACCGTGGGTGAGAACATGACCAGCAAGGTTGAAACCTGTTCGCCCAGCGATCCTTTGGTGACGGTCCTGCGGCGCATGAACGAGGGGCGTTTCCGTCACATGCCGGTTGTCGATGACGGCAAACTTTGCGGGATGCTGACCATTGGCGATGTGGTCAACTACCGCCTGAACGAACTGGAATATGAAGCGCTGCAGCTTAAACAGATGATTGTCGGCTAATAGCCCCTGCCCTTTTGCCATCGGCGGCGAAAGGGCAACTCCCCAACTCTTACTCGTCAGACATGATTGGAAAACGTCTGCCCGTGATGTGCAGCAACTCCTGCACCGCTGTCACCAGCGCCGGGCCAACGCTTTCAGTGACCTGCTCATCCGTCAGGTCCGATTTGCGCGCGCCGCTCAGAAAGGCAACCGGTTCCCCAAACTCCGAGGGGCGATAGGGCGCGGCGATAGCGTTGATAGTGGCGTTGAACCGCTGTTCTCCGCGCACAAAAGCATAGCCATCGCTCAACAGACTGGACTGCGCTTTCCCGCCAAATTCCTGATACAGGGCCTGATCCTCAGCGGACATGGCCTGCGTCAGCTTTGCCAGCTCGCTGCGCGCCAAGGCCCCCAAGAAGGCCGCCCCCGAAGACGACTGCAACATCGGCATCCGATAGCCAACATTGAGCCAGGTGGTGGTGGAATTGCGCGGCCTCCAGGTCTTGACGATCAACATCTTGCCATCGTCCTGGATGGCCACACCGATCAGGGTCTTAGTGGCATCCGCCAGCTTCTGCATGATCGGTCCGGCTGTTTCAACAAAACCAAAAGAGGCCCCCGCGATATTGCCAAGTGCCAGGGCCGCAGGCCCAAGGCGATATTTGTCGTGGTGATGGCCATGGGTCAGATACCCCAGCGCACAGAGAGTAAAGGTCAGCCGCGACACGGTAGAACGCGGCAGACCCGTGCGCTCTGAGATCTCCAGATTGCCAAGACCATCGTCATTGGGTCCAAAGGCCCGGAGCACATTGAGGCCGCGCGCCAAAGTATTGGCAAATCGCTTGTCGTCTTTCAGATCTGGCATCGCCTCAAGTCCTAGCGGTGGTTAGAAATTCCAACGTATAGAATTTCTTGCAAATGAAAAACCCCGTTCATTTCGCTGTCATCGACAACAGCAGAGAAATCGACGGAAAGCCGACAATCAGCGCCAGAACAACCACATCAACGCACAAGAACCGCCAGATGCCAGCAAAGACGGTGCCGATTGGCGCGGCCTTGCCCACCACATTTGACAGAACAAAGACGTTCAGACCAACTGGCGGGGTGATCAACCCGATCTCCAGAAGCTTCACCACCACGACCCCAAACCAGATCAGGTTCATCCCATAGGATTCCACCAGCGGCACCACCAGGGGCAGGGTCAGAACCATGATCCCGATCGGATCCAGGAACATGCCCAGCATCAGATAGACGGCACAGATGCAGATCAGCAGCACCACAGGCGAAAGCTGCGCATCCGCCACCGATTGCACCAGAGCTGGCGCCATACCTGTAAGCGCAATTGCCGCCACAAAGATTTTCGCCCCTGCTGCCACCACAAAGATCGCTGAGGTCTGCACGCAGGTCTCGCGCACCGCCTCCCAGAGCCCCTGCAGGGTCAAACGCCTCTGGGCAAAGCCAATCAGCGTGGTCACAACCACACTCACCGCCGCTGCTGCCGTCGCCGTGAAAAAGCCGCCGTAGATGCCGATTACAATGATCAAGAAGATCAACGCCGCTGGCCAGGCTTCACGCACGGCGGCCATTTTTTCGGACCAACTGGCAGCTGCGCCCTGCTCAGGAACCAGTTTGGGATTGACCCGTATCCACACCCAGATCACCAATACAAAACCTGCCAGTGTCAGCAACCCAGGTAGAACACCGGCCAGAAACAGCTTACTGACCGAGGTTTCGGTAAAGATCGCATAGATGATGAACAGGATGCTCGGCGGGATCAGCGATCCCAGGGTGCCACCCGCAGCCACACTCGCCGTGGCCAGGCGGGGATCATAGCCCAGTCGCAACATCTCAGGCGTGCAGATCTTCCCCATGGTCGACGCACAGGCGAGGCTGGAGCCGGTGATCGCAGAAAACCCGCCGCAGCCCATGACCGAAGCCACGGCCAACCCGCCGCGCTGACGCACCAGCCAGACCTTGGCCGAGTTGTAAACAGCCGTGGTGATGCCTGCACGATAGGCAATATTGCCAAGTGCGACGAACAGCGGGATCATCGACAGGTCAAAACTGTGCACCAGATCAAAGGAGTTGGAAAACACCAAAGACGAGGTCGCGCGAATGGCCCGCTCGGGCATGAAGGTGCCGGTCCTGAAGGCAAAGATCGTAAAGGCGGCCAGCGTGGCTACCCCAATCAATGCAAAGGCAATCGGCACCCGCATCGCCAAGAGTACCAGCATCAGGCCAAAGGCCACTAATCCAATCGTTGCCGGATCCATGAAGTCTATTCCCGAAATTGAAGTGTTCTACGAAGCGCACCGACCGTCAGCAGCCGACGCGCAGGGGACGCGGTTATCGTAAAAAGCGCGCTCCGGTAGCCTGTCAGTGGCCTGTGGGCTCAAAATTGAGGGTCTTGCCGCGCCAGACGGTCATCATGTCGCCCAAAGCCATGACCAGCAACCGCAGCCAGCACAGCGAGATCCCAATGACAAAGGCCAGACGTCCCGGCCATTGCGGCAGGTTCAGATCGCCATAAAAGGCGCTGCCGGTATTAATCTGATGCATCAGCTCTTTGGCACCCGAATAGATCAACGGGGACAGGGCAAAGACGCCAAACAGAGTACCAAAGACAACAAAATACTCCACCACTTTGGGCGGCAGCATATTGGTCAGGAACTCAACAGAGATATGCGCCCGCTGGGTGGTGGCCGCCGCCAAGGGCATGATGATCGCCAGCACCATCAGTTCGCGTACAATGATCACCGCATCCGGCACCGAAGCCTTGAACAGGTTAAGCGCAACCACATCAGCAAAGATCATCAAAGCCAATAGAATGATGGCTGCCGTTGCCACGTCGATAAAGAGTTTTTCAATACGATCCAGCATCTTGCCCCCTCCCTGCAAGCGAGTGAATTTTGAAACACCGGGGCAGAACCTTCCCTGCCCCGGTGCCTCTGATCAGTGGCGCAGCTTAGTTGCGCTCCCAAGGATAACCCTTGGCTTCGAACTCGGCGGTGTAATCCGCAACCGCTTGGGTATAGACCTCGATCATCTTCTCGGGGTTCAGCCCTACGCTGGCTGCGTTTTCTTTCCAGTCCGCCAGGAAAGGTTCGGTGGCAGCGTTCAGCTCTGCGCGTTCTTCAGTGCTAACTTCCAGTACCTTGACCGGGCGTTCATATTCATCTGCGCGCATTGCCTTCAGGGCCTTAGCATTGGCGCCAATGACGATCTGGGCGAACTTGTCAGCCAGCTCGGTGCCTGCCTGTGTCATCACGGCTTTCTGTTCATCGCTAAGCGCGTCGTAGCTTTGCTTGTTCATGAACATACCGTAGCCACCGATCTGGCCCCAGTTCAACACGGTGTAGCTGTCGATGACTTCGTGCCATTTCAGCGCCGGGATGATGTAAGAATACCCCTGGGTACAGTCGATCAACCCGGTGTCGAGCCCCTGATAGGCCTCATAAACGCTGAGGTTTACCATGGTGGCGCCCAGCTCACCAAAGACCTTGCCGTAAACGCCGGCACCGCGCACTTTCAGACCTGCGATATCCTGGATCGAATTGATCTCAGCGCCTTTACAGGCAACGTTCACATCAGACGCGGTGAAAGTACCAATATAGACTAGGTTCTGGCGCGCCAGATTCTCTGTGATCTCTGGCATGGTGCGCATCAGGTGATCGGTGGCGCGCAGACCAACCCAGGGGTTGGGACCACCCAGAGGCAGATCCGCCAGGGAGTAGGCCGCCATTTCCTTTTGGAAATAGGCCGAGATGATCGACCCCGCGTCCGCCACACCGTCGCCAATCGACTGAACCGAAGCGGAAGCTTTGAACAGGGCACCGCCCCATTGCACGTCCAGTTTCAAATCGCCCTCGGACAATTCACCGATGCGACCATCAAACCATTTCAGCGCCGCCGGAACCGTACCGCGCGCCGGGCCACTGTGCCCATAGAAAATCGTTGTCTGCGCCGCTGCAACGGTGCCAAAAGACAGGGCAACAGCAGCTGCACCCAATGTGGTTTTAATTACGCTCATAGTCAAAATCTCCTCCCCGAGATTATCATGCAAGAATGGCTAACATACAGAATCGCATTCCGTATAGTAGAATTTTTGTTTAGTAAGTGGTTTCGGGCATCAACTGATCCGCAAAGGTGCTGATCAACTTTGCCTTGAGAATTTTTCCTGTCGGTGCCGCAGGCAGATCCTGTGCCAAGACAATTCTGGTAGGCCGTTTGTAGGGTGCCAGTTTGTCCTTCACGAAGGCGGAGAGATCCACCTCGCTCAAGCTGCAATCGGCTGCAACCTTCACAAAGGCCAGCACTTCCTCATTGCCAGACACCTGCCTGCCAACGACACCGGCCATGATCACCTCTGGATGGTCCGTCAACGCGCCTTCGACCTCCACCGGGTAGACATTGAACCCCGAGCGGATGATCAGTTCTTTTGACCGGCCTACAATATGCAGGCGTCCCTGGTCATCAAAGCGGCCCAAATCACCAGTGCGGAAGAACCCATCCTCTGTAAGCACCTTGGCGCTTTGCTCTGGATCGCGGAAATAGCCCTTCATGACCTGCGGACCACCCACCAGAATCTCACCGATCCCCTCGGCCGGAGTGGCACCTTCGGCCTCAAAATCCAGCCGGAACAGGCTGTCCTGCATCGGGTGACCAACACTCACATCCGGGTCCCCCAGCGGACTGGCGGTGGCACAGACCCCGGCAGTGCCCTCCGTCAAACCATAGCCGTTTTGCAATGGAATGCCGTAGAACGCCTCTGCCTCGCGCTTCCAGACCGGATCCAGTGGCGCCCCGCCAGAGGAGACAAAGCGCAACAGACCGACGTCATAGCGCGGGTTCTTCTGCGCCCGCGCATAGTGGAACAAAAGGGCATGCATCTGTGGCACAGCAGGCAGCAGGGTCACATCCATTTGCAGGGCCTTGTACAGCCGCTCAACCGCGAACCGCGCCTCTAGCCGCATCGCACCCTGCGCGCCGCAGATCGACACAAAGGTGACAAAGCCAAAGATATGCGACAGTGGCAGCGCCAGATAGGTCATATCGTCGTCCTGCATGCCGCGCACCTTTGCCGAGGCCGCAGCTGCACACAGCAGATTGTTATGAGTCAGCATCGCCGCCTTTGGCACGCCAGTGGTCCCCGAGGTATAAAGCAGCAGCGCCACCTGTTCGGTGCCATCCTCAAAACAAGGCTCGGGTTGGCTGCCGCGGCGCTGGAACAGCCCGACAGTGCCATAGCGGCCAATGGCCGCCTTGGCCGAAAAGGCTTTCCCATGGATCACAGCAGACTCAGAGGCATCATTGCAAAACACCACAACGCTTGGGTCGCTATGGGTGATCAGCCGGTCAAGCTCCGCATGGGTCAGCCGCGCATTCAGTGGCACCGAAATCGCGCCCAGTTGACTGGTGGCAAAGATAAAGGCGCAAACCGCCAGGCAATTCTCGAACACCATGACCACGCGATCCCCGTGTTTGACGCCCTGCGCCAGCAAAGCCTCCCGCGCTTCGGCAGTGGCCTCAGCCAGATCTGACCAGGTGAATTTCCCATCCACATAGTCGATCATCGCCAAAGCGTTCGGCTTTGCAGCAACCGCCGCGCTTAAAGTGTCGTGAATTCGGGTCTGCATGCAGGTCCCCTCCCTATGAATCCTACAAAAACCGAGCGCCTCCCCCCTAATGGCACTGGAGGGCTGCTCGCGGCGGCCCTGAAAGCTGCGGGCGGCGCGCTATGAGCAAGGGTATAGACTCCTTGAGTGACAATTTCAATATGTGGAATTCATGTCACCATAGTGAAACTTCAGACCTCTCCTAAGCCCCTGTTCACCATAGCTCAAAAATTACGCATAGCGCCGTGGACCCAAGCAGGATTAACCCAAAACGACCCATATCAGCCTTGCTTCAGCGTCCATGGCCCCCTCTAACTCAAAGGAGAATTGACATTAATTATGTGCAGACTTAAAAAATTCATGCGTATGCTTAATAATAAATCTTCAGGGACGGAGAGTGAAATGAAACGCAGAGACTTTATCAAAATTGGCGCCGCAGGTGCCGCGGCCAGCTCTTTGGCTGCGCCAGCAACAGCGCAGGGGATTCGCCAGTGGAACATGGTCACCGCCTGGCCCAAGAACCTCCCCGGGCCAGGTGTCGCCGCGCAGATGCTGGCAGATCGGATCACCACCCTGTCGGGCGGGCGCATCGAAGTGAAACTGCACGCCGCAGGGGAGCTGGTGCCCGGACGCGGTGTGTTTGATGCCGTTTCCGAAGGCACGGCTGAACTTTATCATGCGGTACCGGCCTATTGGGGCTCCAAGTCCAAGGGCATGCTGCTGTTTGGCTCGCAACCCTTTGGCCTGCGCGCGGACGAACAGTTTGGCTGGCTGTATCACGGCGGCGGACAGGCGCTCTATGATGAGATCTATGGCCGGTTCAACCTCAAGCCCTTCCTCTGTGGCAACTCTGGCCCACAATGGCAGGGTTGGTTCCGCAATGAGATCCACTCGCTAGATGACCTGAAAGGCCTGAAATTCCGCACCACTGGTCTGGCCTCTGAAATGTGCTCCAAGATCGGCATGGCCGTACAGGCGATGGGGCCGCGTGACATGTTCCAGGCGCTGCAGACCGGCGCGCTGGATGCCGGAGAATTCATCGGCCCCTGGACCGACAGCGCCGTGGGTTTCTATCAGGTTGCCAAAAACTACTACTGGCCCGGCGTGGGTGAGCCCTCTTCGGCTGAGGAATGCGCCGTAAACGCCACCGCCTATGCGGAGCTGCCGGATGATCTGAAACAGGCCGTCAGCTTTGCCTGCGAGAGCCTCTACAACCCGGTCTGGACGGAATACACCACCAAACATGCTCAGGCGTTGAAACAGATGGTAGAAAACGAAGGCGTTCAGGTCAAAATGCTGCCTGACGATGTGGTCGCCGCCATGGCCGCGGCCGCGGCTGAGGTGATGGCGGAACTGGCGGAGGACGAAGACGAACTGGTGCGCCGCATCACTGCGAGCTTCACCGCCTATCGCGACTCGGTTGGCTCTTACATGAGCTATGCCGACAACGGTCAAATGAACGCCCGCGCCAAGGCGCTCGGCTACTAAGAGCCGTTTATAAATGAAGCAATACCGGTGCGGGGTCCCTCGCGCCGGTTTTCTGGATTTGAGGCGCAGATGCAGCGAATACTCTCAGTTTTGGACGGCATCAGCCGGACCACAGGCAATCTGGTGCGCTGGCTGGCGCTGGCCATGTTGCTGGCGCAGTTCCTGATCGTGATCGCGCGCTATGTCTTTGGCTATTCGTCTATCGCAGCGCAGGAATCCGTGCTCTATATGCATGCCACCCTGTTCATGCTGGGCGCCGGGTATACCCTGCTGAACGATGGCCATGTGCGGGTTGATATCTTTTACGACAGGTTGAGCACCTCTGGCAAAAACCGCATTGATCTGGCAGGGCATCTGCTGCTTTTGATGCCCGCCATGGTGATGGTGATCTATTGGTCCTGGCCCGCTGTAACAAACGCCTGGAAGATCCTGGAAGGCCCCATCTCCGTTGGCGGAATCAAGGCGGTTTTCCTATTGAAAAGCCTGATCCCTGCCTTCTGCATCCTTGTCCTGCTGCAATCGCTCTCCTGCGTGCTGCGTATCCTGTTCCAGAGCGAGACCCGTGATGGCTGAATATCTCGATATCCTCATGTTTGGCGCGCTTGTTGTCGCCATTCTCTCCGGCTTTCCGGTGGCCTTCTCCATCGCCGGGACCGCCATACTCTTTGCCATTCTGGGCTGGTCGCTTGGCGTGATGAATATCAACCTGCTGGGAGCGATGTCGCAGCGGATCTTTGGGCTGCTGACCAATAACGTGTTGATCGCTATCCCGCTGTTTGTGCTGATGGGAGCCATTCTGGAGAAAAGCCGCATCGCAGAAGACATGCTCGACACCATGGGGCGTTCCTTCGGCCAGCTGCGCGGGGGCCTGGGCATTTCAGTTATCCTTGTGGGGATGCTACTGGCCGCCTCGACCGGCATTGTTGGGGCCACGGTGGTGGCTATGGGGATGATCGCCCTGCCCACCATGTTGCGGGCCGGATATGATCCGCGCGTGGCCTCGGGGCTGGTGTGTTCTGCAGGGACATTGGGACAGATCATTCCGCCCTCAACCCTGTTGATCATTCTGTCTGATGTGGTGTCAAACGCCTATCAGCAGGCGCAGTATGAACAGGGCAAATTCACCATCGACACCATTTCGGTGGGCCAGATCTTTGCCTCTGCCCTGCTGCCCGGTCTGACGCTGGTGGGGCTCTACATCCTCTATGTGCTGCTGCGCGGCTGGATCCGCCCCCAGGACATGCCCCCTGCCCCCGCCGATATGGCGCGCCCGCCCCTATCTGAGGTGGCGCAGGCCATCCTGCCTGCGATCCTGCTGATCCTCGCCGTGCTCGGCGCAATTCTCAGTGGGATTGCCTCCCCTACTGAGGCCGCATCTGTCGGCGGCATTGGAGCCGCCTTGATGGCCGCCGTCAAATCCGGCGCCAACCGCCGCGTTATCCTGATAGGAACGCTCTGTCTGGTCATCCTCGCGATTGGCGCCGGGCTGTTCCCAGTGCGGCTGCAACGCAGTGATCTCGGCCTTGGCAGCTATGCTTTGGGGGCCGTTTATGTGGGGCTCACAGTGGCAGGGCTGGTCGCCATCGCCCTGGCTTTGCGCAGCATGGTGACCCAGAAAGTTCTGCAACCCGCGCTGAACTCCACCCTCACCATGACAGCCATGATCTTTGCCACCATCCTGTCGGCCGGGATCTTCTCGCTGGTCTTTATCGGGCTGGGCGGGGAAGACCGTGTGCAAGAGCTGCTGGCAGCGATGCCGGGCGGCGCAACCGGGGCGCTGATATTCTCTATGTTGTTTATCTTTGTGCTGGGCTTCTTCCTCGATTTTGTCGAGATCTCGGTCATTGTACTGCCACTGGTGATGCCGACCCTCATCATCATGGGCCATGACCCGGTCTGGCTGTCGGTGCTGATTGCGATCAACCTGCAGACCTCCTTCCTGACGCCCCCCTTTGGTTTTTCACTGTTTTACCTGCGCGGCGCGGCGCCAAAGGAGATTTCCACAGGTCAGATCTATGCGGGGGTGACGCCCTTTATCCTCATCCAGATCATAGCCGTTGCGCTGATCTGGTTCCTGCCAGAGATAGCCACCTATCTGCCAAGCGTGATGTTCTAACAGAAAGGCGGCTCGCGGCGCCGCCTTTCTGTCCTAGATGTCTTGCACCGTTTGCTCTTACTTCAAGGACTGCAACAGATCCTGCGAGGGTGTGCCGGTTGCGGGCTGGCCGATGCTGGTCTGATACGCGCTGATCGCGACCTGGCTTTTGGGTCCCAAAACGCCATCAGCGCCCCCAGTGTCAAAGCCCTTCGCCGTCAGACGCGTTTGCAACGCAACCCGGTCATCCTTGGTCAAACCATTGGCGTCTGGTGGAAACTTCCCACGCAATGGCGGGCCACCTGCGATGCGATCAGCCAAGTGACCAACCCCAATGGCATAGGCATCAGAGTTGTTATAACGCTTGATCGCCTTGAAGTTCCCGGTCACTGCAAAGCTCGGCCCGCCCGCCTGCGGCTGCAAGGCCCCTGCCGCCGCTGCACCAGTCACCTCACGTCCCCAGCTTTGGCCCCGCGTCCAACCATTGCGCGCCAGATAGGCAGCGGTAGAGGCCAGGGCATCGGTCGGATCCTCAGACCAGATATCGCGGCGCCCATCGCCGGTGAAATCCACCGCAAAGGCCTGATAGGACGTGGGAATAAACTGGGTATGACCCATGGCGCCGGCCCAACTGCCAGTCATCTTGTTGGCGGTGATATCGCCGTTTTGCAGGATCTTCAGCGCTGCAATCAGCTGTTTTTCAAAGAACGCCCCGCGCCGTCCATCATAGGCCAGCGTTGAGGTCGCCGAAACCACTGGCACATCGCCACGCCGTTCACCGTAAAAGCTCTCTAGCCCCCAGATCGCCGCAATGATCGAGGCATCAACACCGTATTTGGCCTCCAGTGCCAACAGGGTTTTCCGGTGCTTCTGATAGGCCGCACGCCCCTTACTGACCCGCTCATCCGAGACGGCAATCGACAGGTAGTCTTCCAATGTACGTTTAAATTCGGTCTGGTTGCGGTCTCGCTTGACCACGCCGGGCAGGTATCCCGCATTGCGAAAGCCGGTGCGCAGCGTCGCTTCGGTTACGCCCTTAGCTAGCGCGCGGGTGTAGAATCCCTCGACCCAGGCGTCATAGCCCGCGTTGGGCGTCGGCTGCAGATCCGCGGGCAGGCCCGGTTTGGCCACGGGGCGGGCCGCTGAACTGGCCCGCTGATTGGCCGAGGTGACATTGCCACAGGCTACCAGCCCAAATGCCGCAAAGCCAAAGCCAAAGGCCCGCCGGGAGACTTGGGTCGTCATCTTCTTAGAAAAACTCATGATCTCTGCTCGCTGTTTTCTTTTACCCTAGCGCATCTCTCCCCGCTTGCAATCTAGGCGAAACGCGCGTGGGCGTCTCCCCGCCGAACGTGGCGCTGCCTATCTGCACAACTCCTGCACATCTCTTGCGCAAGCCCTGCGCGTTGCCTGTGGCATCTCTCTCCCTGTCCTTTCAAAGAAAATGAAAAATGAGGAACAGACGATGACAGGTGAATACATCATACGCGGGCTGCCCGCTTCACTTGAGCGCGACGGCTGGTGGCTGTCCTGTGACAGCGCAGATGAGGCTCCCACTGACAGCCCAACCGAGCAGCGCAACTGGGCAGATCTAAGCCGCAAAGGCAGCAGTGGCCTGGTGGTTCTGGTGGTTCTGGTTGCCATGGCAGACTGGTTTTTTTGGGGCTATGCGCCGGGGATTTCCGTGGCGCTGTTCAGCTGGGCCCTGTTTGGCGCAGCGGCCCTGTTAAGCACCCCCAATATGCGGCATTTAAAGCCTGCCTTGTTGTTCTTACTGCTCACCAGTCTGCCGGTGATCGAACATTATCAGGCTCTATCAATAGGGTTTCAGCTTCTTGGCCTCATCACTGCTGTGACCTGGCTGCAGCTATCATCCAAGGATCACCTCGCGGCCTTGCCCGCAGCAGCGATGCAATTGTTGCGCGCCCTGCCCCTTTCAGCCCTGCGTGCATTTCTTAAGGCCCTGCTTCCCAGCAGCCCAACCGAGACAGGCGCAAGGGACGCGCAAAAAGGCAAAAATGCCGCCGCCCTGTCGCGCCATGCCCGCAACTGGAGCTTTCCTCTGGGGGGTGCGCTGGTGCTGGTCACCTTGTTGCTGCAAGCAAACCCTGTGTTGGAGCAGGGACTTGTGGATCTTTTGAGTTTTGATCTGGATATCATCGCCCTGCTGCGCCGCGTATTGTTCTGGAGCGGCTCTGCTCTGATGATCTGGCCCTTTCTGGTTCCGACACCAAGCAAGAAATCCACACCCACAAAAGCAGCCAAGCCCGAAGAGCGCAGGAGCTTTAACTTTGGCCTTAATGCAGGATCTGTGCTTCGGGCATTGGTCATGTTCAACCTGATCCTGGCAGTACAAAGCGTGATGGATCTCTCCATCCTCATCGGCGGAGCGGCCTTGCCAGAGGGCATGACACTAGCGACCTATGCCCATCGTGGCGCCTACCCTTTGCTGGCCACCGCCATGTTGGCTGGCGGATTTGCCCTGGCAGCACGCCCCTATCTGGGCAGCCATACCAGCCTGAAACCGCTGATGATGCTCTGGCTGGCGCAGAATGCTCTGCTTGGCCTCAGCTCAGTCCTGCGCCTTGACCTCTATGTTGCCAGCTTTGGCCTTACCTACCTGCGGCTCTACGCGATGATCTGGATCGGTTTAGTGGTGGTCGGCCTGATGCTGACTGCCTGGCAAATTCTCAAAGTACGTTCAAACCGGTGGTTGTTGCTACGGTGTGCCAGCTTGGGGCTGGGCACGCTCTACATCTGTGCTTTTGTCAATTTTGCCAGCGTGATAGCCACTCAGAACCTCAGCATGAAATCAACGCAGATGCTGGACCTCTATTACCTGTGCACCCTCGGGCCCAATGCCTCTGGTGGTATTCACACTGCCCTGCAAGCAAATCCAGACCTCAAAATTCCATCCGGCTATCACAGCTGCTGGGAAATCTCTGCGGAACAGGATAACTGGCGCGAATGGGGCTTTCGCTCCTGGCGGGTAAGTTCTTATGCTGGGCTGAATTTTGACGGCACAAGCGCAGATAAGGCAAAGAGCGATGAAAATCCTATTGGTCGATGATGGTCCCCGCCTTCGTGACCTGGTGCGCATCGCTCTGGAGCGCGCAGGCTGGCAGGTGGTGACCGCCGCCGACGGGCAAGAGGCGCTGCTGCATGCCAGCCGCGAAGACCCGGATTTTATCGTGCTGGATATTGGCCTGCCGGAACTGGACGGGTTTGAGGTCTGCCGCCGCATCCGCCAGCGCTCAGAGGTGCCGATCCTGTTTCTCACCGCCCGCGACGATGAGGTCGACTGCATTCTGGGTCTTGAGCTGGGGGCGGATGACTATGTCACCAAACCCTTTAGCCCGCGTGAATTGGTGGCCCGCATCCGGACCATCATGAAACGCAGCCAGAAAGCGCAGGCTTCGACTTCTTTGACCCATGGTGAGCTCTCTTTGGACCCGCGTGCCCACCGTTGCCAGATCAACGGGCAGGAAATCGCACTGACCGCCCGCGAGCAGGGCATTCTTGCCCTGCTGCTGCAGGACCCCGCCCAAATTCGCAGCCGCGCCGAACTGATCTCTCAGATCTGGGGGGCGGGCAGTCAGGTCTCAGATCGGACCCTGGACAGCCACCTGCGCAATCTGCGCGCCAAGCTGGAACAGGCCGGGGGCAATGATCTGATTGAAACGGTGCATGCCGTTGGCATTCGCCTGAGGGGGTTGAGCTGATGCGGGCGCAACTGGTTCAAAAATGGCGTCCGTCTCTGGCGCTGGTGCTGGGTGGCGGGTTGGCGGGCACGCTGGCGCTATCCCTGATCGGGTTGGTTGCCCTCCGCTATCTGGGGCCTGAAATCGGCTTTCGCAATGCTGCCGCCCTTTTGGGCTCCCTGATCCTGTTGGCAACCGCCTTTCTGGGCTGGCTCTTGGTGCGCTTGCTGCTCTCGCCTATTCGCGCGCTCAACGCCTATGCCGCTCAAACCCGTAGCCAACCGGGGCAAACCCTTGATCCCCCTGATCAATCTGGAACCGCCGAGCTACACGAGATGGCCAGAAATGTGGTCGACATGGCGGATCATCTCCGCAACCGCGAAATGACTATCCGCAGTTTCACCGATCACGTCAGCCATGAGATCAAAACCCCGGTTTCCGCCATTCGCGCCGCCTCTGAGTTGATCGAAGACAGCGGCACCCTAGTGCCTGACGATCAAAAACTGCTTGCACAGATTGATGGGGCTGCCCGTCAGATTGAGGACCAACTGACCGCCCTGCGCGAAGTTGCCCGCGCCCGCGAAATGACCCATCAGGGCAGCGCCAGACTCGACAGGCTTCGAACCTGGCTCAGGGAGGATTTTGCCGATCTAGACCTGTCTATCTCTGGCGCGGCGCTTTCGCTGCCGATCGGCGAAAGCGGATTGCGGGTGATCCTGACGCAGCTTTTGAACAATGCCCGTGAACAAGGGGCACAAAGCGTCGTGATTGCTGCGCAGGGGTCTCCCTCTGGGCGAGAGCTCAGCGTTTCAGATGATGGCAAAGGCATCTCTCCCGGCAATGCCGCGCAGGTTTTTGACCCGTTTTTCACCACCAAACGCGACCAAGGCGGCACCGGCATGGGGCTAACAATCCTGCGCAATATGCTGAGCGTCCATGGCGGCGAGATCTCACTACGCACAGGCGAAAGCGGGGCCTGCTTTGTTGTCGCTTTTACAACTGTCCCGACGCGCTGAAACCCGCTCACGCCTGGGTGGCATTTCTCCGCAACCTCGCTAGGCTGGCAGCAGCTACCCCTTGCGCGCCGGAGCCTGTTTTCATGGTCACTCGTTTTCTAATCCTGCTTATGGCCCTTTGGCTGTTGCCCCTGCCCGCCCTGGCGCAAAACCGTGCCAAAGTGGAGCGCCAGTTTCAGAACTGGCTCCAACAGGAGATTTGGCCCGAAGCAAAGGCGGCGGGCGTCAGCCGCAAGACCTTTAAATCAGCATTTTCAGGCGTGGCCTTGGACTGGGATCTGCCCGATCTGGTACCGCCCGGCAGCACGCCCCAGGTGCCACGCCAACAACGGCAGGCAGAATTTGGCGTGCCAGCCAAGTACTTTAACCGCGGCGGCCTGAATGGGGCGACATCGACGGGTCGGCAAATGTTGCAGCGTCACGCTGACACTCTGGCGCGTGTCGAAGCCAAAACCGGCGTACCCGGTCGCATTGTCATTGCAATTTGGGGGCGTGAAAGCGCCCATGGTCGGGCCAAGATCCCACATAATGTGTTCCGGGTGCTGGGCACCAAGGCCTTTATGAGCACCCGCGCAGACTATTTCAGCCAAGAGCTGATCGCAGCTTTAAAGATTGCGCAGGCAGGGCATGTTCAGGCCTCAACTATGAAAAGCAGCTGGGCCGGCGCCTTGGGGCAGCCACAGTTCATGCCCAGCAGTTTCCTGAAATACGCGGCGGACGGCACGGGCGATGGGCGCGCCGATATTTGGGGTTCTGAGGCCGACACGCTGATGTCCATAGGACATTTCCTAGCCGAACATGGCTGGCAAAAGGGCCGCGACTGGGGCTTTGAGGTAAAGGTCCCAGCCTCGGTGTCGTGCAGCCTGGAAGGTCCGGATCAAGGGCGCAGTATTGCCGATTGGGAAGCCCTAGGCATCACCCGGGTTTCAGGCCGGCCGTTCCCAGCAGCTGAACGTTCAGGGCAAGGGTTTTTGATGATGCCAGCCGGGCGCTATGGGCCGGCCTTTATCGTCACGCCCAACTTCTATGTGCTGAAGGACTACAATAAAAGTGACCTCTATGCGCTGTTTGTCGGCCATGTTGGCGACCGCATCCAATATGGCGTCGGGGATTTCACCGCCCCCTGGCAGGGCCTGGATAAGCTCTACCGCTCGGAGGTGGCTGCCATGCAGCGCGGACTAGAGGCCCTGGGCCACGATGTGGGCGGCGCCGATGGCTTGGTTGGCTTCAAAACCCGTCGCTCCATCGGTCGGTGGCAAGAGAGCCAAGGCAAAGAGCCCCGTTGTTTCCCAGATAGTTCAATGAAATCATTGGCTTCAAACTAGTGTGATCAGATCCCCCTGCCCCCTCGCGCAGGGGGATCTGTCGTGCTATAGCAACGCGATCATCACCAGGGCGGCCCCTTTGGCGACCCGAACGCAGGACTTAAAAACATCACATGAAACGCGTTCTTGTTACCGGCACGGCCGGCTTCATCGGTTTTCACCTCGCCAAACTGCTGCTGGACGAAGGCTTTCGTGTGCATGGGTTTGACGGCATGACGGAATACTACGATGTCGCCCTGAAACAGCGCCGCCATGCCATGCTGCTGCAACACCCGAACTTTTCAGCCACCGAAGCGATGTTGGAGGATACACAAGCCTTTGACGCCATGGCGCACACCTTCGCGCCAGAGGTGATCATTCACCTCGCCGGACAGGCAGGTGTGCGCTACAGCCTTGAAAATCCTAGATCTTATCTCGAGACCAATGTTATGGGCACCTTCAATGTGATGGAAGCTGCCCGCCGGTTAAAAGTCGAACACCTGCTGATGGCCTCCTCCTCCTCTGTCTATGGTGGCAATGATGTGATGCCCTTTACCGAGCTGGATCGCACCGATGCGCCGCTCACCATCTATGCCGCCAGTAAAAAGGCGAACGAGAGCATGGGCCATTCCTATGCGCATCTCTGGGACCTGCCCACCACCATGTTTCGGTTCTTTACCGTCTATGGGCCCTGGGGGCGGCCAGATCTGGCCTTTTACAAATTTGCCGATGCCATCCTCGAAGAACGCCCTATCGACATCTACAACCACGGTGAGATGTACCGCGATTTCACCTATGTCGACGACCTGGTGCGCGGTATCCGCCTGCTGATCGACGTGGTGCCCCAGCGCCCCGCCAGCAAGGAAGAGATTGAAGAGGGCGATAGCCTGTCTCCGGTGGCTCCCTATCGGGTGGTCAATATCGGCAATTCTGAGAAGGTGCGCTTGTTGGACTTCATCGACGCGATTGAAACCAGCCTCGGCAAAAAGGCCATTCGCAACTACATGGAGATGCAGATCGGCGATGTCCCCGCCACCTGGGCCGATGCGACGCTGCTCAAAAAACTGACGGGCTATCAGCCGCAAACCAATTTCCGCGACGGTATTGATCGCTTTGTCACCTGGTTCCGGGACTACTACCAGAAGTAGCAGCCCCGGTTTATGAAACGGCGTAAAGACTCAGCCAATCTGGCGGGCGATCAGTTTCAGGATCTGTTCTGCCGTATCGGCATTGATCACCCTGCCCTTCAGCTCGATCCGCAGCCCATCGGATGACACCTCCGCACTCAGCGCACCACCTTTGGGCAAATCGCGGCTTGGCAACCGGGTGATCTCCTGCGGACGCCCCCCCCGGGATCTCTCACGCGGCGCGGCACTTGCCTCCTTCAATGTCTTTTGCAGCAGCGCCCATTCGGATTTGGCATCCTGAGCTTTCGCCTCTGCCAGGGCAGCACGCAACTGACTTTGGCGGCCATCCCGCAGCGCGGTTGCCAGGGCAAGCCCGGCCTTTTCGGTCAGGCCGGTTGGGAACTGCAACAGATCGCCCAGGGCCTCATGCACCAGGGCAAAGCTGCGCACCTTGGAACGTTTTGCCTTAGAGGCTGCAGCAAACAGCGCATCCACCGCGGCCTCAATGCTGGGAAAGACCTCTTGTCCTTTTGCCAGCACCGCAATGCGCCCGCGTTCATAATGGCTGAGGTTGGCGCGCACCTCGTTTTCTTCGACCATGGAAACATAGGCCGCCTGCCCCGCGTCAGCCTCGCGCACAAAGGCTGGGATTTGGGCAAATCGCTCATCCCCGCCGGCAAGTGCGAGATAGGCCTGCAAGCGACGAAAGCCAGAGATCAGGCCATAGCCCGTGCTCGTTTTGGCCACCTCAATCGGTGCGCGCAAACCGTTTTCTTTGATCGAGGCTTGCAGCTCCTCCATGGCCTCGGCGTCCTCAACCAGCCGGTCGCGGCGGATAAAGTCCTGATCGATGTCAGAAAGCGCCAGCACCTGCACCACGAGGCCGTCTTTTTCAGCCGCGCGCCAACGGGCGGCATCGCTTTGGTCATGGGCCAGCGCCACCCGATCCGTGACCCCAGCCATACTGTTCAAACTGGCGGCCTCAGCGGCAACCTGGGCTATGGGGGGCACCGCAGATTTTGTTTCAAACGGATTGGCCGAGGGTTTCGTCACGAAACCCTCCTCCAGCTCTTGTAACTCGCTGGCATCCGGGGCGATCAGTCTTCTACGTTTAGCCATTCTGTTCGTCTCCCATATTTGCATCGCGCCACCAGCAGCCGATCAGCAGTTCTTTGAACTCGGCATATGTCCGGTCAAAGGTCTCCCGCCCTCGCACATAGGTGTCCCGGTTGAAGTCCCGATAGTCGGCCTCGTAAATGCCGTTCACCTGCTCGCCGGCCTGGCCAACCAAGGCTGTATAGTCTTGCCGGTAGGCATTCATGAAATCACCAAAGTAGGCTTGGATCACATTGGCCATATCGGTTTGTTGGCTGGCATCAAATCGGGTGACAATGGCCCGTACTACATCCCATTCGAATTTGATTTCAGGTAACCCCGCCGCGCGCTGTGCAGAATTTTCACCGTCCTCGATCGAGGCAAAGGTAGTATAGAGCATGTCAAAGAACCGCCCCGTAGAGTCGAATTCTAGATAAGACGCTCCAAGCGGCACCAGTAGAATATCTGCCGCCGCCAAGGCATTGATCGTAAGATAGCCAAGCGCAGGCGGTGTATCGAGGAAGATTACATCATATTGCTCGAGGATATCTTCATCCTGTAGGAAGTTGGTCAGACCATCCCACAGCGGCCAGCTGCGCAGCCCCATGCGCCAGACCGGGATTTGAAATTCGGCCCAGTATAGATTGAGCTGCGCCCCGATGAGATCGATATTGGGCCAATGGGTTTTTTGGATGACATCCTGAGGCGTGGTCTTCAGCGCTTCTTGCAGGGTTTCATCTAAAGGGATCTCGGGATGACCGGCAGCGGCGCGCACCTCGTTCTCAGCCGTGACGGCTTTGGCGTAGTCCTTTGCCACCAGGGGAAAGACCGTTTGCCATTCATCCGCAACCTTCCCCCCCATGATCGAGGTCATGGATCCCTGGCTGTCGAGATCGATCACGAGCACCTTATAGCCATCCAGAGCCGCAGACATCGCCAGGTGGGCAGCGGTTGAGGTCTTTCCTACCCCTCCCTTAAAATTCGCCACTGATACGACCTTGGCTGGCAGACCTTTGGGGCGGTAAGGCACATACTCTTTGGTGCTCACACCTTCGCTGTCGAAATGCTGGCGCAGGGCCAGAACTTCTTCCAGCGTGAACCATTTGGATCCGCCTTCTCCCTCTCCCTGTGGCAGGTCAGGATTGGCCTTTAAGACGCGGCGTAGATGGGCTGGGGCCACGGGGATCAGGTACTTTGTGATTTCCCAAGTCGAAAACTTTCGCAGACGTTTCTGCCCATCTGGGGCGTAGCCACGGCGCGCCAGATCCTCGCGTCCCTTTGTGCAAAACGCTGCGGCCTTGGCAAAGCGCGCTGTGCCAATGGGGGGTGGCAATTTCTTCGCAGCCGCTTCTGGGTCCAGATTAAGATAGGGCGGCAGGGCGGGAGACGTGGGTTTGCTCATGGGATTGCCTCATATCATGTTCGCCTTTTTGGCGTATATCTGGGAAACTAGCGGACATCCTCACAGCAATCCAGCATTGTTATGAATTATTGTCCAAGAGATGTAATAATCGCAGGTTTCGCGACGAAACTCTCTGAAATCAAAATATTAGGCACAACATATGTTTAGGTATTTTAGTATTTTTAGAATCTTTATTCAGGAAATAGTAATATATTTCAGTGCTCTAGCCTACTTTGGGTACCCGCAAACAGGTCTAAAGGTACCTTTCTACGGTATCACAGGTACCCGGTAGCGGGACAGTAGGTTGCCTGGTTCGGGATGTAAGGTGCCGATTCTCAGGATGGAGCTTAGAGTCTATATTAGGCTCTTGAGTGGGTGTTTAGGCTCTGAATTGACTCTGTGGCGGGGGCGGGTTGAGGTGCGCTGTATGGCCCGTTATGGCGATTTGGTGGCTGGGCGAGTCGCGAAGCAAAACGGACCAGCCTGGATCTTTCCTGTATATGGGTACCTTAGAAGTTCGATGTTGGGAACCTATCATTGATTGATTGGTAGGTACCTTATATGGCATGATACCAAAAAAATCGAGCAGGCAAATGGTATGAGCGATTCCCAGATTGACATGGATTCACTCTCTGGCCCGTTGCGGCGGGAGACAGTGAAAAAGAATGTGGCTGCAATTCATATCAGCGGCAAACTCAGCCTGTTGCAGCGTAAGCTGTCCAATGTGCTGCTGCTCAATGCCTATGATGCGCTGACGACCGCGCAGAGCCATACAATCGATGCGCGGACCTTGGCGACCATTGTCGGTTACAACTCCAATGATTTTGACACCTTGCGGGCCAGCCTAAGGGCCTTGGCCGAAACGGTGGCGGAATGGGATATGCTGGATGAGAAGGGGCGGCAAGAATGGGGGGTCTCTTCCCTGTTGTCCTTTGCCAAGCTCAAGAATGGGGTTTGCGAATATGCCTATTCGCCAGCCCTGGCGCAAAAACTGCACGACCCCAAGATCTACGCGTTGATCAATGTGCATATCCAGCGCAACTTCAGCTCCGGCCACGGGTTGGCGCTCTATGAAAACTGCTATCGTTTTGTACGCACCCGCTCGACGGGCTGGTGGAGCCTTGAGACCTTTCGCAAGCTGATGGGCGTGGATGGCTCGAGCTACTACGAGAGCTTTAAACATCTGAACGCCAAGATCATCAAACCGGCGGTGGCAGAGGTAAACAAAAGCTCGGATATCATCATTACGCCAGAGTTCCAGAAAAAGGGCAGGGCGGTTACGGAAATCCGTTTCCTGATCAAGTCAAACCCACAAATGGCGATGTTCCAGATCGATGACAGCGATGGCATGCGTAATTTGGCAACCTACAAGGCGCTGCGCGGGCAGGGGGTCTCTGACCGTTTGGCACGGCAATGGATCACCGAACATGGGGAAGACTATGTGAAGCAGAAACTGTCGCTGATGGGGGAACAGGCGCAGGTCAAAAGTTCGGTTGGTTATCTGTCAGCCGCGCTGCGCGATGATTACCAGCCTCAGAAAACACCGGCAAAGGCCGAACCCAGCCCGGAGGCGATTGAGGCCGCACGTCTGCGGGATCAGCAGCGGGCCCAAGAGGAGGCTGAATATGCCGCGCGTCAGGCGGAGCGGGCAGGGCGCGCGCGCCTGCTTGACCTGGTAGAGGCCCTGGTTTCGCGGCGAAACCCTACCCAGCGGGATGCAGACAAGCAGCTGTTCATGGCCAGCCTTGACGAAGACCTGGAACGCGAAAACTTTCGCGCCCATGGTTGGCGATCTGCCCTGAACGCCAGCGCGATCATCGCGTTTTGGCAAGAGATGGAGCCGGAGGCCTTTGAGGCCTAACTTGGCGGGGGACAAGGCTATGCCGCCTGGTTTCCCCTTGCTCAAAGCTGTGCGCTTTTCCCTAAGGGGTCACACGGAGATCACATAGGGTCTGCATGCTGGTGAAAGCCTTGGGAATCGGATAGAAAAAATGGGACAGCTGAAAACCTGTCACTGCCGGATCTGAATCGCTTTGTTGCCCAGTCAAATGGGGTAGAGGAAAGAAATGACCGCATGAAACATGTTCCAAAAGAAACCACCGACGACGCTCTTATTCAGGAATTTCTGAACAAGGGTGGAACAGTTAGCGTTGGCAAAACCAAACCCATGCCAAGTGAGCTGGGCTTGAGCAACAATGTCTGGAACAACAAGATGACCAAAGAAGAAAAAGCCGCCCGCGACGGCCCCAAGAAATAGGGCTTCTGGTTTCAACGAGCCAGGTGTTTGGGGCGGGGGCTAGCCCCGAGCGTCCCAGTTGCATCCCGCTATGGTGGGGGAGTTGCTGGAACCGAGCTTGAAAAAGATATCACGGTTTCAATAGCCCCCTCCAGATCTTTGCCCTCGGCATCCTGAAGTGCTGCTGTTCGCAGCCGGGCAACCCACTCAGCAGCATCTTGGCGATGGGCCAAGAGCGGGAGGGTCTCCATGATCCGGGAAAATTTTGACAGCCCTCGGCTATGGGTGTCGGAATAGCCTTTGATCAGGCGACGACAGAGCAGTATTTCAATCGCCAAATCATAGTTTTGTGGCAGGGTTTTCTGGCACAGCGACAGCCAATTCTGTAGATGCGCCTGTTCTATCTTGTGGCGGAGGCTAAACCGTCGGCTGCGGCGCAATCCGGCGATCAGGTAGAGCAGTACAAATCCCCGCAGCCGGTGGGTGCGGATGCGACGCCCCTTGTTCAGGCGACGGTCAATCCAGGCTGCCAGTTTTGGGCGGGCCTCTATCCACGCCCCTAGGCGGGGGGGCAGCAGGCTGATGATCTCTTCACCGCGGGGGTGAAAGAACTCGGTGAGGAGGACTGGCTTTTCCTCAGCCTTCATCTCGGTTTGGATGCGGTCAAACCGGCTCTTGCGGGTTTTGAGATCAGCAACCCGGATAATGTCATCGTAGCACATGGCATTGGCGATATGCTTGGCTGCGGCCTCGGCCAGGCGCCCGTCACCGGTGTCTTGTCGGGCCAAGGCGGTCAGATGGGAGAGGTATTCTCGCCCATAGGCCAAGTCCTGAAAGGCCACGACGCGGCGCAGCCCACGCAGCGCCATGTCAGCACCAGGCAGAGCAGCAGCCTCGGCCATCAGGTTTTGCCACTGTTGAACCTGACGGGCAGGTCCTTGGGCAGGCTGCATTTGTGCGACCGGCGCAGTAGTCTTGGGCGGTGCGGCCTCATCGGGCTTTGCCTGGGCGCGCGCATAGGCAGCCCCAAAGGCGCGCAGGCTGGCCTCGACCCCTTTGCCAGATGCGCGGATTGCTTCCTCAAATGCCTTGCGTGGAAAGGGCAGAGCCCCTGACCCGGCCAAAGCCCCAAACAATGCCGATGAAATTACCGATCCGTTTTCCACTGCCAACTGGTCCATATCAAACAGGATAAGATGATCGGCAGCTATTTCAGCAGCAGCGCGCACTTCGTCACTTGAGGCAATGCCATCTCCGGGCGCCATCTTTTCCGACAGGGCTAGGGTGCGGTGGCTGGAGGCAATCAAGGTGGTGCGGTCCGGGGTGACAAAGCCGCGCATGATGGCGCGGCCGGCCTCCATCATTTCGGCGGCGATCATGATGTCAACGTCGCCCCCAGAGGGGGCCAATGAGAAGACCGGCATAGCCGATTGCGAATCGTTCAGCGGGGCCATCTCTATATAGTAGATGGTTGCCCCCGTGCGCTGCGCCACCCCGGCGACAGAGGTCGCCTGTGCCGCATAGCCTTGGCTGCGGGCCACGGCCTCGATCCAGGAGGTCAGGACCCCGCCACCCTGGCCGCCCACCGCAACAATCGCAATTTTAGTGATTGAATTCAATTTGTTATCAGGTTTCTTTGAATTCAAAAGTGGGGCAGCGTTCATGGCGCGGTCTCCAGAAAATCTAGACGACGGGCCTGACGACGGGCCTGTAACCAGTGGATCACACGACCAGAGAACCGGGCCCAGCGGGTTTCAAACCTACCAGGGTTATGCACCACATCAGCGCGGTAAAAACTGGGGCAAAGCACGGCGGCATCGGCTACTTCGCCGCAATTGCCGCAGCCGACGCAGGATTGGTCAATGCTGGCCACGGGATCATCGCGCAGCGGGTCATCCAAATGTTTAACCGAAAGAGAGGGGCAGCCCGACAGGCGAATACAGGCATGATCGCCGGTGCAGATGTCCTCATCCACGCCAAAGCGCGGGATTTCCATGCGTTCGCCACTCTTGATCATTTGGTTGCGCTTTGGTTTTTCGCGGCGCTGTTTGTTCAGCATACATTCGCTAGAGGCAACAATGACCTTGGGGCCATCGTAGTCGGTGGTTAGAGCTTCGCGGAAGATTGCCCGCATCTTTGTGACATTATAGGTGTGATCGATATGGCGGACCCAGTCGACACCGACGCCCTTTAGAGCCTTGGTGATGGGGTTCTTGGTGGATTTGGTCGGGTTGTCCGCGCGGCTGGACAGAATGTCTTGTCCGCCCGTGGCCGCTGAATAGTAGTTGTCGACCACCACGGCCACGCTGTCAGCCTTGTTGAACACCATATTGCCAATCGAAGAGGACAGCCCGTTATGCCAAAACCCCCCATCGCCAATGATGGAAATAGCCCGGCGTTCGCCGCCGCCATCAAAGGCAGCATTAGAGGCGGGGCCCAGACCATAGCCCATGGTGGCACCGCCAATGTCAAAGGGCGGCAGCGAGGCAAAGAGGTGACAGCCGATATCAGCGCTGATCTGATGTTCGCCGAGCTCCTGCTGCACCAGTTTAAGGGCCGCAAAAATGGGGCGCTCGGGGCAACCCGTGCAAAATCCAGGTGGGCGAATGGGTACGGTCTGTGACAGATCCGGCAGGGCGGGGGCGGGCTGATTGGGCGCGCGCATCTGCCCTGGCACCAGATCCGGGGCATATTGGGTTACGAAGGCAGAAATTCCATCCAGCATCACCTGGCCGGTATACTCTCCTGCCATGGGGTAGACGTCTTTACCGTGCAGTTTTACCTGCAGACCCGAGCGCAGCAGCATGGTCGAAAACCCTTGCTCGATAAACTCCGGCTGGCCTTCTTCGACCACCAAAACGCCCTGCTTGCTGCGGGCGAAATCCAAAAACTCCTGATCGACCAGCGGATAGGTGACATTTAGGCAGTAGATTGGAATCTCTGTCTCGCCAAAGATATCAGCCAGGCCCAGGCGTTGCAGCGCCCGGATGACGCCATTGTACATGCCGCCCTGGCAGACGATGCCGATCTTGGAAGTCTCTGGGCCAAAGAATTCGTTCAACTGCTGATCGATGATATGCTGTTGCGCCGCAGGCCAGCGATTTTCCACCTTGTCCTGTTCATGCACAAAAGACATCGGCGGCAGCACCACGCGGTTCCAGTCGCGTTGGGGATTGGACAGTGCGTCTTTTACGGTCAGAGTGGGGCGTTGATTGTCGCGACAGTCAAAGCTGCCGGTTACATGGCAGGACCGGATCCGCACCATCAACATGACGGGCGTGTTGGAGGCTTCAGAGAGTTCAAAGCTCTGGCCAACGGAATTCACGATCGAGGGCAGGTTGGGGCGTGGGTCCATCAGCCAGAATTGTGATTTCATCGCAAAGGCATGGCTGCGCTCCTGCATAATGGAGGAGCCCTCGCCGTAGTCTTCGCCAACGATGATCACCGCGCCACCAGTGACGCCGGAGGAGGACAGATTGGCCAGGGCATCTGAGGCCACATTGACCCCAACCGACCCCTTGAACGTCACCGCGCCGCGAATGGGATAATGCACCGAAGCTGACAGCATCGCGGCAGCCGCCGCCTCTGAGGCGTTAGCTTCAAACCGGACACCCAGTTCGCCCAGCAGTTCTTGGGCATCGGCCAGTACATCCATCAGGTGCGAGATTGGCGCCCCCTGATAGCCACCCACATAGCCGACGCCGTTTTCCAGCAGGGCCTTTGTAATAGCCAGAATGCCTTCACCGGTGAATGTTTCGCCCGTGCCTGCCCGGAGATGCTCCACTTCATTTTTGAAAGAGCGCTCTGCCATGTTTTTCCTCCGTGGTCCCGGCCGGTTGGGCCGGGGTCTTTAAAAATCGTGGACCCGCACATTGAGCAGGATCTTTTGTAAAGTCGCTTCAAAGGCTTGGCGCTCATCAGTGGAGATGCCGTCAAACATCTGTGCGTATGCCTGCGCCATGTGGGGCCAGACCTTTTCAAAGGTGGCGCGCCCCGCATCCGTCAGGAAAACCCGCGTGGCACGCTGGTCTTCGGGGTCGCGCTCACGCCGGACTAGGCTTTCTTTCTCCAGCCCGTCCAGGGTGCGCGATAGGGTGGAGTATTCGACCACCGCATAGACCGCGAGTTCGCCAATCAGGAGGCCATCGATCATGGCCAGCACCGCCAGACACCGCACCTTAGGTGTGGTTAGGCCCAGTTCGGCCATCTCTTCGCGCATACTGGCGTTGTAGCGTCCCATGATGCGGTTCATCAGATAGGGAGCAAAATTGCCCAATCCAATTTCGCCAAACCGAAGCGTTGCCAAGTCCTGTGTCATGCGCCGAGCCTTTTCGCAGTATTGAACCCCGATCCGCCACCGAGTCCGGGGCCGGGATGTGTGGAGGCACCGATATGGTGCAGATTGCGAAAGAGAGTACTGCCGTTGCGCGAGGAGCTAAACGGGCGGAAGGTAAAAAACTGGTCTAGCGTGCAGGCACCGCCATAGGGGTCACCGCCCACCAAATTCATGTTTAGGGCAGCCAGATCCGCAGGGGAGTAGGCGGTGCGGGCCAGTTTGATCTGGTCAAAGTTTTTGATGTGTCGCGCCAGGATAGTCTCGATCCGGTCGGCAAAGGCCTCACGGGTTTCTTCACTCCAGGCGCTCTCAGTGGAAATTTCACCTGCGGCATCGCCTTTGATCTGGCGTGGTGCGTCAGGAATTTGCAGCCACAGGATTGCCTTGCCTTCAGGGCAACGGGTGGGATCCAGCCGGTGTGGTTGGCCGACGCATATGGTTGGCGTTTCCGGCAGCATGCCGCGCTCAGCCTCATTGGCGGATTTTGATACCGCATCTATGCCATCACTCAGATGGATAAGGGCGACATCCTCCAGACCCTTCGCCAGCCATTCGGGGGCGGCATCCAGCGCATAGTGCAGTTGGAAATTGCCGCGCCCGTGGCGAAAACCCTGCGCCTGCGCTTGCACTTGCTTGGTCTGGTCCGTTTCGGCGGTCTGGGACAGCAAACGGCCATAGAGTTGCGAGGGAGTCACGGAGGCCAGCACATGTTTGGCTGCAATAGTCTCGCCCTTGGCAGTGACAACACCGGTTACACGTTGAATGCCGCCCGAAGCGACAGCGGTGGTGATCTGTTCCACATCAACTCCGGTGCGAATCTCGCCGCCATTTGCCTCGATCAACCGACGAAAGGCCTGCGCTGCCTGTGCCGCCCCACCTTTGACGATCGGAGCACCTGCGGCTTCCAGCGCAAATGCGATGACCTTGCCCATCTGCGCCGAATAGCTGCTTTCGGGCGTCAACCCGGTGTGCAGCACCCAGGGTGCCCAAAGGGCTTGGATATCCTGGCTGCGATACGAGGTTTCCAGCCAGCCGCGGGCTGGGTGCAGCGCGGTGCCGATCCAGGATTTCAGCCCGTTCAAGCCCCGCTTTCTGATTTGCCCCAGCAGCAAACGCGCCGTGGCCCAGGACCACAGATCACCGCCCAAGAGGGCAAAAAGAAAGGCCGCGTCTGTTTCGATGCCCTCCACATTCTTGCGATGCTGATCCCCGTCCCCGGCTTGCAAGTCATTTAAAACAGAAACGTTTTCAGCCCGATCGGTGGAGAGCCGGAGACTGCGCCCATTTGGGCGCAACACCGCAGTGGGATGGGGGGTATGGCAGAGTTCAAACCCATGCTCCGCCAGGTCCTCCCCCAGTTCGCCATAGGCGGGCGAGGTCAGGAACAGGACAAAGGTCGCAGCCATCACATCATGGTGGTAGCCCGGTAGCGTGGCTTCAGAGGTCATCATGCAGCCGCCGATGCGCTCTTCGCGCTCCAACAACAGCACCTTTTTGCCGCGCTGCGACAGCATGGCTCCAGCGACAAGTGCGTTGATGCCACTGCCAATGATGACGTGATCTACCATGAAATGCGCCCGTTTTCCCTTAACCCTGTGGAACCAGCGCCAAGGCGCGGATCGGAGAGCCGGTGCCTTGCTGGATCTTCAGCGGTGCTGCAATCAGAATGGCGCCTTTGGCGGGCAGCTGATCCAGATTGGCCAGCGAGGCGAGGCCAAAGCAATTGTCCCGGTGTAGCATGTTGTGGGCCGGATAGGGGGGATCCATCGCCCCTGCCTGTCCTGCGTCTGTGCCGATGCACTGGCTGCCCCAGCCGACAATTTTCTTCGACAACAGATAGTCCATACACTCGGGGGTGGGGCCGGGGGAATGTGGCCCTTTTTCGTCGGCATTCAGAAAGGCGGCCTCATCGTCGCCGCGTTTGTCCCAATCGCTGCGCAGCACCACCCAGTCGCCTTCGGAGATCTCACCGTGCTCTGCCTCCCAGGCTTTGACATGGTCCACCGTCAGCAGGAAATCCGCGTTCTCAGTGCATTCTGCGGCACAATCGATCACATTCACCGGCGCGATCAGGCGGTTCACATCCAGAGTATCGGTGTAGCCATCTTTGTGGTCCTTGCCGGTGATCCAGTGATGTGGCGCATCAAAGTGGGTGCCGGAGTGTTCGCCCAAAACCATCCAGTTCCAGGCGAAAAAGGGGCCGTCGGCGTCATATTCGCTGATCTTGTGAATCTCGACCTTGGGGGTTGGTTTGGCAAAGTCTGCGGGCAGCTGGATGATGGGTGTATCGGGCCCCAAGACCCCTGAACAATCCACAACTTTGACGCCGCCAGAGGCCAGAAATTGCCCCAGGTTGGTAAGTGTATTTTGCGCGCTCATGGCACTCTCCCTGATGTGACCGCCCCCTCTCCGGGGTGCTGATTTATGAATCAAAGCTAGACAAATATATTTCCATTTGCAAACAATATAGCTGAAGGAGTGGAAATAATGCGCCAAGAAACCGACGTTCTGATCATCGGATCCGGGATAAACAGCCTCGTCGCTGCTCTGGTTTTGCAGCGCAAAGGCCTGCAGGTTTCTGTGTTCGAACAGGCGTCGGAGCCCGGGGGTGCAGTGCGATCAGGGCCCTATACAGAACCGGGTTTCACCCATGATTGGGCGGCAATGAACCTGTCTTTGTTCGCAGGTTCCCCCTTCTTTCAAGAGTTTGGCCCAGAGCTGATGGAGGCCGGACTGGAGTTCGCACCGGCGCAGCATTGTTTCGCCAGCTCCTTTGCAGATGGGCGCTGGTTGGGCATTGGAAATGACGTCGATGCCAATGTTGAGAAAATATCTGCATTTGCAAATAATGATTCGGAAGCCTGGCGTGTCCTCACAGCGGCTTTCCCTGATCAGGCCGCTCATATCTTTGCTATTCTGGGCTCTTCTTTTGGGCTGCGCTCAGTGGCCAAAAACTCTTGGAACCTGCTGCGGGACCAAAAATTGTCGGGGGCTTTGGATCTGGGAAGGTTCCTGGCCTCTTCTCCTCGCGCTTGGTTGGATGAGACGTTTTCCTCGGAACACGTTAAGGCGACCCTGGCGGCATGGGGGATGCATCTGGATTTTGCGCCAGATATCGCGGGCGGCGCGGTGTTTCCCTATCTCGAAGCCATGGCGAACCAAGCCTTTGGCATGGTGATTGGCAAAGGGGGCGCAGATACTGTCACGCGGGCTCTGATAAAATGTATCACAGACAGGGGGGGATCAGTGGTCTGTGACGCCGCAGTGCAACAGGTGCTGATCGAGCAGGGTCGCGCGGTTGGCATTCGGCTGGCGGATGGCAGTGATCACTACGCCTCAAAATCGGTGATTGCGAATGTGGCCCCCAAGAACCTTTCCAAATTGATTGGCGACACAGACCCGACCTATGACAAGGGACTCCAGAGCTTCCGCCATGCGCCGGGCACCTTGATGATACATCTGGCCATGGAGGATCTGCCCGATTGGACGGCCGCGCCGGAACTGCGCGACTATGCCTATGTGCATCTGGCGCCCAGTCTGGATCAGATGGCGCGTTGTTTTCAGCAGGCGCAGGCAGGCCTGTTGCCGCAAGAGCCGGTGGTGGTGGTTGGCCAGCCAACAGCCATCGATCCGACCCGCGCGCCGGATGGCAAACATGTGCTGTGGTTGCAGGTGCGCATGGTTCCGGGGGAAATCAAGGGCGATGCAGCCGGTGAAATCGCCGCACGGGATTGGCAGCAGGCCGCTGCACAGATGGCTGCTCGGGCGCTGGATATCCTCGAGACCCATGCCCCTGGTACCCGCGCAAAAATCATCGGCCAAAGAATTGTCTCCCCAATAGAGTTGGAGGCGGACAACCCCAATCTGGTGGGCGGCGACCAGATTTGTGGCAGCCACCACCTGTCGCAGCATTTTGTCTATCGCCCCCAGCGCGGGCGCAGTGACGGAACCACCCCTATCAAAGATCTCTACCACACAGGTGCCGCCGTCTGGCCAGGCGCAGGCACCGGTGCGGGACCAGGTTATTTGCTGGGCAAAAAGCTAACAACATAGACGGGAGTTAAGACTGTGACGGAATTTTCAAGACGTGGATTGCTGAAGCGAACGGCTGCGACGATGACACTGGCAGCGACGGGGCTTACGGTAACAGGGCTACCCACACTGGCGGCAGAGATCGACGATCTGGTGATTGCCAATAACGTCAACCTGCCCAGCTGGAACCCAACCCTGGGCACCTCGGCTGTTAACCCGACCCTGCAGGGTATTTACCAATCGGTCTTTGACATGTTCATTGCACAGGACACCGACCTGAGCCAGGCCCCCGGTATTCTGACCCAGTGGGGCTGGAACGCTGATAAGACCAAGGTTGAAATGACCGTACGCGAAGGGGTTACTTGGCACGATGGCAGCCCGCTCACGCCGGAGGATGTGGTATGGAGCCTGGAACGCGCGGCCGACCCTGAGGGCGGTAACCCAATTCAGTTCATTTGGTCGACCATCGGCAATTTCGAGATCAGCGGCAATCAAATCACCGGCGATGTCCTCCGGTTCGAGCCGACGATCTTTAAATGGATGTCCTTCCTCACCGGCTATGTGCTGCCCAAGGCCTATATTGACAAGGTCGGGCAAGAGGGATTTGAGGCCGCGCCGATTGGATCCGGCCCCTATATGGTGGAGAAATATGAGCGCAACGCCTTTATCCGGCTCAAGGCCTATGACGGCTACTGGGGGGCGGCGCCTGCGTTCAAATCGGTCACCATCAAATTTGTCACCGATGCCACCGCCCGTGTGGCGGAGGTGGAATCCGGCAATGCTCATGTAACACTTGAGATGCCCGCAGAGGAATTTGACCGTCTGAAAGCCGGAGATCTGGTTGGAGTGGCGCAGCCGATTTCGGATATTGGCATGATCTTTTTCAACGATATCGACGTGATGAAGGATCCCAATGTGCGCCGTGCTGCGGTGAAGGCGGTAAACAAACAGGCCATTGTGGACCGTCTGCTCTCTGGCTACGGCGTAGCGATTGATACGCTGCAAACGCCGGATTACGCGGCCTATGATGCGGATGTGACCACGCCCTATGACCCTGAAGGCGCCAAGGTACTACTGGCGGCCTCGGGCTATTCTACTGACAACCCAGTGCGGTTCACCATCCAGACTACCCGCGGGTTCAAACCCAAGGATTATGAGGTCATTCAGGCCATCGTCGGTCTGTGGCGCAAAGTCGGCATCGAGGCCGAAATCGAGGTCTATGAGATCGCCAAACACTATGAGTTGCGCGCCACGGATACCTTGGCGCCAGCGGCCTTCTATAACTGGGGCAACTCAATAGGAGACCCCACCACTTCGACCGGGTTTGCCATGTTTGGCCCCTCGCCGCATTCGGTCTGGGATGGGGAAGACCTGGTGGGCATGATCGCGCCGCTATGGGGCGAGGCCGACGAGGCCAAGCGGATCGAGGGCTGGAAAGCGGTGGATCGCAAGATCGCTGAGGACGCGCTGGTTCTGCCCCTGTTCCAATATGTGCAGCCGATCCTGCACGCGCCGGGCGTCAAGGTGGTGCCACATGCATCGGGGGCGCTTCTGCCCCATCTGATGACCCGCTCTTAAGGACAGTTGCTGGGGCAGGGGGCGGACTTCTCCCCGGCACATAAATAGATGACCCTTCTACGTATTCTGCTGAAACGATTGCTGTCGATGTCGACCACTTTGATTGGTGTGGCAGTGATTGTGTTCTTTGTCATCCGCATTGTGCCAGGCAACCCGATTGCGATGATGCTGCCCCCCGGCGCTGGCGAGGAAGACATTGCCCGGCTTAAGGCGCTTTATGGCTTTGACAAAAGCTTGCCGGAACAATTCCTGATCTGGATTCAGGGCATTTTGGGAGGTGACTTTGGCACCTCAATTACCAGTCGCCAACCGGTGAGCGCACTGGTCTTGGGGCGGCTGCCTGCGACGCTGGAGCTGTCGGTTATGGCGCTGGTCATGGCCGTGGCGATTGGCGGCATTCTGGCCTTGACGGGGACGCGGCACCGTGGCGGCAAGGCCGAGGCGGTGATTGATATCACCAATGGGATCTCGCTTTCGGTGCCGGATTTTCTCTGGGGGCTCTTTTTTATCCTGCTGTTTGGGGTGCTTTGGCCAGTGTTTCATATCTCTGGTCGGGTGTCCCCGGCGTTGGATCTGCCCTTCACGACAAATTTCTACCTGTTCGAGAGCTTGCTGCGGCTGCGCTTCGATATCTGGCTGGATCTGGTCAGCCATATGTTCATGCCTGCCCTGGCGCTGGCCATTCCGCTGGCGGCGATTATCGCCCAGCTCCTGAAACAATCCCTGAAGGAAACCATGCATTTGGACTATGTCACCCTGGCCCGTACCAAGGGCTATAGCGAAAACCACGTGATCCTGCGCGAGGCCCTGCCCAATGCGATCCTGCCGACCCTCACGCTGGTGGGCGTGCAGTTTACCTTTCTGATCGGGGGCACGGTGATTATCGAGCGCCTGTTTTCCTACGAAGGTCTGGGCAATATGGCCATTGATGCGGTGATCAATCGGGATCTGCCGCTGATCCAAGGCATCGTCATCCTGTTTGCGGTGATTTTTACCACCGTCAATTTACTGGTAGATCTGACCTATGCTGTGTTGAACCCGAGGTTGCGACATGGCTGATGGGCGCGCTGCTGTTAAACGTCGGATCAACCCCCGGCTCTGGCTCTCGGGCGGTTGGCTGATGATCTTGGTGATCGCGGCGCTTGCCGCGCCGCTGCTGGCGCCGCAGGACCCGCTGGCGCAGGATCTGTTTGCCTCGCGGCTGCCACCACTGTGGCAGGCGGGCGCTGAGCCTGGCTTTCCCTTGGGCACCGATTCTTTGGGCCGCGATGTACTGAGCCGGGTCCTGTATGGCGCGCGTGTTGCTTTGATCGTGGCGCTGATTGCCGGTAGCTGCACCTGTGTGCTGGGGGCCGGGTTGGGATTGGTTGCAGGCTATTATCGCGGCTGGCCGGATATGGTGATTTCCCGATTGATTGAGATCTGGATGGCCTTTCCGCCGGTGTTGTTTGCGATCTTGCTGATCGCGGTCATGGGCACGGGGCTTACATCCATCATCGTGGCGATTGTCGTCATTGACTGGACCCGCTTTGCCAGGGTGATCCGGGCTGAGGCAATGAGCCAGGGCGCGATGGACTATGTGGCCTCGGCCAAGGTCGCCGGGCGGGGCCGCTTTGGCATTATACTGCGCGAGATCCTGCCCAATGTTTTGCCAACAATCGTGGTGCTGCTGACGCTGGAAATGGGCATTGCGGTGATTGTTGAGGCGATCCTCGGCTTTGTGAACCTGTCGATCTCCAGCGATGATCCCACCTGGGGGAGTATGATCGCAGAGGGTCGCGCCGCTATTCATCATTCCTGGTGGGTGCTGGTCTTTCCGCTGATCACCCTTTTTCTCACCGTTCTCAGCTTTAGCCAGCTTGGCGAAGGGCTGAAGGACCATTTTGATCCGGTGCTGCGATGAGTTTTCTAGAGCTAAAAAACCTTGATGCCCATGTGGGGCGCTTGCCAATTCTGCGGGATGTGTCTTTGCAGGTGGCTCCGGGGGAGGTTCGGGCGCTGGTCGGCGAAAGCGGTGCTGGCAAAAGCATGATCGGCAAGGCGATCCTTGGAACCTTGCCGGATGCGATCCTCGTTACCGGGGGGCAGATCCTGTTGGAAGGCGAAGACCTGCAGCGCATGCGTGCCAAAGATCGACGCCGCCTGATTGGCGCCAAGGCTGCGCTCATTCCGCAGGATCCGCTCACTGCGCTCAACCCAGCCCGCCGGGTGGGGCCGCAAATTTGTAACCGGCTGGTGGATATCCTTGGATGGCGGCGGCAAGAGGCCGAGGCCCGCGTGGTGGAGCTGTTGCATGAGGTGCATATCCCCGCGCCTGACCGTGTGATGCGGGCCTATCCGCATGAATTGTCTGGGGGAATGCGGCAGCGCATTCTCATTGCCTCGGCCTTTGCGGCAGAGCCACAGTTGATTGTGGCGGATGAGCCCACAACGGCGTTGGATGTGACGGTGCAAAAACAGATCCTGCGACTGATCCGCGATTTGCAGGCGCGCCATGGTACGGCACTGTTGTTTGTCACCCATGACCTGGGTGTGGTGTCAAAGCTCTGCCAGTCGATGACCGTTCTATACGGTGGCAAGGTGATCGAGGATACATCGGTGGATCAGTTTTTCCGCGCGCCCGGCCATGCCTATTCTGCGGCCTTGCTGGCGGCGACACCAAAATACACCGACCCGGACAGCAGTCTGATGCCAGTGCCCGAGGCGGTGATCAGCGCGGTTGAGGCAGAGATCGCCGCTCATGATGCAGCCCATCAAAAGGGGGCAGTGTAATGAGCGATGCTTTGTTTGAAATTCGCGACCTTCGGCTGTCCTTTCCTGATCTGGCCCATAAACCGCTGTTTGGGTCTGCGCCACGGATTGAAGTGCTGAAGGGGCTCAGTTTCGATATCGCACGGGGTGATGTGGTTGGTATCGTAGGCGGTTCTGGGTCAGGGAAATCGACCCTGGGGCGGGCGATGATCCGACTACTGGACGTGGAAAGCGGCGAAATTCGGTTTGACGGCACGGAGATCTCCCAATTGGGAGAGACAGACCTGCGCCCCCTGCGTCGACGCATGCAGATGATTTTTCAGGATCCGATGTCTTCGCTCAACCCACGCCATACGGTGGCGCGCCTGATCGCTGGTCCGCTGCATCTGCATGGGTTTGACCAGATCCGCGCGCGGGTGGATCAAGCGCTGTCACAGGTTGGTCTGCCCCTTAGCTTTCGCAGCCGTTATCCGCATGAATTGTCTGGTGGACAGCGGCAGCGGGTTGGCATTGCCCGCGCCATCGCAACCGAACCGGAATTTATCCTGGCGGACGAAGTGGTCTCGGGGTTGGATGTCTCGTCGCAGGCACAGGTGTTGAATCTGCTGGAAAGGCTGGTGAGTGACATGGGGCTGACGCTGGGCTTTATCAGCCATGATCTCTCTGTTGTACGGCGGCTGTGTAAGACCACGCTGGTGCTGCATCGCGGTGAGATCGTCGAACAGGCTGAAACCGCCGCTTTGTTTGGCGCACCCACGGCGCAATACACCCGAGATTTGCTGGATGCGATTCCTCTGCCCGAGGTAACGCCGGGCTGGTTGGGATAGGTCCTCTACCGAAGGTAGCTCTCAACTTGGGTGAGTTCGGCCTGCAGATCTTGCAGGATTGAGCCGACCTGTGCATCTTCGCTATTGTCTAGGGACTGCTGTAAACGTTTCACCTGTTCCTGCATCGATGTCAGCTTTTGCCTTGCTTTGCGCAGGTTGGTGTTTGTCGGCGTATTTGGTGCAGGGCCGTAGGCGGCCGGGAGCGTGGAAGCCTCGCCTGTTGTCTTTTGCTCACTTTGATATTTACGCAGTTCAAGGCTCACACGGGCCGCGAACAGTTTGAACAAATCGGCTTTGAGGGTCCTGTCCAGCAGTTCCCGGTCATGTTGCAGCGCGAAATGGCCAATCACTTTACCCTCTTCATCGCGAATATTCTGCCCCAGGTAAGATACCAGATTATGCTCCTTATATGCAGTTTGCGTAGGAAAAGCCTCCTGCAAACCGCTGCGTACCAGAAAGACGTCTTCCTCTTTGAGGTGGCAGCAGGGCACACCTTCGTAAGGAATGATCTCGCCCTCAGCCTGCGAGAGGAGTTTGCCGTCCTGGCAATAGGCCAGTAGCCGAAACCTGCTGTCATCGTCATCAATGCATTCTGCTATGAAGGCGACACGGACTTTGAGGGCTGTTTGCATTTGCTCGGTCAGCAGGCGGAGCGCATCCAGATTGCCGGTGAGATCAGGCCCGGTGACCAGAGCAGACAGGATACGCATGGCATGGAGCGTAACAAGCTCTGCGCTAAGCCGGGCGACAAACAGACCAATTGTTTCGAGAACATGATCTGCTTCTTCCTGATCAATCTCCCGGCGCCAAGACCCCTGGATAACCCCAATCGGCTCGCCTTCTGGGTTGATCAATGGAACGCCGATGTAGCTGTGTATATTGTGATCGACAAAAAGAGCATCTTTGGGATAAGCGCTTTGCACGCTACTGAGAAAGACCTTGGGCTGCCCAGTCTGGATGACATCGCTGCAGGGGGCGACGCAGGCCTGGTAGTCAAAGTCACCAAAGGGCTTTCCATCGATACTGCCGGCCAGGACAGAGATCCGTTCGTCCTCCATCACCATGAGCTCCCCGATGGTGACGATATCAATCTCAAAGCAATCGGCCAGGGTCTCGGTAAAGAACTGCATGAAGCTGTGGCCCGTTGAACTAGACAGGACAAGCAATTCGTCGGAGCCGCTCTCACTGTTCCAGTCTTCTTTATGTCCTGTGTTCGGCATAACCATCCCCGTGATACTCGTAACTAAAAGGCTGGCCTCTACGTAGGCTAGCTTGGCGGCTTGGATAGAGGCAATAATATCGCCAAGACTGACCATATCCTACAAAACAAAGGCTGGGCCCTTTTTGCTGTCACCCGTCACATTGCTGTATTGTTCTGGCGCTATGCATAGAGCAACTAGATCTTGTGGCGCTCAGGTAGCCGCCCGCAACCTAGTCGTTGAGTTGGCCGCGTTTTGATAGCGAAGTGAGAGCCCCATTTCGTCCTGCAGGGGCTAGACAATTGTTTTCCCTCATCATTGGTCTGGTCGGTCGTGCCCAAAAATTAACCATTTTTTCAGAAACAGGTCTGTCAAATTTGATTTAACAATTGATGAAGGTGGTGAATCACCTTAGGAAGAGGTTAGTTCCACAGACTTTCGAATCCATTATTATTTTATGAGTGCAAGGCCCATAGGGGGGCGTTTCGATGAAACATTATGTTGAAATTTTTGATCCGGATTTCTTTGTTGATGTACCGGCATCTCCTGCAGCCCACTCGGCAAAAGGGCTTTACAGAAAGTTCGGAAAACGCGCTTTTGATATTGCCTTGGCCGTTCTTCTGCTCCCGATTATTGCGCCAATTGTGGCGGTGCTATGGTTTGTTGTGCGTCGTGACGGTGGGAATGGTTTTTTTGGCCATACGCGTGTGGGCCGGGGCAACCAGCCGTTCAAGTGCTGGAAAGTCCGCACCATGGTTCATGGTGCTGAGGAAAAGCTGAAAGCCTACCTGGCCGAGAACCCAGAAGCTGCAGAAGAATGGGCGCGGGATCACAAGTTGACGAATGATCCTCGTATTACGCCTTTGGGGAATTTTCTGCGCAAAACCAGCCTGGATGAGCTGCCACAACTGTGGAATGTTATCAAAGGTGAAATGAGCTTTGTTGGTCCGCGCCCGATTGTGACTGCCGAGCTTGATAAATACGGTGCAGCCGCGGGGGCATATTTGGCTCAGAAGCCCGGTATCACTGGTCTTTGGCAAGTGTCTGGGCGCAATGACGTGAGCTACGATGAGCGTGTCGCCATGGATGTAGACTACGCAAGACGGATGACGTTAAAGCTTGATCTTGAATTGATCTTGCGCACCGGGGCTTCTGTAGTAGGGTCAACAGGACGTTGACCTCATCTGAACGCTGAGCGGCGAAGCGGCTCAGCGTGTACCTAGGCCTAGGCCTTGAATAATGAATAACTGTTCCAAATGAAAAATATCCCCTTTAGCGAACAAGCCCATACTGCGGCTCCTGTTCCGGCAAGACCTTCTCCAGAAATGGAGGAGGATGTTATCGATTTTGGCCAACTGGTCTCGACACTCTGGCGCGGGAAGTGGGTCATCGGGCTGGTCACTACACTGGCCATCCTGGCGGGTGGCTATTATGCCTATGTTGCGGCCACACCGCTTTACACGTCTTCTTCGGTAGTGATGCTGGAAACCGACCAGAAAAGCGTTGTCGATCTTGAAAGTGTGGTTGGCGGGCTAACTGGCGACAGCACGGAAGTGAATTCGGAGCTTGAGGTTCTGAAGTCTCGCGGTCTCATGGGGAAGGTGGTTGATGAGCTGGATCTGATTTCAGATGCGGAGTTCAACGGTGAGCTTCGAGATGCATCGGTTGTTGGGAAACTAAAAACCTCCATCAAGTCCGCCTTAGGCTTGTCGAAGGAACCTACTGTTGTTTCTGCTGATCTGCAGGAAAAACTGACGCGTGATAGTGTTATTACTGCCCTGCTTGAGCGCGTTTCTGTACGTAATGTACCGCAGAGTCTGGTTTTTCAGGTTTCGGTGACCTCTGAGATGTCTACAAAATCGGCTTTGATCGCAGATACCATTGTCGACCTCTACATTCTTAATCAAATCGAGGTGAAGTTTGACGCAACTGAACAGGCGACCACTTGGTTGACCGATCGTGTCGCGGAATTGCAGGTCCAACTGGAAACGGCTGAGGCGAAAGTTGCTGAATTCAACGGCGCCACGGCGCTGATTTCGCAGGAAGTTTTGCAGGCGCAAGAGGTACAGCTCAAAGATCTACGCGAACGAATTCTGCTTGCTAACACGGCTAAAGAGACCACTACTGCGCGCCTCAATGAGTTGACCAATGCTCAGGGGCGTGAAGCCCAGGCAGAGGTAACTGGCGATCCGCAACTAAAGCGGTTGTTGCGCCAGATCGCCGACCAACCTGCTGCAGGAGAGGCTTTTGACACCATTTTTCAGCGCCTACTGGCGCGTTCCGGACTGGAGGCCAGTCGGGCGGCGCAACAAGTGGTGTCTCTGGAAAATTCTGCGCAGGAACTCTCTGAGCAAGTTGCCAAACAAAATGTTGATCTGATTACCCTGCAACAGCTGACCCGTGAGTCTGAAGCAATCCGGTTGCTCTATGAGTATTTCCTGACCCGATTGAAAGAAACATCAGCCCAAGAGGGGATCCAGAAAGCGGATAGCCGGAAGCTGTCGCAAGCTGTTGTGCCTGTGGACCCCTCGGAGCCGAAAAAGTCTCTGGTTCTCGCGATGAGCGGTATTTTGGGTATCATGATCGGGTCTGGTCTTATCCTTCTTTTGGAAGTGCGTCGTAGTGGATTTCGGTCTAGCAAGGAGCTTGAGCACAAAACTGGCTATAGCGTGTTGGGGCAAATTCCAACGTTCCCTGCAAAGGGACGGCGTAGTGTTTTGCAGTATTTGGCAGATAAGCCATCGTCTGCAACAGCCGAAGCAGTGCGAAACTTACGAACCTCCATTATGCTGTCAAATGTGGATACACCCCCCAAGGTGGTTGTCTTGACCTCTTCCTTGCCGGGAGAAGGGAAGACAACAAATTCACTTGCTTTGGCGCAAAACTTCACCGGGGTCGGCAAGAAGGTGCTTTTGATCGAGGGCGATCTGCGGCGTCTCACATTGACCGCCCAGCTGCAAAGCAAGCCGAAAAATGGAATTGTGTCGGTCTTGAGCGGTGAAACACCTGTTCAACAAGCGGTCTCTCGGGATGATCTGATCGGTTGCGATGTTTTGGCGGGTGAAAGAACCACAACGAATGCTGCTGACCTTTTTGCTTCGGAAAAATTCCGTGACCTCCTTGAGGAGCTGCGTGGTCTCTATGATGTTATCTTGATTGATACGCCGCCTGTTCTATTGGTGTCTGACGCTCGTTTGATTTCCCGTCATGCCGATGCTGCCCTTCTAACGGTTAAATGGGATTCGACGTCTGATGGGGATGTTATGGAATCCCTTCGCCTGTTCCACACCGACAGTTTGCGGTTGTCGGGCCTGGTCTTGGGGCAGATCAATGCACGCAAGATGAAATCTTACGGATATAGCTACGGGAACTATGGGAACACATACTACTCAAACTAGGTGTTCAGTCCCGGCATCTGGTGGATCGGATCGATTATGAATCGATCTGGCTCTGAAGTCCAGATTTTGCAGATGTACTCGTAGGGCGTGAGGCCGCTGAGAGTTTTGAGTCTGCGGGCAAAGTTGTAGGCAGCCATGAAGTCGCCGAGATGTGTTCGTAACTGATCGTGGCTGTCGTAGTGGTATCGCTTCACTGTCGCCTCTTTGATCGTGCGGTTCATCCGCTCGACCTGGCCATTGGTCCACGGGTGGTTCGGTTTGGTCAGGCGATGCTCGATCCCGTTGGCCTCACAGATCATGTCGAAGCGCATCTGCCGGGAGTATACTCTGTTCCGGTTTCGGGGCTGTTCGGCGAACTGGATGCCGTTATCGGTCAGGATCGTATGGATGCGATAAGGGACCGCCTTGAGCAAATGTTCGAGGAACTCCCACGCGGTCTTGCGATCTGCCTTGTCGACGAGGTGGGTGACTGCAAACTTACTGGTCCAGTCAATGCCGACGAAAAGATACAGCTTGCCCTCCGCAGTCTGCACCTCGGCAATATCGATATGAAAAAAGCCGATGGGGTAGCGCTTGAACTTCTGCCGCTTAGGCTTGTCGCCCTCGACATCCGGCAAGCGCGAGATGCCATGTCGCTGAAGGCACCGATGCAGCGCTGACCGTGTCAGTTGCGGGATCGAGGGCTGGAGCGCATAGAGGCAATCATCCAACGGCAGTAGCGTATACCGCCGAAATGCGACGATCATGGCCTCCTCGGCTTGGCTGAGAATGGTTGAGCGAGGCTCTTTTGGCCCTGCTTTGCGATCCTCAACGGTCTCGCGCTTTCGCCACTTGGCAACAGTTTTCGGGTTGATCCCGAGTTCCTTGCGATCGCTGTATTGCTGCTCTGTCAGCGTGCGTGGTCGTGGCGCTCCCGTGACGAACTTGTCCCATAGTGCTTCCTTCCATTCCAAAGAACAGATCGCACCATCAAACCATGGGATCAAACACCTAGATTGAGGGTTGGATAACCCTTTAAGACACCACTAGACGTACAAATAAAGGCGCGCCCGACTGGCGCGCCCTTTGTTCTTGTATAGATTGAAGCTCTGACAACTTAGTTTGTGCTGACAGTGCTCGTTGTCGAGGGAGTGGATCCCCCGCCCGCTGCGGCAGCAACACCAGCTGCTGCACCAAGTGCACCCAGTGCAGGACCTACAAGCGGTACAAAACCGGTTACGCCTTCGGCGGCAGCGGCTGCTGCAGCGTCACCACCAAGGGCCGCAGGAACACATTCCTTGTCTTCATTGCCAGCCTGAGCGGCAGTTTCGTCGTCACATTTGTCATCATTGTTGGTGGCCTGCGCAGCCACAGTCGTCGCGCTGAGCATAAGGGCCAAAATTGTAGCTCTGATCATACCAATACTCCTAAACATATCTTACCTTAGCATAGCATCTCTGCATCCCACTTAGAATAACCCTGGTGTAACAAATCATGATTTCATCGAAAGAATAGATGGATTTAGGGGCGAAAAACTGCCCAATCCGTGAGCGGTTTCAGCCATTGCATTACATTTAGGCAGCAATATATCGGCCGGAGATTTTGGGGAGCAATTTTTTGCCGGTTGCACAGAATCACATGGTGCAAAAAGGGCCCATTAGAGGGTCTAGTTCGTAGATTCTGGGCGACAGAGTGCCTGCGCTCATCTACTAAAGGCTTAAGTAATTTTTCAAAGACTAGATCCTGTGTCATCTTTCACTTCCAAATACCTCGCGAGCCTATGTGTGTTCGCATTTGCGTCCAGTTTGACACCGGCCGCAGCCCAAACCGTTTCCAACTATGGTACGCCTGGTCTGCTTGAAACGCCGACTGCTGAAATGTTTGAGGATGGTGCTCTTGTCTTTACAGGAGGAGTTTTGAACCATTCTCTCCGCACGACGATGACATTTCAAATGCTGCCTTGGGTGCATGGCAGCTTCCGGTATGGCGCAATTAGCGGTTATTTCCCGGGCCGCGTGGTCGGGGGAGAAACGCTTTATGACCGCAGTTTTGACGTTCACTTCTTGCTCCGAAAAGAAAGCAGGACAGCGCCCGCTGTCACGGTTGGTTTGAGGGACTTTGGCGGTACAGGTATCTATGCTTCTGAGTATGTGGTGGCGACCAAAACGTTTCGGGACCGTTTGAAAGTGACTGGCGGGATCGGCTGGGGGAGGATGGCCGGGCGTGGTAGCTTTAGCAATCCACTCGGCCTGTTTTTTGACCGCTTCAAAAAACGACCGACCTCGGGAGCCGGCGGCATTGGTGCGACGGGCCAATTGGACTTCGGCAATTGGTTTCGCGGAGATGCGGCTTTCTTTGGAGGTTTCAGCTGGCAACACAGTGATCGGCTGACGCTGATGGCTGAATACTCTCCTGACCTGTATTCTTCTGAAAGCGGGCGGAATGGATTTGAGGTACGGTCGCCCCTGAATTTTGGGGCTCAGTACAAGTTCAAAAACGGTGGAAGACTGACAGCGTCTTATCTATATGGCTCCACTCTTGGTGTTAGCTACACGTATTTCATCGATCCTCGACAAAGTGTTGCTCCAGGTGGGCAGGGAGATTCACCGCCGCCTCTGTTGCCTATTGATCGTGTCGCCCTTGCCAGTTGGAACCTGAGGGACGATCCTAAATCCTCTGATCACACGAAAACTGTTTTACAGCAGAAGCTTGAAGAGCAAGGGTTACGACTGGTCTCTTTGGAGACACGCGGCACCTCTGTCAATGTAACAGTTGAGAATGCCAAGTACGGGCAGTCAGCCCAAGCCATTGGTCGTACCGCACGTGTTCTGGCCAATACTCAGGGAGCAAAGGTAGAGAACTTTGATATCTCATTGGCAAGCAATGGGGTTTCGCTCAGTCGGGTGCGGATTAACCGTGCGGATCTTTATGAATTGGAGCATGATCCAGATGGAAGCTGGCGCAGTTTTGCCCGTGCCGAGGTTTCTAACGCGATCCCTCTCGTGGAAGGCCAGCTGGTGGACGGGGCCTTCCCTAATTTCAGCTACCGATTTGGCCCATACTTCCAAGCCTCGTTCTTTGACCCCGATTCACCGTTTCGATTCGAGGTTGGGGCAACCCTAGGGGTGGATTATACGCTGCGCCCTGGGCTTACTTTCTCTGGCTCACTGCGCCAACCTGTGGCTGGTAACCTAGGGGATGCTACACGGGTATCCAATTCGGTTCTGCCAAAGGTCCGTTCAGACTGGGGTCGTTATGCCAAGGAATCCGATCTGCGGATCGAGCATCTAACAGCCGAACATATCTGGCAGCCTGGCAAAGACCTCTATGCACGTGCGACCTTTGGATATTTGGAATCCATGTATGGCGGTCTGTCGGCTGAGTTGTTGTGGTTCCCGATCAATAGCCGCATCGCCCTGGGCGGGGAGCTAAACTATGTCAAACAGCGCGACTTTGATGTGCTTTTTGGGTTCCAGGACTATTCCATCGCTACCGGTCACATCTCGGCTTACTATGATATGCCCGGCGAATACCATGCTCAGCTGGACGTGGGGCGCTATCTCGCTGGTGACTACGGGGCGACCTTCACCTTGGATCGAGAATTTAACAATGGATTCAAAGTTGGCGCGTTCTTTACCCTCACGGACGTTGGGTTTAGCGATTTTGGCGAGGGCTCCTTTGATAAGGGGATCAAGATTGAGTTCCCGGTTTCTTGGCTGACTGGGCGCCCTTCGCGCAACAAATTGGGGCAAGTGATCCGGCCTGTTCTGCGTGACGGTGGCGCACGGTTGAATGTGCGCAACCGCCTCTATGGCTTCACCCGCGAAGCGCGCAGCCAGCAGCTGGCCAAAGGCTGGGGACGGTTCTTGCGATGAAACGCCTTCTCTCACCTTTCGTTTTGCTTATAGCTCTTGGGGCCTGTGGTGATGCTCAGGATGATGTGGCGCTGCTGCGCAGCACTCTGAATCCGGATGCGCCGCGCTTTCATCCCCGCGCCAATGCCTTGGCCTCTGTCCGGCCCATTCCACCGAGATTGGAAGTTGCTTTTCCGACCCGTGACCTTTCCGGTGTGATGCTGCTGGAAACCTCCCGCGCAGGCACAGAGACCTGGCTCACCGCGGATGGGGCGACCATCACATTGCAAGGGGGCATGCTGACCTCAGCCAAAGGCTTTGGCTCAGGTCTCGCGGCCTCGGACATCAGCCAAAGCCTGGCGCTCTTACAAGCGGGCCGAGCGGGCGAGGTAGAGCGGTTTCACAGTTTTCTGAACGGCAACGATGAGATCGAACTTCATGCTTATCGGTGTGTGATCACTGCGGAGGGGCGTGAGCAAATCTTTGTTCAGGGTCTGGCCATACCGGTGTCAAAGATGCAGGAAGATTGTTTTGGTGCTGATCAGGCTTTTAGCAACAGCTACTGGCTGAGGCCAAATACAAATGAAATTGTCCAATCCTCTCAGTGGACTGGTGACTTTCTTGGCAACCTCTTTATGAAGAGAGTACCAGAATGAGTAAGAATTATTTAGCGATCGGAGGCTGCATCGTGCGCCCATTGACCCTAGCTCTCAGCGCCTTTGCTTTGGCCGGAACCCTGGCAGGATGTTCCACCATCTACCGCAGCCCCTCTGTTTCTGCTGGTGTCTCTGACACTGGCAAAGTCCGCGTGGTGGCGATGACCCCGGAAACGGTTTTGGTTGCCAACCGGTCTGCCTATCAGCCCCAGACCCTGCCAGCTGTCTTTGGCCTGTCGGCGGGATCCGGTGCAGGTGCTTCACCGCGGGGTCTGGGCGCGTTGCCCGATGCACCCTCGACGCAAGAGGGCGCGCGCAGTGCCCTGCGCCTTGATCCGCCCCCCGCGGTGAATACCGGCCCCTATACCATTGGCGTTGGGGATGTTGTGGTGCTGTCCACGCCATCGACCCAGGGCACGGTGGGTGAGTTGACCGGTCTTTTGGCCGCTCAAAACAGCCGCAATGGCTACACCGTGCAGGATGACGGGTCGATCAATATCCCCGATGTGGGCCGGGTGCGGCTCGCCGGTCTCACGGTCGACGAGGGCGAAGCGCTGTTGTTCCAGCGCTTGGTTGAAAACCAGCTGGATCCAACTTTTAGCCTGGAAGTCTCCGAATTCAACTCCCGCCGCGTCTCCGTGGGCGGTGCTGTAGGTCAACCCGGCGTTCTGCCGATCACACTGACGCCGCTGACCCTTGGCGAAGCCATTGCGGCAGCAGGATCAGTTTCCGTTAGCGATATTGATGTGAGCTCAGTCCGCATCTACCGCGACGGCAATATGTATCAGATCCCACTGGAGGATCTCTATTCCCGCTCTGATTTGCAAAACCTGCGCCTGGTGGCTGGGGATTCTGTCTTTGTCGATGCGGATTACGACCTCAACCGGGCTGAGCGCTTCTTTGCTCAACAGATCCAGTTGAAACAGACAACTGTTGCAGGCCGTCAAATTGCGTTGGGTGAGCTGACCACCGCGGTGTCTCTGCGCCGTGCTGAATTGAACGAGCGGCGGGATAACTTTTTGAAAACACTGGAGCTCGACGCGGTTGATCGTGGCTACGTCTACTTGAGCGGTGAAGTGCGCACCCAGGGCCGTTTCACTCTGCCCTTCAATCGTAAGGTTGTCCTGGCGGATGCGCTGTTTGATACAGGCGGGGGTATCGCCAAGAAAACCGGCGATGCCTCAGAAGTTTACGTATTGCGTGCTTCATCTGATGTGCGTGAATTTGGTGCCGTGACCGCTTGGCACCTGGATATCCGCAATGCGGCGAACCTCGCGATGTCCTCTAGGTTCGAGCTGCGGCCTGATGATATTGTGTTTATTGCCGAGAACCCTGTAACGCGTTGGGGCCGTGTTGTTGATCAGATTACACCTTCGTTAATTACCGCACCGATAAATGCGCTTGATTGATCTGTTTGCACCACCCAGCCGACTATGCGCCGCGACAACAGGTCGATGACCGTGCACAGATATGCAAAACCCTCATGTGTGCGAAGATAAGTGATATCCGTGACCCAAGCGCGATGTGACGCATCGACGATGAACTGCCGATCCAGCGTGTTGTCCACGGCGACGGACGTTTTGCTGCCATAAACGCATTCGTATTTCAGCGACCGCCACAGTCGTTCGACAAAGATATTGTCGAGGAACCGGCCTTTGCCGTCCATTGAGATGCGGATGCCGGATCGACGCAGGCGGTCGGTCCAAGCAAATGACGTGAACTGGCTGCCCTGATCCGTATTCATGATCTCGGGTGGGCCGAACTTGTGGATTGCTTCATTCAAGGCATCAACACAGAACTCGGCTTCCAGCGTGTTTGAGATACGCCACGCCAGCACCTTGCGCGTGTGCCAGTCCATGATGGCGACCAAATATAAAAACCCACGCCGCATCGGCAGGTAGGTGATGTCGGCGCACCAAACTTGGTTGGGCGGATCCACGCGCAAGCCGCGCAACAGATAAGGGTAAATCTTGTGACCCTTCGCTGCCTTGCTGGTGTTGGGTTTTTGATAGATCGGCATGAGGCCCATCAGCCGCATCAGGCGTCTGATCCGCTTCTCATTGACGAGGTGGTCGTCATTGCGAAGGTGCCATGTCATCTGACGCTCGCCGTAAAAACGGCGTTTCCAGGAACTGCTTGTCGATCAGGCGCATCAGATTGAGGTTCATCTCACTTTCGCCCTTCGGCTCATAGTAGAACGAGGACCGCGAGATCGACAGCAGCGAACATTGCTTGCTGACTGACAGACCTTTTAGGCTCGGCTCAATCATCTTGCGCCTCACTTGCCGGTCCAAGGTTTGAGCTTTCTGGCCAAAAAATCGTTGGCGACGGCCAACTCCCCAATCTTGGCGAGCAGGTCTTTGACCTGCTCCTCATCGACTTCCGGCGCTCTCCGGCTACCTCTTTCAAAGACACCCGACGCGCCTTCCAGTAACGTCCGTTTCCACTGGTGGATCATCGTGGGATGCACCGCAAATCGGCTTGCGAGCTGGCTGACCGTCTCTTCGCCTTTCAGCGCTTCCAACGCCACCTTGGCTTTGAATTCTGGATGATGTTGCTTCCGTTTCGACATTCCTGATCTCCTTCGTGTTGAAGATCAGCAGACAACAAATAGCAGCTTACGTCAGTGTCCGAATTTCGGGGGGTAGCTCAGACTATTTAATCCCAAATATCGCTACAGCTTCATATGAAGCTTGTGCCTCAGATAGCAATTCTTTCGGGAATTCTAGTTCAGGACCATTTGTATCCTTATCAATGTCAGCAGCAAACGCCGGTAGGCCAGATGTGCCACGCCCCGCGCTGTCGAAAGCCTTGAGCTTAGCAATTGTCTCAGCGTTTTGACTGTTTGAGATTTCATTAAAATCGGTGTCAAATTGTGAATTTAGGGTTTGTATCGCCAAGTTAAGATTCTTTGTGGTCTGCTCAAAGTCTGAAACAACAACATTTGTGGCAACAGGCAGCACCGCTTTATAGTAGGAAATGTAGCCTTTCAGAAGCAATGATAAATCTTCAATTTTGTAGTGGCCCATGAAAGACTTGATCGTTTCTTCTGGGGGTCGAGTTACAAGAAGCGTGGCACAGCCAAGCCTGGCCGCCTCCGTGATCTGACTTGGCGAATGTATGTGACGAGCATAACTAGATACGGCGGGATTGGCCGTCGAAAACGCATTGTAAGCGTAGCTATTTGCAGAGCGTGGAAAACCTTCTAGGCAGAGTTCGGTTTGCGCTGAAGTGAATAGAGCTTGACGCTCCGGCCAAAGCATAAAGCGCGTTCTATAGATATTGTGGGAAAATTGACCTGTGACATATTTTGATTTTACAAGAAACATCCGTCCGCCAATAGACATTGTTGTAACTCCTTGGTTATGTAAATATCCTGGCTTGTCCTTCCCCAAAAAATGGGACGCCTCTACTAGATTACCTGTCTGGGGCGGAAGTTCAAGCGCTTCTAGACTTTGGTTAGGGTCAGGACCTATTAAATTTCTTGCTGCTGCCGCGCCTGTATGCTTCAAGTTTCCCAAATAGGGGAATACTATGAGCAATCTGTATTGGCTGACAGAAGGTCAAATGGTTCGGCTTCGGCCCTATTTCCCGAAGAGCCATGGAGTGCCACGCGTAGATGATCGTCGCGTTTTGAGCGGAATTATCTTCATTAATCGCAATGGCTTGCGCTGGTGTGATGCTCCTAAGGAGTATGGACCACATAAGACACTCTACAACCGTTGGAAGCGGTGGAGCGACATGGGGGTCTTTGCGCGCATTATGGTGGGGCTGGCTGCCGAAGCGCCTGACAACAAGACGATCTCGATTGATGGTACCTACCTCAAAGCACACCGCACGGCCTCAAGCCTACGGGTCAAAAAGGGGGGCGTGGACGTCTGATAGGGCGGACCAAAGGCGGTATGAACACAAAGCTACATGCTGCGACCGACGCGATAGGGCGACCAATTCGGTTCTTCATGACAGCTGGTCAGGTGAGCGATTTTACTGGAGCTAGAGCTCTTGTGAGTAGCCTGCCAGAAGCCGATTGGCTGCTCGGGGATCGTGGTTTTGACGCGGATTGGTTCCGTGAAGCCCTTGTAGAAATGGGCATAATGGACCTGTCGCGGTTTGATGCCGCTCCTTTGATAGCATTTATTGCAGCAAAGGA
>CAJXIL010000006.1 GCA_913054455.1 uncultured Roseobacter sp.
GCAGCGAGCCAACGATGCGCGCGCCCTTCAGCGGCTTTTCTTCACCGTATTCCGCACGCAGGGACATCAGGCCCGGCATTTCGGTTTCTGCGATGTCCAATTCCTTGCGGCCAAATCCGGCTAGCGCAATGTCTTTTACGATATAATCCTCGGCCATGGTCGGCTCCATTCTGGTTACGAGTGCAATTTATCGCCGCAGGTAACATCGCAATAGTTTATAAGCAACGAATATGGGGGCATTCCGTGCCCAGAGCACAAATTTACCCGCCAATTTTTGCCTCTGAATGTCAAAATCTTTGGATTGGGAACCTGGTTCACCGGTAGCAACAGGTCTTTGGCCTCAAAATGCCTAGGGTCATCGCAAAACCTACTTCCCCAGCGAGAAGCAAAACGCTAGGCAGAGCCAATCGACGCACCACCGGATTTTTTTCTATGCCCGCCAAACCCGCCCGCGCCTGGCAACGTATGCTTTCGGGACGCCGCCTGGATCTGCTGGATCCCACACCAATGGATATCGAAATCAGCGACATCGCCCATGGATTGGCTTTTGTCGCCCGCTGGAACGGCCAAACGCGCGGCGATTTTGCCTATTCAGTGGCAGAGCATTCGCTATTGGTGGAGGAGCTGTTTTCGCGCATGTACCCCAAGGCCCCAGTAAAATGGCAGCTGGCAGCATTGCTACATGACGCCCCTGAATATGTCATCGGCGATATGATCTCTCCGGTAAAAGCTGCGGTGGGGCCAGGCTACAGCGAGCTAGACCAGCGTTTGACTTCGGCCATCCACATCAAATTTGGCCTGCCTGCGCAGCTGCCAAAGACGATCAAAGCCCAGATCAAACGGGCGGATAAGGTCAGTGCCTGGATGGAGGCCGTACAGATCGCCGGCTTTTCTGAGACCGAAGCCAACAAGCTGTTTGGCAAGCCCAAAACCGAAGTGACAGAGGGGCTTGCTATAGATTTGCGCCCACCTCTTCAGGTTCGCCAAGCCTTTGTTGCCCGCCACAGGGACCTGTTGAACCGAATTTGATATCAAGGAAGCAGGATACCCCGCAGCTCAGGAGGGCTTTTCGCGCTTTCCCTTGGGCTTGGCTTCGACAAAACCGCTCTGCCCACCTAGCCCCTTATCTTTCAGGATCTGGTTGCGCTCCTCCTCGGAAAGGATTTGCCACTCGGCAGATTCCGAGATGAACCCAAGTCGAGACAGGGTTTCGCCGATGATCTGATGATTCAATTCGCCAAAGCTCAATCGATTGGACTTTCCGGATTTTTCAGGAACCCACTCCGCGCGCAGGCCGCCAATCACCACCGGATTACATTTGCAGAAACTCTCTACATGCTTTGCCAGCAAGTTATTGGCACCCGAACTGCGACGCAGGATCATCGCAACCTTTTGCTCTGGTCTTCCCACCATGGCAAAAAGGTGTAGCGCAGACCCGTCAGCGGCAATGACCTGCTTGGCCGCCTTATAGCGGGCGACCTGAACCGTGAGACTGTGTTCTTGGGGATGAAAAATCTCATAGCCTTCGGCCTCTAGCAGGGTTTCCAGCTGTTCTTCCCCCAGCAGTCCCCCCTTGCCCAGGCCCAGCTTGGAACGTGAGATGTAAATCTTTTCCGGGCCGTCTGCCTCAACATGAGTGGCAAATCGGTCATGAACGGTACGACGAAACTTGCGTGTCCCCACGGTGATCTTGCCCAGGCCAAACCCCTGCCCTGGCACAACCAGTTCCTCAACGCGGGTGGGTCGATCTACCACCTCGATCGGCAGATCCGTTCCAAACAGCGACAGATATTCACGATGGTAGCCACGGACATCTTTGCCCACCTTCGGACGTTTGGGGATAAAGATAATGCCCCGTATATCCTCTTCAACACTGGGCAGGGCCCAAAGACGCGAAGAGCTTTCAACTAAGAAATGCCCAAAATGGGCCCATAGAACGCCGCCCCAAAGCCAACGACCCTGCAGGGTTTCCCTGACCTTTCTTGGCCGTTCTGGTTCTATGGAAATTGGGCGGAATTTGCGCCAGAGTGCCGCCTCTGGGCAGTAGCTGCCGTCGGAGTAGAGTACCCCTGCCGGCTGCACCAAGGCGCTGATTTTGGGCGGCACTATGCAGGCATCAGCGAGGGTTAGCATTTCTTCGGACCAGCCCCCCGTGGGCAAAGGCTGGCCTTCCGGGTCAATCTCCGGTCCGCTTGTATTATTTGACATCTTGGTCCCTACCGAGGGCTGCGCTTTGCCAGAATACGCTGCAGCGTCCGGCGATGCATATTGAGCCGCCTCGCGGTCTCGGAGACATTGCGATCACACAGCTCATAGATACGCTGGATGTGTTCCCATCTGACCCGGTCAGCGCTCATCGGATTTTCAGGGGGTGGGGGCAGCTCGTCATCACCGCTGAGCAGCGCATTCATAATATCAGCGGCATCGGCAGGTTTTGACAGATAATCCGTCGCGCCAATCTTGACCGCTGCGACCGCAGTAGCAATGGCACCATATCCGGTGAGCACAACAACACGGCTATCTGGACGCTTTTCGCGTAGCACTTCGACCACATCCAGCCCATTGCCATCCTCAAGCCGCAGATCCACTACGGCAAAGGCCGGTGGCCGTGCTGTCGCAATAGCACTGCCTGCTGCAACCGAACCAGCGGTCTCCACCTCAAAGCCGCGTTTCTCCATAGCTTTGGCCAAGCGTCGCAGAAAGGGCTCGTCATCATCGACAAGCAAGAGTGACTTATCTGGTCCAATTTCCTGCAGTGCATTCTCGGCCATGCCCGGTTCTCCGCCAATTTTGCGCATATTTATACGCTTGTTCTTGAATTTGATACTAGCAACCCGGCCCAGAAGGTCAAACAACCCATCCCCTGTTACATGTTTTCGACAAAGCAGCTGACCTTGTCAGCAACCTGTTCGGGGGTTTCGTCGCGACGGAAGAAGTCAACAAATCCGATCTCGGGCAGCACCAGGTAGGCAAATGTGGAGTGATCAACCAAATAGTAGTCTTCATCGCCCGGTTGGCGTTTGAAATAGGTCTTGTAGGCCCGGCTTGCGGCTTTGACCTGCTCCAGTGATCCGGTCAGGCCAATCATCTTTTCATGCATGTTATAGGCAAAATCGCCGACCACTTCGGGGGTGTCTCGTTCTGGATCAATCGAAATAAAGACCGGCGTGGTGCTAATGCCGCGTTCCGCGAGCACATCAACAGCCTCCGCGTTGCGCGACACATCCAGCGGGCAGACATCAGGGCAGAAAGTATACCCAAAGTACACTAGGGATGGTTCGGTAAAGACGTCTTTATCAGTAACAGTCTCACCCTTGCTGTTGATCAGCTCGAACGGGCCGCCAATGGCATCGCCACCGCTGGCGATGGCGCTGCCGCGACACTGCGCAAACTGGTCTGCATCGCCACTGCGCGTAAAAAACCAGGTACCGCCTGCCAACGCAGCGACAAAGAGAATAGCGAGAATTGAATAGAGGCGAGCCATGTGATCACACTTTATGTTGAAGGAGGAGAGTTGATCGTTTCCGCCGTCAGACCTATCAAGAAACACAGACAATGCAAGCAGGCCAAAGGGTCACAGATCCGCGAGCCATCTTGAAATTTCCCAAGCTCCAGGAGCTTTAGCATGCGCGACACAGAATTTGGCCTCATGCAGGGGGAAGAGCGCAGTCACTGGATTCGCCTGCGCACCCTGATTGTGTTGCGCTGGGTAGCCATTGCGGGGCAGCTCATCGCCATCACCGTGGCGCAGATGCTCTACAATCTACAATTGGAGCTGGGACTGTGCCTCTTGGCCGTTGGCGTTTCAGTCATCAGTAATCTACTGGCGATCTTTGTCTTCCCAGAAAACAAGCGACTGTCAGAGTTTGAGAACTTTCTGATGGTGCTTTTCGACCTGCTACAACTCGGTTTTCTCCTCTATCTCACGGGGGGGCTGCATAATCCTTTTGCCCTGCTCGTGCTGGCACCAGTGACCATTTCCGCAGCCATGATGGGGTTACGATCAACCCTGATCATTGGCGGCACTGCCATCATACTGGTGACATTAATAGCGGAATTCCACATGCCGCTGCGCACGGCACAGGGCTTTGTCCTACGCATCCCGGATGTGTTCATCTTTGGCAACTGGACAGCTATTGTGATCGCCATCCTGTTTATTGGCGCCAATTCCTTTCGCATCAGTACTGAAATGCGGCGCATGTCCGATGCGGTCTCTGCCACCCAACTGGCCCTGTCGCGGGAACAAAAGCTCACCGACCTTGGGGGCGTGGTGGCCGCCGCTGCCCATGAGCTGGGCACCCCGCTTGCGACAATCAAACTGGCCAGCGGAGAATTGATCGACGAGTTGGAAGACCAGCCGGAGCTTCGCGAGGACGCAGCGCTTATTCGCGAACAGGCTGAGCGTTGCCGCCATATCCTGCGGGACATGGGCCGGGCGGGCAAAGACGATCTACATCTGCGTCAGGCCCCTCTTTCAACAGTGATCCACGAGGCGGCTGAGCCCCATCTCAATCGTGGCAAGGAGATCCAGTTTGATGAGGGCCCACTGGAGCACGGCAGCTTTCAGCATCCAACCATTCTACGCAAACCAGAGATCATTCACGGGCTGCGCAACCTCGTGCAAAACGCCGTCGATTTCTCCCGCTCAACGGTTTGGATCGACGCCGCCTGGAGTGATGAGCGGATCTGCCTGACCATCGGCGATGACGGGCGCGGCTTTCCTTCGCATCTTCTGGGTCGGCTTGGCGATCCGTTTATGAAACGGCGTCGCAGCGAAAGTGACCGAAAACAGCGCCCTGAATATCAAGGCATGGGCCTGGGATTATTCATCGCCAAAACTCTACTAGAGCGCACTGGCGCCGAGCTTACATTCACCAATGGTGCAACCAAACCGCAGCCACATCCGCGCGAACGCAGCGGTGCCATCGTAAAGGTCTCTTGGCCCCGCAGCAAAATTGACGCATTGATAGGGGAGAATGCCGTGCCCAAAGGTGAAAATAAGTGGATAGAAGTTTAACTATTCACTTTTAGGTAAGTAATTAAACTACAGTTAACCATTTTCGATCCATCATAGGGAAAACGAGTACTGACGAGAGGCAGGACAAAATGCAGAATATCATCTCGATCGAATGGTTGATGCTGGCCACACTTTGCTGCGCCACAGCAGCCGTCGCCGTCTGGTGGCTCTCGCCTGAGCAACGTTCCAAAGGCATGGAACAAGATCTATTGGTTGGCGACGGGCGCACCGATGCGGTGTTTCTCTTTGATGACACCAACCTTATTGGCTGGTCATCTGGGGCGCGCAAGTTCATCGGTGAACACGCAGAGCATTTTAGCTGGAACATGCTGCGGGACCAATTGGCCCGAAATTACCCTGGCCTGCCGCAAAGCCCCGGCTTTCTCAAAGATGTCGGCCCCCTGGTTCTCTCTGGCACCGCTTCTGCCGAAAGCCGCGAGGCTCATTGCGAATGGATTGACGGTATCACCCGCGTCCAACTGCGCCGCAGCACCTTGGAGGAGCAGAATAAATCTCTGGACCAAGAGCTCACCACCCTGCGCGCAGCGGTGCACCAGGCCCCCTACCCCGTCTGGCTGCAATCCGACGAAGGTGCCGTAACCTGGACCAACCTTGCCTATGACGATCTCAGCCACAAACTTCGTGGTCGCGACGCTGAGTTCTCTGAGCCCCTGTTTGATAATCTGGATGAGCCAAAATCCAGCGGCAAAGCTGAGCGTATCTCGATCCCCCTGCCAGACAGCACCAAACGTCTGTGGTACAATATCTCAACCACCGAAACCGAGGCCGGTTGGCTGTGTCATGCAGTGGATGTAAACGCCGTCGTCGATGCCGAGGTCGCTCAGCGTAACTTTGTCCAGACCCTGGCCAAAACCTTTGCTCAGCTCTCTATCGGTCTGGCAATCTTTGACCGCAACCGTCAGCTGGTCCTGTTCAACCCGGTTTTGATTGACCTGACCGCCCTGCCCGCTGGTTTCCTCAGTGCGCGACCCACCCTGATGACCTTCTTTGACCGTCTGCGCGATCAGCGCATGATGCCAGAGCCCAAGAACTATTCCAGCTGGCGTCACCAAATCGAAGACCTGCTCGAGGCCGCTGCCGAAGGTCGCTATCAGGAAACATGGTCGCTGCCATCGGGATCCGTCTATTCCGTGTCGGGACGTCCGCACCCTGATGGTGCCATAGCCTTCCTGTTTGAAGACATCACCGCCGAGGTCACCCTGACTCGTCAGTTCCGCTCAGAGTTGGAAATGGGCCAGTCCATCATGGACCAGATGGGTGAAGCCATTGCGGTATTTGCCAACGACGGCACCATGACCTTCTCGAACGAGACCTATCACGCACTGTGGAAAATGGACCCCGACGCTAGCTTTGCTAAGGTCTCCATCATGGATGCGGCCCGTATTTGGCAAGACACCTGCAGTGCGACCCCAGCCTGGGGTGAGATCCGCGACTTTGTGGCCGGCAGTGATGGGCGCACGCCTTGGTGGACCCATGTGCAACTGCGTGACGGTACACCGCTGCTGTGCAAAGTGACCGCAATCCAGAACGGCGCCACTATGGTCAGCTTTCAGACGCCGGAACCAGGCCTGCCCCCCATAGAGCAACAAAAATTTGCCATCACAGATCAAGGCGGCTCCGCTTAGTCCTTAAAGCCTTTTGGCACACTCAAAGACCCAGAAGGGCGCGATCTCCAGATAGGGGATTGCGCCCTTCGCGCTTGCAGCCAGTGCAGCCCAGAGGCATTGTGCGGCCATGACTAAATCCTGCGATCAAACCTCTTCTGACTCTCCCCGATCAACCGGCGCAGATAGCTCAGTTTCCTGCCTGCTGCCCTCTGCCGAAGCGACAGCAAAGCTGGCGCGCCAGCTTGCCACGCAGCTACATCCTGGCGACTGTCTCTTACTGGAAGGGCCAATCGGAGCCGGCAAAACCCATTTTGCCCGTAGCTTGATCCAATCGCTCATGGTGCAGCCCGAAGATGTGCCCTCGCCCACCTTTACCCTGGTTCAGACCTATGATGTCCCCTGCGGAGAACTGTGGCATGCGGATCTCTACCGCCTGTCAGCACTCGAAGAGATCGAAGAATTGGGCCTGTTTGAGGCCTTTGATGACGCTATCTGCCTGATTGAATGGCCAGACCGTTTGGCGGAGCTGACACCATCGCATGCGCTGCGCCTGGAGCTTTCGCTCGATCAGACAGAGGAAGACTGCCGTCACCTGACCCTGACCTGGAGCGATGCCAAATGGCAAAACCGCATGAATGAGATAGCAAATGACAAACCGTGATGATCAGATTTCAGCGTTCTTGCAGCGAACCGGCCGCGGCAACTGGAGCTCAGCACCCCTAGCCGGCGATGCCTCGGCGCGGCGCTATCAACGTCTGACCAGCCCGGATGGACGCCATTTGGTCTTGATGGATTCGCCCCCAAGCAACGGTGAAACAATTCGCCCCTTTGTGCGCATCGCCAACTACCTGCGCTCCCTCGACCTCAGCGCGCCTGCCATCATCGCCGAAGACACGGACAACGGCTTTTTGCTGACCGAAGACCTCGGCGATCAGCGCTTTTATGAGGTGCTCAACCAAGATCCTTCCCAGGAAAGTGGGCTGTATGCGCTGGCCACTGATTTCCTGCTCCACCTCCATAAGACCTCAGGATCCGGCGGGATGCCCAGCCTGGATACCCTCGGGCCCCGCGTCATGGCTGAGATGTCCGCCTTGGTTATTGATCGCTATTGCGGCGCCATCAACGGCGCGGTGACCGCCGACCTGCAAAGCAGGTTTGAAAACCAGTTTGAGGATATTCTGCGCCAGACTATAAAAGGCGACATGGTTTTTGTGCATCGCGATTTCCACGTGCAAAATCTGATGTACCTACCAGATCGCACCGGGCTGGCGCAGGTCGGGGTGATAGATTTTCAGGACGCTCGCGTCGGTCACCCCGCCTATGATCTGGTGTCATTGCTCCAGGACGCGCGCCGCGACGTGCCTGCTGGTATCGAGGCCCGTATGATCGACCGCTATCTGGCGGGCACCCAGCTGGACGCCTCTGGGTTCCGCAGCGCCTATGCAGTAATCGGCGTGCAGCGAAACCTGCGCATCCTGGGTGTCTTTGCCCGGCTGGCGCAGGATTTTGGCAAGCCCCAGTATCTTGATCTGATCCCAAGGGTCTGGACCCATGTGGTAAATGGTTTGGAACACCCTGCCCTCGCGCCGCTGGCGGATATGCTGTTAAAGGAGCTGCCTGCCCCTACCCCCGAAAACCTGGCCAAGCTGCGCTAATGGGTACCGACCTTCTCTCTGACACGTCCCGCGCTATTCCCAACGTGATGCTTTTTGCCGCCGGGTTTGGTACCCGAATGAAGGCACTGACCCAGACTTGCCCCAAACCGATGATTGCTGTGGCAGGGCGCCCGCTGATCGACCACACCCTGGAGCTGGCGCAAGCAATCCAGCCAAACCGGATCGTCGCCAATCTGCATTACTTGCCACAAGCCCTGGAGGCGCACCTGGCGCCGAGGGGGGTCTTTCTTAGCCCAGAACAGCCCCAGGTGCTAGATACCGGCGGCGGGCTGCGCCAGGCCCTTCCCCTGTTGGGAGACGCCCCTGTCTTTACCGCCAATACCGATGTGATTTGGAAAGGGGTGAACCCATTTGAAGTCGCGCTGAACGCCTGGGATCCAGTACAAATGGATGCTCTGTTGGTTTGTATCCCCATCACCCGTTGCCGGGGCCGCAAAGGTGTAGGGGATTTTAGCTGCGACAGCGCGGGGCGCATCAGCCGCGGGGGGGACCTGGTCTATGGGGGCGTGCAAATCCTCAAAACCGACGGGCTGCACAACATCTCGGATGAAGTGTTTTCTCTCAACCTGCTGTGGAACAAAATAGCCAATTCAGAACGCCTGTTTGCAGTAGAATATCCTGGTCACTGGTGCGATGTGGGCCATCCCGAAGGGATCGCCATAGCCGAGGATCTGATTGCCGATGATATTGTTTGAACCTCAGGACAGCCCCCGTGTCTTTGCTGTTCCAAACGGAGTAGGTTTTCCCCGCGCCCTGGCACAGGGGCTCATTGAGCGCAGTAAATCCCTGCCGCCCGAAGATCTGGCGCGGGTCGAAGTGATCCTCAACACCTCTCGGATGATGCGCCGCTGTCGCACCTTGTTTGAGGAAGGCCCGGCCCTGTTGTTGCCACGCATGCGTCTGCTCACAGATCTGGCGCGCGAGGCCAGCCTGCAGGGCCTTCCCCCGGCTCTACCACCGCTGCGGCGTCGGCTGGAGCTGTCGCAACTCATCGCCAAACTGCTGGATGCGCAGCCAGATCTTGCGGCGCGGTCCTCGCTCTATGATCTCTCGGACAGCCTTGCCAATCTGGTGGATGAGATGCAAAGCGAAGGTGTCAGCACCGAAGTGATCCGAAACTTGGACATCTCAGATATGTCCGGCCATTGGGCGCGGGCACAGCTGTTCATCGGCATCGCAGATCAATTTGTAGACCTGCATAGCGACACGGTCGACGTTCAGGCCCGACAACGCCGGATGGTCGAAAACCTGATCGCCAAATGGCAGGTAGAGCCGCCCCAACATCCAGTGATCTTAGCCGGCTCCACGGGTTCGCGCGGGACCACCCATATGCTGATGGAGGCCATCGCCCGCCTGCCCCAGGGCGCGGTGGTGCTGCCAGGATATGATTTTGAACAGCCCGCCGAGGTCTGGACCCACCTGCGCGAAGCGCTCACCTCTGAGGATCACCCGCAGTATCGCTTTGCCAAGCTGCTGTCGGATCTCGACATGACACCCGGTGATGTGCAGCGCTGGAGCCCGGATGAACCCGTCTCGCCTGCCCGCAACCGGCTGGTCTCGCTGGCGCTGCGCCCGGCCCCTGTCACCCATGCCTGGATGAGTGAAGGGCCAAAGCTCACCGAGCTGGACCAGGCCTGCGCTGATGTCACCCTGGTAGAGGCCCCTAACCCGCGCGCTGAGGCTCTGGCCATTGCCCTACGCCTCCGCCAGGCCGCCGAAGAGAGAAAGGCGGCAGCGCTGATCTCACCTGACCGGATGCTGACCCGACTGGTATCCGCTGCACTGGATCGCTGGGGTATCCTGCCGGATGATTCCGCCGGCCTGCCGCTACAACTGACCCCTCCAGGGCGTTTCCTGCGCCACGTGGCCGAACTGTTTTGCCGACCACTGACAGCGGATGCGCTGCTCACCCTGCTGAAACACCCGCTGACCCATGATGGCGCCAGCGCCGAGGCCGCGCGCGGCGAACACCTGCGCCATACTCGTGACTATGAGCTGGACCTGCGCCGCAATGGACCGCCCTTTCCCGATGCTGAGAGTATTGCGGCCTTTGGCATGGAGCGCAATCTGATACTTGGCTGGACAGATTGGCTGTCCCAGAACTTTGCCGACCAGCAGGTAAACACACCACTGCCCCTCACTGATTGGGTCGCGCTGCTACGCGACCGCGCCGAGGCGATTTCCGCTGGCAGTCAAGTCCAAGCAGAGGGGGAAAACGGCACACTCTGGGAAAAGAAAGCTGGCATAGAGGCGCTCAAGATCTTTTCCAATCTGGAGGCTGAGGCCGAACACGGTGGCGAGATGTCAGCCCGCGATTTTGCCGATCTTCTGTCGGCCATCCTGTCGCAAGGAGAGGTGCGCGACCGCGACACCCCCTATGGCTCCATCATGATCTGGGGCACGCTTGAGGCTCGGGTGCAGGGCGCCGATCTGGTGATCCTGGGGGGCCTCAATGAGGGCAGCTGGCCCGAAGCCGCCAAGCCCGATCCCTGGCTCAACCGTCAGCTGCGTCATCAGGCCGGGCTGCTGCTGCCCGAGCGCCGCATTGGCCTGTCAGCCCATGACTTCCAGCAGGCCGTGGCGGCACCCGAGGTTTGGCTCACCCGTGCTGCCCGCTCGGATGAGGCCGATACGGTGGCCTCGCGATGGCTCAACCGTCTAACCAACCTGTTATCGGGATTGCCGGATCAGGGTGGGAAATCCGCTTTGGATGCGATGCGGCTACGTGGGCAGGAATGGCTGGGCTGGGCCGAGGCCTTGGAACAACCGACTGAACTTCCAAGTGCCCCACGCCCCTCTCCACGCCCGCCCGTTGCCAGCCGTCCGCGTCGATTGACCATCACCGAAATCCCGCGGCTGATCCGTGATCCCTATGCAATCTACGCCAAACATGTGCTGCGCCTAAAGCCACTGAATGCGCTGGTGCAGGAACCCGACGCCCTGCTGCGCGGCACCGTTGTGCATGAGATCTTTGAGGTCTTTATCCGCGACAGCCTAGAAAATCCCAGCCGCCTGACAGCCGATTACCTGATTGAAACCGCCCATGCTCTTCTGGAACGGGATGTGCCCTGGCCCGTGGCGCGCCTGCTGTGGCTCAGCCGTATTCAGCGTCTGGCCGGCGAATTCATCCTGGCGGAACAAAACCGCCAGAGTCGTGGCACACCGCTGAAGCTCGAAGCCATGGGCGAGGCCCGGCTGGAGCCGCTGGATTTCACCATCGCCTGCCGGGCCGACCGCATTGACCAGGATGAGCGCGGCTTTTTGCACCTTTATGACTACAAGACCGGTGCACCGCCCTCGGAAGCGCAGCAGAAGAAATTTGAAAAACAGCTGCTGATCGAGGCCGCCATGGCAGAAGAGGGTGCCTTTAGGGAGATCGGCCCCGCCGAGGTGGCCCGCGCCGCCTTTATTGGGTTGGGAAGCAATCTGAAAGAAGTGCCCGCGCCGCTGCAAGATCAGCCCCCGGCCAAGATCTGGGAGGAGCTGAAACAACTGATCGGAGCCTATTTTGAACAAGACCAGGGCTATTCCAGCCGCCGCATGGTGCATCGCGATGATATCGCAGGCGACTATGACCACCTGGCCCGGTTTGGTGAATGGGATCGCAGTGCCACGCCCGAGCCCGAGGACCTGACATGAGCACTCCCTCTCCAAAACACCGCGATGACGCCTCTGAAGCGCAGTTCCGTGCCGCGCGCCCCGATGCCTCGACCTGGCTGGCGGCCAATGCCGGCTCGGGTAAGACCAAGGTGCTGACGGACCGCGTGGCGCGGTTGTTGCTCAAGGGCGTGCAGCCCCAACACATCCTCTGCCTCACCTATACCAAGGCCGCCGCCAGCGAGATGCAGAACCGGTTGTTTCAGCGTCTGGGCGAATGGGCGATGCTGCGCGACGACCCACTCACCACTGCGCTCAGCGAGCTGGGGGAGGTCAATACCGCTTCTGAGGATCTGGCCCAGGCCCGCACGCTCTTTGCCCGCGCCATTGAGACGCCCGGTGGTTTGAAAATCCAAACCATCCACTCCTTTTGTTCCTCCCTGCTGCGGCGTTTCCCGCTGGAGGCCGGCGTCAGCCCGCAGTTTTCCGAGATGGAAGACCGCGCCGCATCCCTGTTGCGGGCTGAAATTGTTGAGGACATGGCTAAGGGTGGTGTGGCGCATCTGGTAGAGCCGCTGGCGCGCCATGTGGGCGGCAGTGATTTTGAGGATCTGACAGCGGCCTTGTGCCAACGCCGCGCCGAGTTTGAAACAGCGCTGGACTGGCCTGCGCTTCTGGCCCGGTTTGATCTGCCAGAAGAATTTGATCAGCCCGCACTCGAGGCTCTGGTATTTTGGGGCGGCGAGGCGGAATTGCTATCGCGCACCCGCGCCATGCTGGAGACAGGCGGCACCACCGATCAGCGTGCAGCTGCCAAGCTCGGCGGGATCACCGCGCCGACACTGGCTGATCTTGCCACATTGGAAGGTGTTTTTCTGACCGGGGCCGGCGCTGCGGACCCTTTCACTGCCAAGGTGGGGAAATTCCCCACCAAGAAACTGCGCGAAGCCAATGTTGCCTTGATGGATCAGCTGGAGCCCTTGATGCTGCGGGTGGAAGACGCCCGCGCCAAACGATTGGCCCTGGTGGCGGCACGAAAATCCCAAGATCTGCATCAGTTCGCACAGGCCTTCCTACCGGAATATGAGGCCCGCAAGCAGCAGCGCGGCTGGCTCGACTTTGACGATCTGATCCTCAACGCCCGCCATCTGTTGAATGATCCTGCGGTTGCTGCCTGGGTGCTCTATCGTCTGGACGGTGGCATCGACCATATCCTGGTGGATGAGGCCCAGGACACCAGCCCGGTGCAATGGGATGTGATCGAAAAACTGGCGCAGGAATTCACCGCCGGGGAAGGCGCCCGATCTGATGTCGAACGCACCATCTTTGTGGTCGGTGACAAGAAACAGTCGATCTATTCCTTTCAGGGTGCTGACCCGGATGCCTTTGACCGGATGCAGGTGGAATTTGCCAATCGACTGTCCGAATCCGGATCGGGCCTCCAAAACGCAGCGTTGGAATTCTCTTTTCGCTCATCTGCAGCGATCCTGCGACTGGTAGATCTGGTTTTCAAAGACAGTCCCCGTGCCGGCTTTCACAGCGATGCCCTGCACCGCGCCTTTAAATCCGATCTGCCTGGACGGGTGGATCTGTGGCCGGCAGTGGACAAGAGCGACGAGGAAGAAGAGAGCGACTGGACGGACCCGGTGGATCGTCCCGGCAAGCGCCACCACACTGTCATCCTGGCTGAACGCATTGCTCACCAGATCAAGGAGATGATCGACAGCAAGGTGACCATCCCCGAGGATGGTCCAACGCGCGGCACATTTCAGCGTCGCCCCGTGCATGCGGGGGATTTCCTTATTCTGGTGCAGCGCCGCTCGGAACTGTTTTCGGAAATCATCCGCGCCTGTAAAAACGCCGAACTGCCTATTGCTGGCGCTGACCGGCTGAAGGTTGGGGCGGAATTGGCGGTCAAGGACATCGCTGCGCTCCTCTCCTTTCTGGCAACGCCAGAGGATTCGCTCTCCCTGGCAGAGGTGCTGAAATCGCCGCTGTTTGGCTGGACCGAACAGATGTTGTTTGACCTGGCCCATCGCCGCAGCAGCAAACATCTGTGGCCTGCCCTGCGAGACCGGCGCGCGGAGTTCCCCGAAACCATGGAGGTGCTGGATGATCTGCGCGATCAAACCGATTTTCTGCGCCCCTTTGATTTGATTGAGCGCATCCTGACCCGCCATCAGGGGCGGCAAAAACTGTTGGGACGTCTGGGAGCCGAAGCCGAGGATGGGATCAACGCGCTACTGTCTCAGGCGCTGGCTTATGAACGCTCGGATATTCCCAGCCTCACCGGGTTTCTGGTCTGGATGCAGACCGATGATCTGGAGATCAAACGGCAGATGGGGGCATCGGGGGATATGATCCGAGTGATGTCAGTGCATGGCTCCAAGGGGCTGGAAGCCCCGATCGTGATCCTGCCGGATACCGCTAAACGCAACGCCCCCAGTGATGCCGAGATCATGGTGGCAGATGGTACTCCCCTGTGGAAACTGCCAAAGGATCAGATGCCAGACCTGCTGGCCAATGCCCGCGAGACGGCGCAGGAGAAACAACAAAATGAGCGGTTGCGCCTGCTCTATGTGGCACTGACCCGCGCGGAAAAATGGTTAATTGTCGCCACTGCTGGAACGCTTTCAAAAGAGGGCGACAGCTGGTATCAGCGGGTCGAGGCCGCTATGCGCGAAGGCGGTGCCACCGACTGTGATCTGCCAGGCGGCACAGGCCTGCGTCTATCCCATGGCGACTGGGAAGGGCTGGAACTGGTTTCACGTGAAGTTCAGCCAAAACTCCGCCCAGTGTTGCCTGAGATTTTTGCCCATCCGGCGCCCCCCTATCTGGCACCAGAGGCTGCGATTACCCCTTCGGATTTGGGAGGAGCCAAGGCGCTGCCCGGAGATCAGGGGTTGGACGAAGAAGAGGCCAAAGCACGCGGCAGCCGTTTACACCTGCTACTGGAACATCTGCCTGGCCATCCAAACACCGATTGGCCCCTATTGGCAGATCGTTTGCTGTCTGAGGCTACAGATCGTGCCACGCTTCTGGCCGAGGCCAGCGCCGTTCTATCAGATCCCGAACTGTCGCATATCTTTGCACCGGATACGCTGGCCGAGGTGCCTGTGACAGGTCGGTTTGGCAGCCAACGCTTGTACGGCATTATTGACCGGCTGATCGTTACGCCAGACAGGGTGCTGGCAGTGGATTTCAAATCCAACGCCGAAGTGCCAAGAACTGCCGCTGCCTGCCCCAAGGGGCTGCTGCGACAGATGGGGGCCTATGCGCATGCGCTGGCGCAAATCTACCCGGGTCGTCCGATCGAGACCGCGCTGCTATGGACCCGTAGTGCCAGCCTGATGAGGCTACCGCACGATCTTGTGACAGATGCGCTCAAGGAGGTGTTGAAACCTTGACGATCTGTTAAGCTCTACATAGGTTCCAACTCCAGTTGCCATAGATCTCAGGAGACATGACCATGTCCACCGTAGCCGTCACCGACGAAACATTTGACGCCGAAGTCAAGAATTCCGCAGTCCCCGTTGTGGTGGATTTCTGGGCCGAATGGTGTGGTCCCTGCAAACAGATCGGCCCCGCTCTGGAAGAGCTGGCGGCGGAATACGGCGACAAGGTAAAAGTCGTCAAAGTTGATGTGGACAGCAACCCGAACTCCGCTGCAGCCATGGGTGTGCGTGGTATTCCGGCTTTGTTCATCTTTAAGGACGGTCAGGTTGTTTCCAACCGTGCTGGTGCCGCGCCAAAGGCCGCGCTGCAGAGCTGGATCAACGAATCGATCTGATAGATCAGATCTCAGAATTCTTTAAGGGCGCCCTCGATTGAGGGCGCTTTTTTATTTCAAGGACTCCCTTTATGACCCCAGATTTTCGCCAAAAAGCCATTGCCATCTGCAGTGACAAGATTGCCAAAAAAGGCGAGAGCGTAGGCCTCTCGTTTTATGCATTTTTCAAGAACCGCAATGATGATCCTGAACTTCTGATGCAGGTGGCGACCTGGTGGATCCAGAGACATCACTTGGACCATTTCGAAAAGGCTGTAAAAATCCGTGACATGATGCGGGCTGAGTAGCCTAGCTAATCTGGCCAGTCCGCGCAGGGCAATCGTCCAGAGGGGGAACTGGCCCCGTCGCCACGGGCGACTCCCCCGGGATATTTTTTGCCAAATGAAGATATGGGGTTTTCTTTTGAGCTGGGCTGCACAGAGTGAGCAAACAGCAGAGACCAGGAGACAGGCATGGCAAAAACACGGGTATTGGTGGAATTCGGCATGGGTACTTCGCTGAGAAGAGAAGACTACACGGAAGCCGCCAAACGGGCGATCACGGACGCGCTTTGGCATAATTCAGTCAGCCTTGCAGAGCTGTTTGATTTTCCCAAAGAAGCCATGATCATTGATGCGGAAATTGGTGTGGCTAGGCCAGATAAGGTGGATGTTGAGGCGCTGAAGGCAATTTTTCCCTATGGTCAGCCCAGTATCACGGTGACGCAGGGCGGGCTGGACGTGGCAAAACCCCATGCCCAAAGTGCGACGGTGATTGCCAATGCAGCGGTAATTGTCTCGTTTGATATGGAGGCAGCTACATGAGCGACAAACGAATCATTCTGGAAATGGGCACTGGCAACGATCTATATGGCCAAGACTACACCAAGGCGGCCCGGCGCGCAGTGCAGGACGCACTGCATCACTCGTCAATCACGCTGTTTTCCAAACTGGGTATTGATCACACAGAGATGCGGGTGGAAGTCACCATTGCGGTGCAAGATCCGACGCGGGTGGATTGCGATCTGGTGGCTCAGGATCTACCACGTGGGCGCGCTACTGTGCGGGCCGTAAAGGGCGGGTTGAACGTCGTGGATCCCGAGGCTGACGGCATGCATGTAGTAGCCACCGCCGCGATTGAGGCCTGGTTGCCAGATCAATCAACTGCTTACAAGCTCAGCTCCTGAAATAGACAAAGCCGCCCCTGATCAGGAGCGGCTTAAATCATCTGGTGCTTCTGCACCCGGTCTGCAAATCTTACAGCTTGGAGATATCTGCCCGCGTCAGGCCGATATCGTCCAACTGTGCCGCGGTGAGCTGAGACAGCGCTTTGCGGGTCTGGCGGGATTCATTCCATTCAACCATGTTGGTTTTGAAGTTCATGATTCCGTCTACCAAACGAAGAACGGAGACTGCGCCCAGCGGCGCATGGAGGTTTGCGGTCGTCATTGCACTAGTCCTTTAAATTCGTGTGTTTTCGTATTGTCTGCTTGTGAGCCCCATGTAGGAGAGCTTACTGAGTCCTACAACTGCCCATTAATCAGTCCTGATTTGCGCTCCGTGCATAGCAAGTTAGCAGTATGTTAACGCCGCTAGAACACATCATGGAAATGCAGGTGAGCGCTAAACCCCGGCGGATACCGCCGAGCCTTGTACAGCATTGGAGATAGATCCATATAGAAGGCAACAAAACTGGAGGCAAAAATGGCAGATGATCAATTCCCCGGCTGGCACGGAACCACCATCATTGGTGTCAAAAAGGGGAGTGAAGTGGTCATTGCCGGCGATGGGCAGGTCTCTCTGGGGCAGACCGTGATCAAAGGAACAGCCCGCAAGGTGCGCCGCCTTTCACCTGGGGGATTTGACGTTATTGTAGGGTTTGCCGGATCCACCGCCGATGCTTTTACCCTGTTGGAACGTCTAGAGGCCAAACTGGAGGCCACACCCGGCCAACTGGCGCGGGCCAGTGTTGAACTGGCCAAAGACTGGCGCACCGATAAATATCTGCAAAAACTCGAAGCCATGTTGATTGTCACCGACGGGACCGAGCTTTTGGTGATCACCGGGGCAGGGGACGTTTTGGAGCCCGAACATGACGTAGCCGCGATTGGATCTGGCGGTAACTTTGCCCTAGCAGCGGCGCGGGGCATGATGGACAGTGACCGTAACGCCGAAGCCGTGGCCCGTGACGCCATGGCAATTGCGGCTGATATCTGCGTCTATACCAATGGACGACTGACCGTCGAAAGCATTGCTACAAGTTCAGATGCGTCAAAAATCACTTCGGAGAGCTGATGTGAGCCAGATCGACCAGAATGACATTCGCGCCGCCGTTGGCTCTGGCTTGATCAGCGAGGCCCAAGCGGCCTCTCTATTGGCGATGTCCCACAGCCGGCGCGGCGCGCGCGAGGACTTGGCACCTGGCGATGAACCCTTTGAGCTGTTCAAAGGCTTCAACGAGATTTTTATCGTCATTGGCATGCTCATTCTGGCATCAGGCTGGGCCGCCGTCACCGCAGCCTATATCGCAGGATCCTTAGGTGGATATGTTGAAAAGACCATCAGCTCTTCGGCATTGGGGGCTGTTTTGCTCTGGATCTTTGCCGAGTATTTCATTCGCCGCCGCCGAATGATCGCCCCAGCCATTGCCCTGTCCCTACTTTGGGCTGCCAATGCCGGCACCGGCATGACCGCTTTTTTCTCAGAACCCTTTATGGTGGCGCAAAACGATCTATCCAGTCTGCCGCTGCCAATGGCACTGACCACGGCTGCGGTGGCGCTGTTTTGGCTCCGGTTCCGGGTGCCTTTTGCCATGGCGCTGATTGCGCTTGGGGTTTTTGCCCTCACCCTGATGATGGCCGCAGAGCAGGCTGGCCGTCCAGATGGGATTAGCGATTTCTTCCTGTTCTCCGCCTCCGGTCCTTTCGCCTGGGTAACACTGGCTGTGGGGATTGCCGTCTTTGCGGTGGCCATGATGTTTGATCTCAGCGATCCGCATCGCGTCACCCGCCGTGCGGCCCAAGGATTCTGGCTGCACGTTGTTGCCGCGCCTGCTCTGGTTAATACCATTGCTCTGAGCCTGCTGGACCAAGGCACAACTGGCGCGCAGCTGACGCTGGTTGCTGTCCTTTTTGCCTTTGCCCTGGTGGCGATCATCATTGACCGCCGCTCCTTCCTGATTGCAGCCATCGGTTATAGCGTGACCCTAGCTGGCACCGTCTTTGACGGCGAGGGGGCCGCAATGACTATTCTTCTGCTTGGTTTCTTCCTGGTGATCCTTGGCGCCTTCTGGGCGCGGATCCGGGCGACCTTGCTCTCTCCTTTGGCCGGTGTGCTGCCGCTGCACCGCCTTCCTCCTTCTCACTGAAACGAGACATCCCATGACAGACCTGACACCCCGCGAAATCGTTTCTGAACTGGACCGCTTTATTATTGGACAGGCTGAGGCAAAACGTGCCGTGGCCGTAGCGCTGCGCAACCGTTGGCGCCGCAAACAGCTCTCGGATGATCTGCGCGACGAGGTTTATCCCAAAAACATCCTGATGATCGGGCCCACCGGCGTTGGTAAAACCGAAATCTCACGCCGACTGGCAAAACTGGCGCGCGCGCCTTTCATCAAGGTAGAAGCCACCAAATTCACCGAAGTTGGTTATGTTGGCCGTGACGTTGAACAAATCATTCGCGACCTTGTAGATAGTGCCATCGTCCAAACCCGTGAATTCATGCGTGAAGACGTCACAACCAAGGCCCAAAAGGCCGCAGAAGACCGGGTTATCGACGCACTGGCCGGCCAAGACGCCCGCGAAATCACCCGTGATGTGTTCCGCAAAAAACTGAAGTCGGGTCAACTGGATGACGCGTTGATCGAATTGGATGTCGCCGATAGCTCTAATCCCATGGGCAATATGTTTGATGTCCCAGGTCAGCCTGGCGGCGGCAATATGGGTGTTCTCAATATTGGGGATCTCCTGGGCAAGGCCATGGGCGGGCGTACCGTGCGCAGAAAGATGACCGTTGCTGAAAGCTATGAAGTTTTGATCAGTGATGAGGCCGACAAATTGCTGGATGATGAGGTGGTCACCCGCGCTGCTATTGAATCGGTAGAGCAAAGCGGCATCGTCTTTCTGGATGAAATCGACAAGGTCTGCGCCCGGTCAGACGCCCGCGGGGGTGATGTCAGCCGTGAAGGCGTCCAACGCGATCTGCTGCCCCTGATCGAAGGCACCACGGTGAGCACCAAACACGGTCCAATCAAAACGGACCATATCCTGTTTATTGCCTCCGGTGCCTTTCATGTAGCTAAGCCCTCTGATCTCTTGCCTGAATTGCAGGGCCGTTTGCCAATCCGGGTCAATCTGCGCTCGCTGAGCGAAACCGATTTTGTCCGTATCCTGACAGAAACCGACAATGCGCTGACCCTGCAATATACCGCCTTGATGAAGACGGAGGAGGTCGAAGTGACCTTTACCGAAGATGGTATTGCCGCGCTCGCCAAGATTGCAGCAGAGGTAAACCATTCAGTGGAAAACATCGGCGCGCGTCGGCTTTATACTGTGATTGAACGAGTGTTTGAGGAGCTATCGTTCAACGCCCCCGATAGGGGCGGCGAGAAAGTCACTGTAAACGCCAGTTTTGTCGGCAAACACCTGGGCGAACTGGCGAGCAGAAGCGATCTGAGTCGCTACGTGCTTTAGAAAGCCGGAGCTGTTGTTGCAATCCTGCAGAGATCGGTTTTCATCTGGCCTATGGCTTGCTAGCCTGTGGCCAGATTTACCGGCAAGATTGAACAAAGGTTTCTTATGATTTTCCTCCGTTTGGCTGCTGGCCTCAGCCTTTGTCTTGCCCTGGGCTGCACTGATCGCAGCCTTTCTCCGGTCACGTCTTGGGCCCTGGAGGTTGGCACCGCAAGGACCATTTTTGTCGCCACAAACCGGAATGAATTACCCGATGGATCCTTTGGACCAGAGCGGAGCGAAGACTATCATCTTCTTGAGCTGACGGTCTCAATTCCGCCAAACCACACACCAGGAAAGCTGGAGTTTGGATATGCAGACCCAGATCCGGAAACCCAGTTCACCCTGGCCGCGCGACATCAGTTTCAACACCAATCAGACTTTGATCGCCGCCTTCAAGCCGAACTGAACGAGTATCCTCCTGAAGAACGGGATGTGCTTGTCTTTGTTCATGGCTACAATAGCACCCAAGCCGAAACCGCGTTTCGCGCGGCACAGCTGAGCCATGATCTGGATACGCCGGGCGCAACGATCGTTTATTCTTGGCCAAGCCTAGGCAGCCCCTTGGGCTATGCCTATGACGGAGACAGTGTCTTGTTTGCCCGAGATGGGTTAGAGCGGCTGTTGCGGCACCTCAACAAGGCCGGAGCAAGACGGATCGTTCTCGCAGCCCACTCCATGGGATCGCTTTTGGCGATGGAAGCCCTACGGCAAATTGAAATCAGATCGCCAAATTGGTCGGACCAGAACCTGGCCGGTGTCATATTGCTGTCACCGGATCTAGATCTGGATGTATTTCGCAGCCAGATACAACAGTTCAAAACGGTACCTGAACCCTTTGTGGTCTTTGTATCGAGCAAAGACACTATCTTGAACATTTCCCGGAAGATCCGCGGAACCCATAGCCGAGAACGTCTAGGCAGCCTGAGCTCAATCGAGGCTGTGTCTGATCTGCCAATTGACATTATCGACACAACGGCCTTTGCAGATAACGCAGAATCTGGTCATTTTGTTACCGTGACATCCCCAATGTTCCTCGCATTGCTGAATAAGGCACAGGCAACGGAAGGCGCCTTTGAGAGACGGCCTCAGGCGGTGGAAGAGTTCAGACAAATCTTGCCAGACACTGTGGTTAATCAGGATAGGACCGGCGAAGCCCTATTGATGACCTTCACCGGCGGTGACCGCTAACCCAGTCTCAAAGCCCTATCGGCTGCGCCGCAGATAGACATAGTAAGCACCCTCTCCGCCGTGGGTCACATGGGATTGGGTGACTTGTAGAACCGCCTGGGCCAGCGGTGGCAGGGCCAGCCATTGTGGCACGTGATGGCGTAACACCCCCCGTGGCACCGGAATGGGGCCTGGCTCATCACGGTCCTTGCCCTTACCTGTGACCACCAGAACCAGCCGCTTACCCGACGCCTGGGCTGACAGGATGAACCGGGTGAGCGCCGGATGGGCACTATCAACCCGCATGCCGTGCAGATCGAGCTTCCCCTCTGGCTTAAGCTTGCCACGTTTCATGCGCCGAAAGGCTTTTTCGTCCATTTGTAGGGGATTAGCAGCCAGTGCCTTGGCTGGCGTCGGTTTCAAACTATGCCGCTGTGGTTTTGGCTTGGCCTTACTGCCCAGCTCAAATGCCTCCAACAGGTTTTCAGACCGACCCTGGGGCGCCTTGGCTGGTTTTGGCTTTGGCAAGGGCAGGCTCGGCGGCGTTGTATGGCTGCCAGGATGCAGGCGCTCAGTGTGCTCTACCACCTGATGCCAAAGCTCCACCTCTTCAGAAGTCAGTTTGCGCCTGCTCATTAGTACTCATCCGGGACCAGCGCAAACGCGCGTTGTATTGGCAGCAAAACCACCATCCGGCCCGGATCGCGCAGCCGACCTGCCGCCTGACCTGCGCTATCGCCAGTACCATAAAAGACATCAGCGCGCTGCGCGCCTTTGATAGCGGATCCCGTGTCCTGTGCAATCATCAAACGGCGCATCTGCGTCTCGCCGCCCTTTTCCATCCAAACAGGCGCGCCCAGCGGCGTGTATTTGGGATCAACCGCCAGCGTACGCAGCGTGGTCACCGATCTGTTCATTGCGCCAACCGGACCTTTGGAGGGGCGGATTTTGCGAATTTCACGGAAGAAAACATATGAAGGGTTGTGCAGAAGCAATTCGCGCCCAGCCACCGGGTTGCGCCGCACCCAGGCTTTGATCACCTGAGCACTGACCTGATGTGCCTTGTAGATACCACGGCGCACCATTTCGGTGCCGATCGACCGATAGGGGTGCCCATTTGCACCCCCATAGCCAATTCTGATGGTACTGCCATCGTTCAGGCGAATACGGCCGGAACCTTGAATTTGCAAAAAGAATAGTTCAACCGGGTCATCAACCCAGGCAATTTCCAAGCCGCGCCCCTGCATCACCGGACCGGTCAGGATATCGCGACGCGGCAGCCATGGGCTGCTGTGTTTTGCCTCTGGCGGCATCCGGTAAACCGGGTAGCGAAACCGCGGTGTGCGGTAGCGGGATCCATCCAACTCAGGTTCAAAATAGCCGGTGAACAGGCCGGGGGTTCCATCCTCGATCAAAACTGGCCGAAAGAACAGTTCGAAGAAGCTGCGGGCACCGGCCTTGCTCTCTGGCTGGGACAGAAGTTGAGCCTGAGATTGCGCCAAGGCACAGAGATTTTGCCAGTCCTGATCCTTTAGATCAGGGCAGGTTTCCAGAAATACCTTCAGAGCTGCCGCGTGGTTATCTTCCTCCCAGCCGTTGAGCTGGGAGAAATCCAACATTTTATAGGTGGTTTCGGCACCTGCGACACTGGCCGTCATCGCAGCTCCAGCAAGAGCTGCTGCCCGGAAAAAATCCCGGAGCATGGCACTCACCCGTCCGTTGCAACCAGCTGCCAGTTTGGATCATCAACACCCATACTGCGGGCAAAGACCCAGATATCTTTTTGACGCTTGATCGCCTTGGCATCGCCTTCGATGATCTCACCTTCTCGGTTGCGCACAACGGAGGTCAGCTCACCGACAAAGCGCATGGTCAGCTCTGCAACTCCGGTGGTTTCATCAAAGATGGCGTCAACCACGGCAGTTTCGCGCACGCCGATGAATTCAGCCTCAATGGTCAGGCCTTGATCTTCACGCTGCGCTACGGCCTCAACAAAGCTGTCAAAAACATCTTCGGCAAGAAAGCCCTGGATGTCGTCCAGCGCACCCTTCTCAAATCCCATAAGGATCATTTCATAGGCGCTGCGCGCACCCTGAACAAATTCGCCAACCTGGAAGGAAGGCTCAACCCGCTTCATCGCTGCCAGTGCCTTTGCCTGGTCTGACCCTTCTTCCACATAATCGGTAATATCACGGTCAGGTCCGCCCTCGATCACCTCGAGATCAGGCCCGTTGCTGCGCTTTTGTGTAGGAGCAACGGGTGGCTTTTCAAAACCCTCGCGCGTGCCCAGAACACTTCTGAGGCGCAGGATCAAAAACACCGCAATACCGGCCAAAACCAAAAGACTAATCAAGGGCGACTCCATAAGAACCTCTCGCTGGATATTCCAAGCCCAGTTTGAAACCTGGGCATTCTCTCCTTATGTAGGGGCTTGAGGGTAGCAAGTCTACCGTTCAGCGAATGTTCTAAGGAAACCGCTCATGTATCTTTTTCTCGCCTTTCTGATGGTGCCGCTCATTGAAATTGGCCTGTTCATTCAGGTGGGCGGCGCAATTGGTCTATGGCCAACACTGGCCATTGTGGTGCTCACCGCGGTGCTTGGCACCTCGCTGGTGCGCTCGCAGGGTCGATTGGCGCTGGGACAGATGCGAAATTCTTTTCAAACCCTCTCTGATCCGGCGGAGCCTCTGGCCCATGGTGCGATGATCCTCTTTGCCGGCGCGTTACTGCTGACGCCCGGCTTTTTTACCGATGCCTTTGGCTTTGCGCTGCTGATGCCGCCAGTCCGGATCGCGGTCTATCGCTACATCAGCAAGCGGGTCACCGTAGCGCAGTTCCAGATGGGATCCGCGCCTGGGCAACGTCCAGATTACCCCGGTAGGGGTCAAACCACCCAAGCACCCGGACGTGGCGATATCATTGATGGCGATTTTGAAGAAGTGACGCCAAGGAAGCCCAATCAGAAGCCCTCAGGCTGGGTTGAAGGTCCAAAATAGACCATCCTATCTCCGCTGGTATTCCTAGCCGTTGAGATACCCGAACCAAGCTGTTAAGCACGGATCAAACTGATTTTTTAGGAGTATCTCAATGGCCGAAAATGGCGCAAACGGGGGCGCACAGCAGCCCCAAGTCCAGATGAATATCCTGGGTCAATACATCCGTGACATGTCCTTTGAAAACGTCATGGCCCAAAAAGGCGCTGGTGGCGAAGTTCAGCCCGACGTCAATGTATCGGTCAACCTGGATGCCAAGAAACGCTCGGTTGAGAACCAATATGAGGTCATGACCAAGCTGAACATCGAGTCCAAGAACAAAGAGGGCGGCGACGTTCTGTTTGTGCTGGAACTGGAATACATCGGTGTGTTCAGCATTGAGGGCGTGCCAGAAGACCAGCTGCACCCCTTCCTGCTGATCGAATGCCCCCGCATGACCTTCCCCTTCCTGCGTCGCATCGTGTCGGATGTCACACGTGACGGTGGTTTCCCGCCGCTGAACCTCGATAACATCGATTTTGTAGCGATCTACCGCAACGAGCTGGCCCGCCGTCAGGCCGAGGCTGCTCCGCAGCAGTAACCTGCATAGGTTTCAAGACAAAAAACGCCGCTGATCAACGTCAGCGGCGTTTTTTGTGTCATTGCAGTATGATCTCAGCCCGGCTTTTGGTTCCAGAGGGCATCCTCACCCATCTTGGCAACAAAGGCCTCATGCGCCTCGGCCTCTTGTGCCGTAAGCCGCGATGGCAAAGGATTAGGACGTGGGACAGGACGCCAATCATCCACTGCCTGCCCACCAGAGGTACCACTGGTCGAGAGGCCAAAATCCGGCTGGCGGCCACCAATGAGCTCCAGATAGACATCTGCCAAGATTTCGGAGTCGAGCAGGGCGCCATGCAGGGTACGGTTGCTATTATCGATATGAAATCGACGACACAGGGCATCCAGCGTGGCGGGCGAGCCCGGATAACGTTTACGCGCCATCGCCAGGGTATCCAGCGCCTGCTCCATCGGCAATGTGCGCAGTCCCATCCGGTCCAGCTCAAAGTTGAGGAACTTCATGTCAAAGCTGGCGTTGTGAATCACCATCCGTGAATCGCGGACAAAATCCAGAAAAGCCTGGCCGAATTTGGCAAAAACAGGCTTATCCCGCAGGGTGACCTGACCCTTTTCAGGTTTTTGTGGCGGCTCCAACAAATCCGGACCAATACCATGCACACCAAAGGCTTCTTGCGGCATGCCGCGCTCTGGGTTGATATAGACGTGGAAGGTCTCGCCGGTTGGCATGTGGTTCAGCAGCTCAACCGCCCCAATTTCGACGATGCGGTCGCCAGAAAAAGGATCAAAGCCGGTGGTCTCGGTATCGAGCACAATTTCACGCATCTGCTAATGTCTTTCTGATTTGCTCCAGAATTTCGCTCACCTGCGCCTCCGCATGATCCAGCGTATCCGTTTCGATAATGAAATCAGAGCGGGCGCATTTTTCATCAATCGGCATTTGTTTTGCCAGGATTTGCTCAAACTGGGCTTCACTCATGGTGCCGCGGTCCAATACCCGCGCGCGCTGTGTCACTGCGTCAACCCGGACGCAGGCCACAGCATCCATTGCAGCCTCACCCCCGGTTTCAAACAGTAGAGGAATATCAAAAACCAGGATATCGCTGGTGGCGCCATCGCGAAAACTCTGGCGATCTGCCGCCAGCAAGGGATGCACAATCACTTCGAGCTGCCCAAAGGCTGCGGGATCTTTGGCAAGGATCTGTTTCAGAACCTCACGGCTAACGGCACCGTCAACAATGGCAGTGGGAAAAGCCGCCTGCATCGGAGCAACAGCCGTTCCCCCAACTGCATAAAGCCGATGCACAGCGGCATCCGCATCCCAGACCGCGCAACCCATCTGAGCAAACAGACCGGCCGTGGTGCTTTTGCCCATACCAATGGATCCGGTCAGCCCAAGATGAAATGTCATCGCAGAGCCGCCGCCCGTGTCGCGGTATCCACATCCGGGCGCTGACCGAACCAACGTTCAAAGCCTGGCACCGCCTGATGCAACAACATGCCAAGGCCATCAACCACCGTGCAGCCCACTTCTTCGGCGGTTTGCAACAGATCCGTTTTGAGTGGGGAATAGATTAGATCGGTGACAACCATATTTGGCTTTAGCCCATCCAATGGCACCCGCAGACGCGGTTTTCCAACCATCCCAAGCGAGGTGGTGTTGACCACCAGAGCTGCGTCTTCGATAATATTGCCAGCCAAGACCCAATCAACCACTTGAATACGCTTACCAAATTCTTTCTGAAGCTGTTCAGCCCGTTCGCGCGTGCGATTGGTCAGCAGGATCTCCGGAACGCCGGCCTCAATCAAAGAGGCCACAACCGCGCGACAGGCACCACCTGCGCCAAGAACCGCTGCGGGACCGCTATCCGGCGCCCAATCCGGAGCACCCTGCTGCAGGTTGGTGATGAACCCGTATCCATCTGTGTTATCCGCCAAGATACTGCCGTCGCTGCGAAAGATAATTGTATTGGCTGCGCCCATCAATTTGGCCCGGTCCGTTACCTTGTCAGCGATCTTCATTACGGCTTCTTTGTGCGGGATAGTGACATTGACCCCAACAAACCCGGCCTTTGGCAAGGTTCGGATCACGGTCTCCAGGTCCTCGGGCTCCACATGCATCGGCACGTAATGCCCCGCAATGCCGTGGGTCTTGAGCCAATGTGTCTGCAACTGCGGCGATTTCGAATGCGCCACCGGACAGCCGATCACGCCGGCAAGAGGGATCTTTTTATCACTCATTGATCAATTACACCCTGTAGTCCCAGATAGTTGAGCAGTTCCACCAGAGGTAGTCCCAGAACATTAAAGTAACTCCCTTCAATGTTAGAAAACAAGCGTACGCCTTCTTCTTCCAGCTTATAGGCCCCAACTGCGTGCTGAATACTGTGCCAGTTGCGCGACACATAAGAAGACAGGTAGCCATCCGAACACTCCCGCATACGTAAACGGACCTGGCCCACATGACGCCAGATTGGTTCCCCATCGCGGTAGATTACCGCAGCTGACAATAACATATGTCGTTTTCCACGCATCGCGCTAAGCTGCGCCAGGGCTTCTTCTTCGCTTTTTGGCTTTGACAGCAGCGTGCCCTCAAAATCCAGCACCTGATCACAGCCCAGAACCAACGGTCCGGGGTTCTTCATGCTTACCTTGCGCGCCTTTGCTTCGGCCAGGGCATCGGCAATATCACGTGGGTTGGCGTCCTCAACCAAGAGTGCTGCTTTGATTGCCTCTTCATCAACGCGCGCGACTTGAACCTCAAAGGGCACCCCGGCCTGACGCAGCAGCTGCGCACGGATTTCAGAACCGGAGGCCAGCAGGATGTGGGCAGACATGTGGAAAACCCCATGGAAAAGACGCGCAAGTTTCTAGGATGGTTTGTATGGTTTTCCGCGCTTTTGGCAAGTGCACAGGGAAAACCCAAATTCCACGAAAGGATCCGCTGATTCCTCCGCCGGGGATTGGGATAACTCGTGAAACCGGGATATCTGAGATCTCCTCGATTCCTCCAAAGGTTATCCCCAGAGTAATCTAGGTTAACAGAAGGTTAATTTCCCTTAATTTTAAAGGCGTTAACCAAGGTGTCACCAATGTGGCAAGATTTGGGCAGGTAGTCTATCCACCATGGGGATAAGGCGGTGAAAGACTAAATAATCCACTGAAATCCTTGTCCCTACAAAAACATCATCCTTTAAATCTTTCTTTATTATTATAAGGGTGGTTCACCTGAGCCTAAGCGAGAGACCGATGGACCTGATAGACTGGATGTTCACCCTCTACCCATATGCGAAATCCCTACACATTATGGCGGTGCTCAGCTGGATGGCGGGTCTCTTCTATCTGCCACGGCTGTTTGTATATCACGTGGAGCAGGCAGAGAAGGTTCCTGAAAGCCTGCCGATCTTTGTCACCATGGAAGACAAACTGCATCGTTTGATCATGCGCCCAGCAATGATGGCAACATGGGGGGCAGGGTTGTTCATGGTGGCGACCCCTGGAATAGTTGACTGGAGCGCCCTGTGGCCCTGGAGCAAGGCTCTGGCAGTCGTTGGCATGACCTGGTTCCACTATTGGCTTTTGATGCGTCAGCGGGACTTTGCAGCCGGGGAAAATCAAATTACTGGCCGACGTTATCGGATGATGAACGAAGTCCCGACACTGTTGATGGTGGTCATAGTGGTCTCGGTAATCTTCAAGTTCTGATGGCTTTAGGTCACTGACAGGCTCAGGGAGCCTAGAGAGCGGCTGTAGGTGGCTCAGGGGAGTGTTTGACTTAAGCCGCCTCACCCCCTATGTATGGCGCCCAACAGGCCCGTCCGGGCACTCGTGTTCTCCGAACTTGATAATAGCAGCTCTCCCCAAATAGCCGGGGCAAAAAGGCCATATATTGATGACCGTCGAATCCCTCAATCTTTCTGATCTCAAGGCGCAAAGCCCCAAGAACCTTCTGTCTATGGCCGAAGAGTTGGAGATCGAAAACGCCTCGACCATGCGCAAGGGCGAGATGATGTTCCAGATCCTGCGTGAACGCGCGGATGAGGGATGGGAAATCGGCGGTGATGGCGTGTTGGAAGTGCTGCAGGATGGATTCGGTTTTCTGCGCTCGCCAGAGGCCAACTACCTACCAGGCCCGGATGATATTTATGTTTCGCCCGAAATGATCCGCAAGCACTCGCTGCGCACCGGTGACACCATCGAAGGCCAAATCAAGGCACCGCTGGAGGCAGAACGCTATTTTGCCATGACCAGCGTCACCAAGATCAACTTTGAAGATCCTGAAAAAGCACGTCACAAGATTGCCTTTGACAACCTCACGCCGCTCTACCCGGATGAGCGTCTGAAGATGGAAGTCGAAGATCCAACGCTGAAAGACCGTTCAGCCCGTGTGATCGACCTGGTTGCGCCAATAGGCAAAGGCCAACGTTCGCTGATCGTGGCACCACCACGTACCGGTAAGACGATGATTTTGCAGAATATTGCCAACTCGATCGAGCAGAATCACCCAGAGTGCTATCTGATCGTCCTACTGATTGACGAACGCCCTGAGGAAGTCACCGATATGCAGCGCTCGGTCAAGGGCGAGGTCGTCTCTTCCACCTTTGACGAGCCCGCAACCCGCCACGTAGCGGTGTCTGAAATGGTCATTGAGAAAGCCAAGCGTCTGGTAGAGCATAAGCGAGATGTTGTCATCCTTCTTGATTCGATCACAAGACTTGGTAGAGCCTTCAACACAGTTGTGCCTTCTTCCGGCAAGGTTCTGACCGGTGGTGTGGATGCTAATGCCCTGCAACGACCTAAGCGTTTCTTTGGTGCTGCGCGGAATATCGAAGAGGGTGGTTCGCTCACCATTATCGCCACCGCATTGATTGATACCGGCAGCCGCATGGATGAGGTTATCTTTGAAGAATTCAAAGGTACTGGTAACTCCGAACTGGTTCTGGATCGTAAGATCGCCGACAAACGGGTCTATCCTGCCATCGACATTCTCAAATCCGGCACCCGGAAAGAAGAGTTGTTGGTGGACAAGGGTGATTTGGCTAAAACCTTTGTCCTGCGCCGTATCCTAAACCCGATGGGTACCACAGATGCGGTCGAGTTCCTGCTGGGCAAGTTGAAACAAACCAAATCCAATTCGGATTTCTTTGACTCAATGAACACCTAAAGCGCAAAGGCCAGTTAAAGAGGAAGGCCAAGATGGATACGATCTTTGCACTGGCCTCCGCGCAGGGGAAGGCTGGGGTTTCAGTTATTCGCATTTCTGGCCCTAGTGCACTGGATGCAGCGAATCAGATTTGCGATCACCCGCTTCCCGCAAAGGGGCGCGGGTTGCGCTGTCTTATGGATCTTGATGGTGGTCATCTAGATGAGGCCTTGGTGTTGAGCTTTCTCGCGCCGGCGAGCTTTACAGGTGAAAATATTGTTGAATTTCAGGTGCATGGTAGCACGGCGGTAGTTTCCGCGGTTTTGAACCGTCTGAGCAAAAGCCCTGATCTGCGTCTTGCAGATCCAGGTGAATTTACTCGTCGCGCACTGGAAAATGGCAAGCTTGACTTGGCCCAGGTGGAAGCGCTGGCAGATCTGATTGATGCGGAGACTGAAGCGCAGAGAAAACAGGCTCAGGTGGTTCTGTCTGGTGGTCTGGGGCAGTTGGCCGAAAGATGGCGGGTGGATCTCATACGAGCGGCCTCTTTGATTGAGGTGACTATAGATTTTGCTGATGAAGACGTCCCTGTTGATGTTACTCCTGAGGTGACAACCCTTCTGAACTCTGTGGCACAGGATTTGGAAGCAGAGACAAAGGGCGTCAAAATTGCTGAGCGCATTCGCGACGGTTTTGAAGTTGCGATCATTGGTGCGCCGAATGTGGGAAAATCCACTCTTCTAAATATGCTTGCAGGCCGTGAGGCGGCCATCACGTCAGAATATGCCGGCACGACACGTGATGTGATTGAGGTCCGGATGGATTTGGCTGGTTTGCCCGTCACACTCTTGGATACCGCCGGCCTACGGGATACCGATGATCATGTTGAGGGTATCGGTATTGAGCTGGCGCGCAAGCGCGCAGAACAAGCAGATCTGCGGGTTTTCTTAGTTGAGCCAAACGAAGAAATTGATCTTGAAATGAAGCCCGGTGATATCCGGCTGCAGCCAAAAGCGGACAGGCGGGAGAACTCCGAAGGATCCATTTCGGGTAAAACAGGGCAGGGTGTTGACCGCCTGGTGACCCATATTTCCGATACGCTCAAGGATCGGTCCACACAGGTCGGTGTAGCGACCCGTGCCCGCCATCGGGAAATGATGCTGGCAGCTTTGCATAGTTTGACTGAAGCACAGTTGGTCTTGAAACGGGGCGCGGAGTTCTATGAAATAGCAGCTGAAGATATTCGGTCAGCTGTCCGGTCGCTGGAGATGTTGGTGGGCCGAGTAGGTGTTGAAAATCTCTTAGATGAGATCTTCTCCAGTTTCTGTCTTGGAAAATAGGGAGTGTTTCACGTGAAACATTCAGATTTTGACGTAGTTGTCATCGGTGGTGGACACGCTGGTACCGAGGCGGCTCATGCGGCGGCACGCATGGGCGTTCGCGCAGCTCTGATTACTCTGACTCGTGACGGGATTGGCGTGATGTCTTGCAACCCAGCAATTGGTGGATTGGGAAAGGGGCATCTGGTTCGAGAAATTGATGCCATGGATGGTGTCATGGGCCAGGTCGCTGATCTCGCCGGCATCCAGTTTCGCCTCCTAAACCGCCGAAAGGGTCCAGCAGTGCAGGGCCCTCGCGCCCAATCAGACCGTGGAATTTACCGACGGGAGATGTTGAAGCGCACTGAAGCGCAGGAAAACCTTGAGATTGTTGAGGGTGAGGCAACCGACTTTTTGATGCAGGGCAATGCTGTGCAAGGTGTGGTCCTAGCCGATGGAAGTAAAATTCGCAGTAGATTTGTGATCCTGACTACGGGCACCTTCCTACGCGGGGTAATCCATATTGGTGATGTGTCAAAACCAGGCGGGAGAATGGGTGATCGTCCCTCGGTAAAGTTAGCGGAGCGGCTAGACAGTTTTGAATTTCCTATGGGACGGCTAAAAACAGGCACTCCGCCGCGTCTAGACGGCCGTACAATCAACTGGGATATCCTAGAAGGACAGCCCGGAGATGAGGATCCAACGTTCTTTTCCTTTATGACAAAGGGCTTGTCCGCAAAGCAGGTGACCTGCGGTATCACTCATACCAATGAAAAAACTCATGAGATCATACGGGATAACCTGTCCCGTTCCGCCATGTATGGTGGGCATATTGATGGCGTCGGTCCCAGGTATTGTCCGTCAATTGAGGACAAAATCGTTAGATTTGCTGATAAGACCTCTCATCAGATCTTTCTAGAACCCGAAGGTGCTACAGATCATACGGTTTATCCCAACGGGATTTCTACCAGCCTGCCGGTGGATGTACAGCAGGACTATGTGCGGTCAATTGTTGGATTGGAAAAAGCAGAGATTTTGCAACCAGGCTATGCGATTGAATACGACTACATCGACCCTCGTGCCCTCTCCTTGGACCTGTCGCTAAAAGATGTCCCTGGCCTATACTTGGCTGGTCAGATTAATGGCACCACGGGGTATGAAGAGGCAGCGGCCCAAGGGCTGGTGGCGGGATTGAGCGCAGCTGCCAAATGTCGTGAGCAGGAATCGGTGTTGTTCGGCCGGTCAAACAGCTATATCGGTGTAATGGTCGACGACCTGACAACACATGGTGTGACCGAGCCCTATCGTATGTTTACATCCCGTGCTGAGTTCCGGTTGTCGCTGCGGGCTGACAACGCAGATCAGCGCCTTACACCCCTGGCGATCGCGGCCGGGTGTATCTCTGAACAGCGGAAAACCGACTTTACTGCAAAGATGGAGCGTCTTGAAGAGATCAAGTCCAAGATGGAAACCTCTGTTTTTACACCAAAGCAGATCTCTGAGTCCGGAATATATGTGAACCAAGACGGGAACAAACGGACGGGGTTTGAGGTGTTGGCCTTTCCTGATGTACGTTTCGAGGACTTGATAGCTCTAATCCCGGAATGCGAGCTGGCTGACACTGTTGTACGTCGTCAGTTGGAGCGGGATGCGCTATATGTCCACTACATCGCGCGGCAAGAAAAGGAAATTGCGGCAGTTAAGCGGGACGAGGGGTATGTGATTCCGTCGGAGTTTGACTATGCCTCGATTGATGGACTTTCTGCCGAGTTGCAACAAAAACTGACTATCGCACGGCCGGAAACGCTCGCTAAGGCGAGCCGAATAAATGGGATGACGCCAGCCGGATTGGCCTTGGTGCTGGCTAGGTTAAGGAAGAACACCCGGTCACAGGAGAAAGCGGGATGATCGGTAGGGCGCTGTTAGATCGGCTGGATGTTTCACGTGAAACAATAGATCGGCTGGAAAAGTTTGAAGAGGTTCTACTGAAGTGGAATCCGCGAATAAATCTAGTTTCTAAAAACAGTCTTGATGACCTCTGGAACAGGCATATCGTTGATTCGATCCAGGTCTTTACGTGTGTCGAAGATCCTGGATCTTCCTGGGTTGATATAGGCAGTGGTGGGGGCTTTCCCGGCATCGTAGTCGCGATTATGGCAGCAGAACACGCGCCCAAGACCAAAGTCACTTTGATAGAGAGTGACCAGCGGAAATCGGCCTTTTTGAGAACAGCTGCTCGCGAGTGTGGTGTAGCTATTAATGTCCTAAATCAGCGAATTGAACAGGCAGATCCTCAAAATGCAGACGTGCTTTCTGCACGCGCTGTCGCTGATTTAGATGCTTTGCTCGATTTTTCTGAGCAACATCTCGCTGAAAGCGGCGTGGCGGTGTTTCCAAAAGGGGCAAGCTGGAAAAAAGAGGTGGATAAAGCTGCACAGAGATGGAGATTCGACGTTGAACCGATTACAAGTTTGACTGAGACTGAAGCAGTCATTCTGAAGATCAAGGGGGTCGCTCGTGCCTGATTTATCCCGCCCAGATGGGCCTCGAATTATCGCGGTAGCAAATCAAAAGGGTGGGGTTGGCAAGACAACGACTGCAATTAACCTAGCGGCAGCTTTGGTAGAGACCGGGTTGCGGGTTTTGGTAGTGGATCTGGACCCACAGGGCAATGCATCTACTGGGCTAGGTATTGATAGCGCGGACAGGGATTCCACAACATATGATCTGCTCGTCGATGAAGCTCCACTAAATGAGGTGATTCGCACTACTGATATTGAGGACCTATGCGTAATTCCGGCAACCGTAGATCTGAGCTCCGCTGATATTGAGCTTTTTGCCAATGAAAAGCGTAGCTTCTTGCTGCATGATGCACTGCGGCAAACGGCGATGGACGAGTACGATTGGGATTATGTGTTAATCGATTGTCCACCTTCTCTTAACCTTTTGACCGTGAATGCCATGGTGGCCTCTCATTCTGTGTTGATCCCTTTGCAAAGTGAGTTCTTTGCCCTGGAAGGTGTGTCACAGTTGCTGCTGACCATTCGTGAGGTGCGCCAATCCGCCAACCCCGGTTTGCGGATTGAAGGGATCGTCCTCACCATGTTTGACCGGCGTAATAATCTGTCACAGCAAGTCGAGCAGGACGCTCGCGACAATCTGGGTGACCTGGTGTTCAAGACCAAAATACCCCGGAATGTCCGGGTTAGCGAAGCGCCATCCTATGCTTTGCCGGTGCTCAACTATGATAGCAACTCACTGGGCGCGCGAGCCTACCGGGCTTTGGCGGAAGAGTTGATATCAAATACCCAAACAATCGCGGCGTGAGAGCGGAGAAAAAAATGTCAGAAAAAGCGAAGAACAAGCCTCGCGGATTGGGTCGTGGATTGTCTGCCTTGATGGCCGATGTGAATCCAGAACCGGTGAGCACAAGCGCAGAGGTGCAGACACCGCGCAATGCTGAGGTTCTGGTGCCGATTGAAAAGGTTGTGGCCAACCCAGACCAGCCGCGTCGACAGTTCCTACAGGAGGATCTGGACGATCTGACGGCCTCGATCAAAGAGAAGGGGGTTTTGCAGCCTCTGATCGTGCGACCGCGTGATGGCGATTTCTATGAAATCGTAGCAGGGGAGCGCCGTTGGCGTGCGGCCCAGGCGGCGCAATTGCACGAAGTTCCAGTGCTTATCCGGGACTATTCGGATGTTGAGATGATGGAAGTGGCCATCATCGAAAACATTCAGCGCTCGGATTTGAACGCCATGGAAGAGGCGCAAAGCTATAAGCAGTTGATGGAGCGCTTTGGTCATACGCAGGAGAAAATGGCGGAGGCACTAGGGAAGAGCCGCAGCCATATCGCCAACCTGGTGCGTCTGCTGCACTTGCCAGAAGACGTGAGGGCATTGGTCAATGATCGTAAGCTGTCAGCCGGACATGCACGCGCGCTGATCACTTCTGACAATGCTTCAGAACTGGCACAGAAAATCGTCAAAGGCGGGCTGTCTGTTCGTGCAACGGAATCCTTGGTGAAGAAGGACGCGGCGGGTCTTCAGGCCGCTACACCGCGCAAAGCACCACGGCCGACGGATAAGGATGCCGATACCAAGGCCCTGGAAGGCGATCTTTCTGCGATTCTGCGAATGAAAGTCTCGATTGACCATAAGCCTGGCGGCGAAAGTGGATCTGTCACGATCAACTATGAAACTTTGGATCAGCTGGACGAGCTGTGCAATATTCTGAGCAAATAGTCAGGCGCCGGGGCGCGTCCAGATAAAGGTCAGGACTGCTGTCAGAACTACCATCTGAATCAGGATGACATGGGAGGGCGCTCCCAAGACGAACGAAAGCAAGAGAACGGCGGCAATCGATAGGGTTGCCGCCTTTTTTGCGGCTGGTCGAATGGCACCGCGTTCATTCCAATCCAGGATCATTGGTCCAAATGTTCGATGGCTGATCAGCCAAGAATGCAGTCGCTCGGATGAATTGGCAAAGAAAAACGCGGCGAGAAGCAGGAAAGGGACAGTTGGCAGAAGGGGAAGAACGATCCCAATAACGCCAAGTCCCAACGATAGTAACCCAAGCGCAGCATAGAGAAATCGCATCTATCTAATCCAACTTCAAATGGGTCAATCAACCAATAGCTCACGCAGAACCGCATTGAGAACCGCACGGCCTTGATCTGTTGCGCGGATCACCTGATCAGATGTAGTCACCATGCCAAGATTAACAAGGTCCGCAACCCGGTCCTGAGGCAGTTCCTGGCCTGAGAGCGCTGTATAGCGGGGGATATCCATTCCCTCGGCCAGGCGCATCGACATCATCATGTATTCGATAGCAGTGTCTTCCCGGGGCAGGGCCTGACACAGGCTTTCACCAGAGCCCTCTGACACTGCATTGAGCCAAGCGCCGGGGGCGCGATGGGTTTCCGTGGCGTAGCGTTGACCCCTGTGTGTCACACGACCATGAGCGCCCGGACCAATTCCGAGGTAATCGCCATAGCGCCAATAGATTTGGTTGTGGCGGGACTCTTCGCCGGGGCGGGCATGGTTGGAAATTTCATAGGCTGGCATGCCATGAGCGGCACAGATCTCTTGAGTGGCCTGGTACATGTCGGCGGCGGTGTCATCTGTGGGCAGATTGCGCAGCTTGCCACGGGCATAGCGATCGCCAAAAGCGGTGCCTTCCTCGATGGTGAGCTGATAGAGTGACAGATGGTCAATCGCCATGTTCAGCGCCTCAGAGAGTTCGCTTTGCCAGTGGGCCAAATCCTGTCCCTGGCGGGCGTAAATCAGATCGAAGCTGACGCGGTCAAAACAATTTCGGGCGATGTCGAATGCCGCGCGGGCCTCCTTAACCGAGTGGATCCGGCCGAGGCGGCGCAGATCTTCATCGTTGAGGGCCTGAATACCCATAGAGATCCGATTGACGCCGGCATCGCGATAGCCGGAAAACCGGCCCGCCTCAACAGAGCCAGGATTTGCTTCAAGAGTGATCTCGATGTCATTGGCAAAGGGCCAGATTTCACGTGCGCCATCGATCACCGCAGCCACCGTTTCGGGCATCATCAGTGATGGCGTGCCGCCACCAAAGAAAATAGAGTTCAGAACGCGGTCTTCGAACCCCTGAGAGACTCTTTTGAGCTCATTCAGGTAGGCTCTAACCCATAGTTTCTGGTCTATTTTTGCGGTGACGTGGCTGTTGAAGTCGCAATAGGGACATTTGGCCTGACAGAAGGGCCAATGCACATATAGGCCAAAGCCTCCATGTCTCCAATCATCCACTGAAGCAACCTTTAACAAAGGAGCTCACCGCCCGGCCACGGTGGCTGATACGGTTCTTCTCTGCCTTGTCCATCTGGGCGCAAGTTACGTCATAGCCATCGGGCATAAACATGGGGTCATAGCCAAACCCGCCTTCGCCACGAATGGGCCAGACCAGATTGCCGGCCATTACGCCCTCAAAAACTTCGTCATGCCCATCGGGCCAAGCCAGAACCAGAGTACAGCGGAACTGCGCAGAGCGCGGGGCATCGGTGCCTTTTGCGGTGATTTCATCATTGGCGCGGGTCATCGCCATCATGAAGTCGCGGCCATTTCCGGTCTCGGCCCAATCGGCGGTATAGACACCAGGCGCGCCATCCAGTGCGTCGATGGTGATTCCGCTGTCGTCGGACAGGGCAGGGAGGCCAGTGGCCTTGGCGGCTGCATGGGCCTTGATCCGGGCATTACCGACAAATGTGTCTTCGGTTTCTTCCGGTTCCGGCAGTTCCATTTCTGCGGCGCCCACAACCTTGACGCCAAAGGGCTCCAGGATTTCGGTGATTTCTTGCAGCTTTCCTGCGTTGTGAGTGGCGACCAGAATCTGGTCGCCTTCAAACTTGCGGGTCATGCGCAGGCTGCCTTTTGCAGTGTGGCCAGTTCCTGGGTACCTTTTTCGGCCAGATCCATCAGCTGGTTCATCTGATCCCGTGAGAAGACGGAGCCTTCTGCAGACATCTGAACTTCGATCAGTTTGCCAGAGCCGGTCATGATGAAGTTGCCATCAACGCCAGCTTCGGAATCCTCTGGGTAGTCCAGATCAAGGACGGGCTGGCCGGCGTAGATGCCGCAGGAGATGGCAGAGACCGGATCCATCAGCGGGTCAATGGTCACATCGCCAGCCTTCATCAGCTTGTTCACAGCCAGACGCAGGGCCACCCAACCACCGGTGATTGCCGCACAGCGGGTGCCGCCATCCGCTTGCAGTACGTCACAGTCAATGGTGATCTGACGCTCGCCCAGGGCCACGCGATCAACGCCGGCGCGCAGGGCACGGCCAATCAACCGCTGGATTTCAACAGTGCGGCCACCCTGTTTGCCAGCCGCTGCTTCGCGGCGCATCCGAGTATTGGTGGCACGGGGCAGCATGCCATATTCTGCGGTGACCCAGCCGAGGCCGGAACCTTTGATAAAGGAGGGCACCCGAGGTTCCAGGCTGGCGGTGCACAGGACATGGGTTTCGCCCATTTTGATCAGGCAAGACCCTTCGGCGTGTTTGGTGAAGCCTGTCTCAATCGAGACAGAGCGCATTTCGTTTAGTTCTCTATTGGAGGGGCGCATGGGCTATCCTTTTTTTGCTGCTCTTCCGATAGCCGCCGGGACAGCGGGGATGCAAGCATGATTGACCTTTTCCCTGATCGCTCTTTAATGCAAATTGGAACTTGGGGTGGCCTCAATCCAGAAAATGACCGTAAAATCGCAGATGACTGACGCAAAAGAAATTCTCAATGATATGAACGACCGCTCCCGCGAGGTGTTTCGGACGGTTGTCGAAAGCTATCTTGCGAGCGGTGATCCGGTGGGAAGCCGGACGCTGACGCGGTCTTTGAATGAGAAGGTCAGTGCAGCGACGGTCCGCAATGTGATGCAGGATCTGGAGTATCTGGGTCTGCTGGACAGCCCCCATGTCAGCGCCGGACGTATTCCGACCCAACGGGGCTTGCGAATGTTTGTCGATGGGTTGCTGGAGGTTGAAGACCTGCAGGCGCGTGATCGGGAAAAGATCGACGCCACGTTGGGGAAAAATGCGGGCGACGTTGGCGGCATGCTGGACCGGGTTGGCTCCGCCCTGTCGGGGGTGACCCAAGGGGCCTCTTTGGTGCTGACACCGAAACAGGAAAGCGAAATCCGCCATATCGAGTTTGTCTCGCTGGCGCAGGATCGCGCACTGGTGGTTTTGGTGTTTTCCGACGGGCATGTGGAGAACAGGCTGTTCACCCCACCGCCCGGCCAAACCCCCAGCTCGATGCGGGAGGCGGCCAATTTCCTCAATGCGCTGATAGAAGGTCGTACGCTGAGCGGTGTCCGGCGCGATATGCAGAAAGAGATTGATGCCCGTCGGCAAGAGATCGACATCTTGGCGCAGGACATGATCGAAAGCGGGCTGGCGGCTTGGGAGGAGGACGATAGTGAAAAGGCGCGTCTGATTGTTCGGGGGCGCGCGAATCTCTTGGGCGAGGGCGGCGGCGTACCCGAGGAATTAGACCTTATTCGCAGCCTGTTTGATGACCTGGAGCGTAAGCAGGATATCGCAGAATTTCTTGAACTGACCGAAGACGGCGACGGTGTGCGCATTTTTATCGGTTCAGAGAACAAACTTTTCTCACTTTCGGGTTCCTCTTTGGTGGTCTCTCCCTATATGAACTCGGATCGAAAGATCATTGGCGCGGTAGGGGTGATTGGCCCGACTCGCCTGAATTACGGACGGATTGTGCCGATTGTGGATTACACGGCGCAACTGGTTGGGAAATTGCTTTCTGACCGGAGCTAGAGGTTGAGAAAAATGGCAGAGCCCAGAAACGACGATTTTTTGGACGATATCGCAAATGTCGAAGCGGAAGAGCTGGCGGCGGAAATGGCTGAAATGGACGATGCTGCGATTGAGCTAGACGAGCTGCGGGCAGAGCGAGATGAGTATAAGGACCGCTTTATGCGGGCCTTGGCGGATGCCGAGAACTCTCGCAAACGCGGAGACAAGGCGCGTCGCGAGGCAGAGCAATATGGTGGCTCAAAACTGTCGCGTGACATTTTGCCAGTGTTTGACAATCTGAAGCGCGCGGTTGAATCGGCAACGGACGAGCAGAAGGAAGTTTCTGCAGCGCTGATCGAAGGTGTTGAGCTGACCATGCGCGCACTTCTGGGTGTCTTTGAAAAACACGGCGTGCGGATTGTGTCACCGGTGGTTGGGGATCGCTTTGACCCCCAGGTACACGAGGCGATGTTTGAGGCGCCAGTGCCTGGTACCAAGGCCGGCGATATTATTCAGGTCTCGGCTGAGGGCTTTATGCTGCATGACCGGCTGCTGCGTCCGGCGCAGGTTGGGGTTTCTTCGACCCCTGCGTGAAGTCGGTAGACGGTAGAACGGGTCCAATGGGCCCGTTGCCTGCGGCGCGAATATTTTTGGAAAGATGAAAGAGCGGCGCCTTTTGGGGCCGCTTTTTCTATTTTCGGGCGTCTTTCAGGCGATAGAGCGCCTCCAGAGCTTCACGTGGGGAGAGATCGTCAGGGTGAATCTCGCTGAGCAGCTGTTCTACCGGGGAAGGGCCAGCGGCGGGCTTAGGCTGTGGCGGTGGTGCCGCGGCAAAAAGGGGTAGATCGTCGATCTGGATTTTGGCGCCCGCACCTTCACGGCTGCCTTGTTCCAGCAGGTCCAGCACATCGCGGGCACGGGCGACAACGCTGGCAGGCAGGCCGGCCAGCTGGGCCACTTGCACCCCGTAGGAGCGATCCGCTGCGCCCTTTTTGACCTCATGCAGGAAAATGACTTCGCCTTCCCATTCCTTGACCGTGACAGTGGCGTTATCGACGCCGCGCAGTTTGTTCGAGAGCTGGGTCAATTCGTGGTAGTGGGTAGCAAAGAGCGCGCGGGATTGGTTGACCTCGTGCAGGTGCTCCAACGTTGCCCAGGCAATGGAAAGCCCGTCATAGGTGGCGGTGCCACGGCCGATTTCATCTAAGATTACCAGGGCACGGTCGTCTGCCTGGTTGAGGATCGCGGCGGTTTCGACCATCTCGACCATAAAGGTCGAACGTCCGCGCGCCAGATCGTCCGAGGCACCAACCCGGCTGAACAACTGGCTGACTAATCCAATATGAGCACTTTCAGCAGGCACATAGCTGCCCATCTGAGCCAAGAGGGCAATCAGAGCATTCTGCCGTAGAAAGGTCGATTTACCCGCCATGTTGGGACCGGTCAAAAGCCAAACGGCGGCACCGGTATTGGCGGTAAGATCGCAGTCATTGGCGACAAACGTCTCACCCCCCTGTTGTCGCAAGGCCCGTTCAACGACGGGGTGGCGCCCGCCTGTGATAGCAAAGGCGCGGGAGGCATCGACGCGGGGGCGCGCCCAGTTCTCGCCGCGCGCCAGATCTGCCAGGGCGGTGAGAAGATCGAGCTCTGCCAGGCCTCTTGCGGCGCTATTCAGGCGGGCGGCTTGGTCCAGGATAGCCTTTGAAAGCGCTGAGTAGAGCCGCTTTTCAATCTCAAGCGCGTGATTTCCTGAGTTCAGGATACGGGTTTCGATCTCGCTGAGTTCGACTGTGGTAAAGCGCACCTGGTTTGCGGTGGTTTGCCGGTGGATAAATTTTTCCGAGAGCGGTGGCGACAGCATTTTATCTGCATGGGTCGCGGTGGTTTCGATGAAATACCCTAGCACATTATTGTGCTTTATCTTCAGCGAAGAGATGCCGGTCTCGGCGGCGTAGTCTTGCTGCATGCCGGCGATAACTGATCGTCCCTCATCGCGCAGTGTGCGGGCCTCGTCGAGCTCTTCATCGTAGCCGGAGGCAATAAATCCGCCGTCCCGCGCTAGGAGCGGTGGCTCGGCCACCAGGGCCGCGTCCAGGAGATCGAGCAGGGTATCAAAGCCGGTGAGGTCAGAGGTGGCAGCCATAACCAAGGGCGGTAGTTCTTCGCTGGCGTTTCTTTCCGCGATGGCACTTGCCTGGGCGAGCCCGTTGCGAATGGCGGCGAGGTCACGTGGGCCGCCGCGGTCCAGCGCCAGGCGTGACAGCGCCCGGTCCAGATCGGGCGTCTTACGCAGAGCGTCGCGCAGGTTTTCACAAAGGTGATCGCGCTCTACCGCAAAATCCAGCGCCGCCAGCCGTGCATTGATCACATCCAAATTGCGCGAAGGGCTGGAGAGGCGCTGTTCCAATAGGCGTGCACCGCCAGGAGTAACCGTGCGGTCCACCACCGAGAGCAATGATCCGGCGCGCGCGCCAGAGAGCGACCGCGTGAGTTCAAGACTAGCGCGGGTGGAGGCGTCAATCTGCACCACTCGGTCTTCAGCTTCCTGGACGGGCTGTTGCAGGAGGGGCAGTTTGCCCTTCTGGGTAATTTCCAGATAGTCGATCAAAGCCCCCATAGCCGAGACTTCGGCTCGGCTGAAGCTGCCGAAGCCATCCAGAGCGTTGACGCCAAAAAGGGAACAGATCCGTTTTTCTGCAGCGGTGCTGTCAAAGCTCGCCTTGCCCAGCGGTGTCAGCGGAATTTTATACTCTTGGGCCAGAGGAGAGGTAGCTTCAAAAATTGGGCCATCCGAGACAATCAGTTCTGAGGGGGCCAATCGGGCAAGCTCGGGTGACAGGCGCACCTGGCTGAGGGGCATAACATGAAAGGCGCCGGTTGAAATATCGGCCCAGGCCAGAGCGGACTCATCGCGCAGTTCGGAGTAAGAGACGAGGAAATTATGGCGTCGCGCCTCTAGCAGGGAATCCTCGGTCAGGGTGCCTGGGGTGACCAGGCGCACCACATCGCGTTTGACCACCGATTTACCACCACGTTTCTTTGCTTCGGCCGGGGTTTCCAGCTGTTCGCCCACGGCAACGCGAAAGCCCTTTCGGATCAGCGTCAGCAGATAGCCCTCGGCAGCATGAAAGGGCACGCCGCACATGGGGATGTCCTGATCATTGTGTTTGCCACGCTTGGTCAGGGCGATGTCCAGCGCTTCGGCAGCGTTGATGGCATCGTCAAAGAACATTTCGTAGAAATCGCCCATTCGGTAGAACAGCAGCGCATCTGGGTATTGTGCCTTGATGTCGAGGTATTGCGCCATCATGGGCGTGACTGTTGCCAAGGGAGATCTCCGCGATTTCGGTATTTTGGTTGTCGGACCATACAAATCGCCGGTCTGCGGCGAAAGGTGAAAACGTATAGTCGTTGTGGCAACTGGACGGCTGGGCTATGAAGTTCCAGCCCCCATCGAAACGCCCCATAGAAAAGAACGACAGATACGATGCCCAAAGCGAAGATTACCGACGAAGAAGCCCTTGCCTTTCACCTGGACCCGACACCGGGGAAATGGGAGATCAACGCCACCGTCCCGATGACAACCCAGCGCGATCTGTCCCTGGCCTATTCGCCTGGTGTTGCGGTGCCTTGCGAGGCGATCGCGGCCAATCCAGAGACCGCTTATGATTACACCAACAAGGGCAACCTTGTCGCGGTGATCTCGAATGGGACGGCTGTCTTGGGTCTTGGTAATCTAGGCGCGCTTGGCTCTAAGCCGGTGATGGAGGGAAAATCCGTTCTCTTTAAGCGTTTTGCCGATGTGAACTCGATCGATATCGAGCTGGACACCGAGGATCCGGATAAATTCATCGAAGCGGTCCGTCTGATGGGGCCAACGTTTGGGGGGATCAACCTCGAAGATATCAAAGCGCCAGAGTGTTTCATCATTGAGCAAAAGCTCAAAGAAGAGATGGATATCCCGGTTTTTCACGATGACCAGCACGGCACTGCGGTGATCTGCGCAGCTGGCTTGATCAATGCGCTGCATATCTCAGGTAAAAAGATCGAAGACGTACGCATTGTGCTGAATGGGGCAGGGGCCGCAGGGATCGCTTGCATTGAGCTGTTGAAGCGTATGGGCGCGCGGCATGAAAACTGCATCGTCTGTGACACTAAGGGTGTAATCTACCAGGGCCGCACCGAGGGCATGAACCAATGGAAATCGGCCCATGCCGTGACCACCGAGTTGCGCAGCCTTGAGGAAGCCATGGATGGCGCGGATGTTTTCTTGGGTGTCTCGGTCAAAGGCGCCGTGACCCAGGATATGGTTGCCAAAATGGCTGACAATCCGGTGATCTTTGCCATGGCAAACCCTGACCCGGAAATCACTCCGGAAGAGGCCCATGAAGTCCGCGTTGATGCCATCGTTGCCACGGGTCGGTCTGACTATCCCAACCAGGTCAATAACGTGCTTGGTTTCCCCTATCTCTTCCGCGGTGCGCTGGATATTCATGCCCGCGCCATCAATGATGAGATGAAAATCGCCTGTGCCCATGCCCTGGCGGCGCTGGCGCGCGAAGACGTGCCGGACGAGGTGGCGTTGGCCTATGGCAAGTCACTGACATTTGGCCGCGATTACATCATCCCGACCCCTTTTGACCCGCGCCTGATCCACCGTATCCCTCCTGCCGTTGCCAAGGCCGGGATGGATACCGGTGCCGCGCGTCGTCCGATTATTGATATGGAGGCCTATGAAATTGGTCTCAAAGGCCGAATGGATCCGACGGCCTCGATTCTACGCGGCTTGAATGCCCGGGCACGTTCGGCGCAAAGCCGGATGATCTTTGCCGAGGGCGATGATCCACGGGTGCTGCGTGCCGCCGTCAACTATCAGCGTTCGGGCTTTGGTAAGGCGCTGGTTGTAGGGCGGGCCGAAGACGTCAAACAGAAATTGGAAGCTGCGGGACTCAGCGATGCTGTGCGCGAGCTGGAGATCATCAATGCGGCCAACACAACGCATTTTGATGTCTATAAGGATTTCCTGTTCAAGCGTCTGCAGCGTAAGGGCTTTGACCGCAAAGATGTGCATCGTCTGGTCGGCCGCGACCGTCATGTCTTCTCGGCTTTGATGCTGGCCCATGGTCATGGCGACGGGTTGGTGACTGGCGCTACCCGTAAATCGGCGCATGTTCTGGATCAGATCAACCACGTGTTTGATGCCGATAACAGCCACGGTGCTGCTGGCGTGACGGCTTTGCTACATAAGGGGCGCATCGTATTGATCGGTGATACTCTGGTGCACGAATGGCCAGATGAAAATGATCTCGCCAATATTGCCGAACGCGCTGCCGGCGTCGCCCGCCATATGGGGCTTGACCCGCGCGTGGCCTTTGTCAGCTTCTCGACCTTTGGCTATCCTGTTTCAGAACGTGCGGAGAAAATGCACCTCGCCCCGGCCGTTTTGGACAAACGTGGCGTGGATTTTGAATATGAAGGGGAAATGACCGTCGATGTGGCGCTCAATGCCGCCGCACAAGAGGCCTATCCTTTCCAGCGCCTGACTGGCCCTGCCAATATCTTGATCGTTCCAGCCCGTCACTCGGCCTCGATCTCGGTGAAGCTGATGCAGGAAATGGGTGGTGCTACGGTTGTGGGTCCAATTCTGTCGGGCATCGACAAACCGATCCAGATTTGTTCCACCACCTCGACCGCCAATGATGTGTTGAACATGGCGGTTCTGGCAGCCTGCAACATCGGGTAACAACATGGCGATTTGGAATCTTGGCTCCATCAATGCCGATATGGTCTATGCCTTGCCGCATCTGCCAGTGGCAGGCGAAACCCTGGCGGCCACCGGGTTGGACCAGTTCCTGGGCGGCAAGGGGGCCAATATGTCGGTCGCCGCCGCCCGCGCCGGCTCTGTGGTGCACCACATTGGTGCTATTGGCCCCGAAGGCGACTGGGCCGTGGCACGGTTGATGGAATACGGTGTGGATACGCGCCACATCGCCACACTCGATTTGCCCACGGGCCATGCCATTATTGCGGTGGATCAGGCGGGTGAGAATCAGATCATCCTGTTTCCCGGCGCCAATCGGGCGATCTCAACAGATCAGGTTGGTCAGGCTCTCAGCATGGCACATGCGGGCGATATTCTGGTTCTCCAAAACGAGACCAATATGCAGGTCGAGACCGCAAAAATGGCGCAGGCCCTGGGGCTTAAGGTGGCCTATGCGGCTGCTCCTTTTGAGGCAGAGGCTGTGCGGCTAATTCTACCCTACCTTGATCTGTTGTTCTTGAACGAAGTTGAGGCCGAGCAACTGCAACAGGAAATTGGCAAATCCGCGGATGCTCTCGGCGTAGCGGATGTGATTGTGACCCTGGGCGCCAAAGGGGCGCGCCACTATTCTAGCACCTCTAATGAGGTCTCAGAGGTGGCAGCACTGCCGGTTACCCCTGTGGACACCACAGGGGCAGGTGATACGTTTACTGGCTATGTCTTGTCTGGTTTGGATCGTGGACTTCCCATGCCACAGGCCATGGGCTTGGCCGCGCGGGCGGCAGCACTGATGGTGACACGCCATGGCACCGCTGACGTGATCCCTGATCTAAAAGAAGTTCAAAACGCCCAGTTCTAACTCAAAACGCTCTGGGTAAACTCTCTGCCGGTTACATTTGGCCAGAAATTTCACGTGGGTGAATTGCGCGACGCGCAGCAGGGGGTGACCCCCTGATGCCCTTCAGTGATTGCTGGAAAAGGGAGCGGCCGCGCCCCAAAGCTCAGCCACACGCGCATCCCGGCCACAGGCCTGGCGATACCGTTTGTAGGCCGCAGCCTGACGTTTGGGGCCAAACCGGGTAAAAATCAGTTTGCTGCCTTTGTAGTAGTCCTGATGGTAGTCTTCAGCGCGATAAAAGGTCTTGGCTGGAAGGATTGGCGTGACCACCTGTTGGGTCAAATCGGCCTGCGCTTGGGCCAGAACCTGCTCTGCCAGAGTCTTTTCCTGCGTGTTAGAGACAAAAATCGCCGTGCTATAGACTTCACCACGGTCGCAGAACTGTCCCCCTGCATCAGTGGGATCAACGGACCTGATAAAGAGTTCCAGCAGATGTTTACGGCTGACGCGCGCAGGATCAAAGAGGATCTGCACAGATTCTAAATGTCCAGTGCCGCCTTTTCCAACCTGACCATATGTGGGGTTCTTGGTCGTCCCGCCAGTGTAGCCAGAGACAGCTTCGATAACACCAGGCACCGATTCAAAATCGCTTTCCACACACCAAAAGCACCCACCTGCGACTGTGAGCGTTTCGTGCGTCTGGGCCTCAGCTTCCTCGCTGCGCAGCACCAGGGCAATCAGCATAAAGACAGTAAGTGCGACGGGTTTCAGGGTTTTGAAAATCTGCATGGTGACCTCCGTTTTTTGCACACTGCAGGGGCTTTGGGGTCGGCTCAACCCTGTGACATCAAATGTCACGGGGAGGTGAGCGCAAGTTACCGCTTGGAAATTGGATCCAATCCTTCTAGCGTGCCCACAAAAGATACCTTCATGTCAGAAAGCCCAAGCATGTCCGAGAAAATGAGCACCCATCAGGCGACTGAAGATCAGCGTAACGAAGAGATTCTGATCTACCTTAACGGCAAGATTGTCCCAAAGGTCGAGGCCACTGTGAGCGTCTATGACAGCGGATTTATGCTGGGGGACGGGGTCTGGGAAGGGTTGCGGCTATATAATGGCACCTGGGCGTTCTTGGATGAACATCTGGACCGGCTGTTCGAGGCGGCAAAGGCGATTGACCTGGATATTGGTTTGGATCTCGAAGGTGTGAAAAAGGCTTTGTTAGAGACGCAGAAAGCCAATCAAATGACCTCTGACGCCCATGCGCGGTTGATGATAACCCGTGGACCCAAGACACGTCCTTTCCAGCATCCTTCGTTGTCGCAGCAGGGGCCAACCATGGTGATCATCATGGAACATTCCAAGCCGAATCTACCACGGCCAATCCGGCTGGCCACGGTGCCGCATCTGCGGGGCTTGCCGATGACCCAGGATCCCAAGCTAAATTCCCACTCCAAACTGAACTGCATCTTGGCCTGTATTGCCGCCGAGAAAGCGGGGGCTGACGAGGGCCTCATGTTGGATGTAAATGGCTTTGTGAACACCACCAATGCCTGCAACTTTTTCATCGTGCGTAAAGGCGCGGTTTGGACCTCGACAGGGGATTACTGCATGAATGGGATTACCCGGCAAAAAGTCATCGACCTGTGCCGCGCCAATGACATTCCGGTGTATGAGCGGAACTATTCCCTCGTCGATACCTATGGGGCCGATGAGGCTTTTCTGACAGGAACCTTTGGCGCTCAGACCCCGGTTGGTGATATTGATGGGCGGCAGATTGGCAGTGGTGAGATGGGTCCAGTGACCGAGCGTATTCGGGTCCTTTACAAAGCGATGATCGACGCGGAGTGCGCCTGATGCGAATTGCTATGTGGTCGGGGCCTCGCAATCTGTCTACGGCAATGATGTATGCCTTTGGCAATCGCGGCGACTGCGCGGTCGTGGATGAGCCATTCTATGCGGCCTATCTGGCGCTCACTGGTCTGCAGCACCCGATGCGTGCAGAGATTTTGGAGAGCCAATCCCAGGACGCGGCAGAGGTTGCACAGGCCTTATTGGGGCCAGTCCCCGCAGCAAAGCCTCATTTCTATCAAAAGCATATGACCCAGCATATGATTGAGGGGGTGCCACGGGAGTGGATGCGTGAGGTGACAAATGTATTCCTGATCCGTCACCCGGCGCGGGTGATTGCCTCTTATGCCGCCAAACGGGAAAATCCGGTTCTGGATGATATCGGCTTTCGCCAACAGGCAGAGTTGATTGAGCTATGTCGGAGCTGGGGCCAGGATCCCGTGGTTGTCGACAGCCATGATATTCGTGAGGATCCCGAGGCCAAGCTGGACCAGCTTTGCGATGCGCTCGGCTTGCCATTTTCCCCCAAGATGCTGAGCTGGCCCCAGGGCGGTCATCCAGAGGATGGCGTCTGGGCACCCATCTGGTATGGCGCGGTGTGGAATTCATCCGGCTTTGCCGGAGCAGAAGCGCCGTTACCAGAGGTGCCTGATAACCTACGCCCTGTATTGGAGGCGGCGATGCCCTATTATGAGGCGATGAAAACGCTCAAAATCTGAGAGAGAGATGGGGGCTTTGCCCCCCGCGCCTCTGGGCGCTCCCCCCAGAATATTTGGGGAAAGATGAAAGCGGTTAGGCAATCAGTTTGCCCAATTTCATCGCTGTGGTCATGTCACCAGAAATTTTGAGCTTTCCCATCATGACGCCGGTCATTGGGTTCAGCTTACCTGTCAGCAGTTTTACAAGATTTTCCTGTGTCAGGCTGATGGTGCAATCGGTGTGGCGGTCATCTGTCGATGCAGTCCCGTCCGCCAATATTATGACACCATCTGCGCCACAGTCGAACTTCAAGGATCCGTCAAAACTCTTGCCCTGAAGGCCGTCGGATATGCCCTGTGCGATGTCTGTTAGCGCCATTGGTATGCCCCTTAGAAGTCTTCTTGATACGAGCAGGGGTATGCAAGCCATTTGAAACAGGCAAGCCTGACGATGCGGAAAGTAAGAGGTAGCTCCCTTAAGTAGAGCCTGAATAAACGACTAGGCGATGGCTTCTAGCGTTACATCGCAAGGGGTGGCGGCAAAGAAGGTGGCGAGGAGCTCTGCAAAGACATCAGGTGCGCCAGGAACAGCAGCAAAGAGGGTCATGCTGGAGCGCAGTTTCTTAGCATCTGTCGCGCCGAGAATTTCTGCGGCATCTTTTCCCTGATGGGTGAGCATCAGCGAAGAGACCTCAACGAGGCGGTCGCGCAGCACCTCATGGCCCAGATAGGCACTGGCCTCGGAGAGGTCTTCGATGCCGTAGAGTTGCGCCATATGGGATTGGCCAAGTTCTGCCAGTTGGGGAAAGACAAACCACATCCAATGGCCGGTCTTTTTGCCAGCTCTCAACTCGGCCAGGACATCTGCCCAGACGGTGTCTTGAGCTTCGACAAACATCTCCAGCTCTTCCGCGAAATCATCTTCAAAGAGGTCATCCTCTTGATCTGTCATCCCAAACTCCGTCTGCGCCGATATTTGGCAGACCCTAGCGGATGCGGAACTACTGCGCCAGACGCTCTTTGAAACTATCAATGTTTCTGACGCGTGCACGGCTGAGCGGGTGACTGGACAGCCAGTCAGTGCTGCCGTCATAGCGGGACATTTCCGTGAAAAAGCGTCCCAAACCTTCGGGGCTATATCCTAATTTGTTCAGCAGATGCAGGGCATAGGTATCGGCGTCGAGTTTGTGCTGGCGTGAAAAGGACAGGTTGAACAGAGCCTGACCTTCGAGGACAACGCTGTGTAGGATGGGGCCAGTTCGGCCTCGACATGTGCCGGGCGCAAAGGCCCGGCCAAGGACCCCAGGCTGAATAGATGCCCAGGGTAAGGACAGATAGCAATAGGTTGACGATCCAGATGCCGAACCACTCCTTGGCGGCGCCGCGAAATTCAAAATCTTCCTGTGACGGTGACAAAAATTCAAAAACAGCAATATTGAGATATATGTTCTCAAGGTTGAAATCATTAAGAGTTTGTTTAATCTGTAGTAGAAGCAATTTGTGACTACTAAAAAGGGCCACACCCATTGGTGCGGCCCTTCTAATACCAGAGATCAGGTCTCAGAGAGTTACTTTTTCAGGCGACGCTCACGGGCGGCCAGCAGCTTCAGACGCAGGGCGTTAAGCTGAATAAAGCCTGCCGCATCGGTCTGATCATAGGCGCCGGCATCTTCTTCAAAGGTCACATGGGCCTCGGAATAGAGTGTGTGATCCGACCAGCGGCCAACGCAGGTGGCGGAGCCTTTGTAGAGTTTCAGACGCACGGTGCCGGTGACATGGGTCTGGCTGGCGTCGATGGCGGCCTGCAGCATTT
>CAJXIL010000007.1 GCA_913054455.1 uncultured Roseobacter sp.
CCGCCATACTTCTTCTTCCAGCGGTAATAGGTTTGTTCAGTCACACCGATCTGTCTGATCGCGTCTATCCGAGGTATGCCTTGCCCCATCAATGCTTCAACCTGTCGTAACTTCACGACAATCTCTTCAGGCTTGGGTCTCTTAATCGCCATCTATGGTCCTCCGATGTCCCAATTATAGGGGCGGACCACTTCTTGGGGGGAGGCACAGCAGGATAAGTCCCTCCGGGGAAAGGGGAAGTCCGAACCTCATCCGATTTGTGCAACAAAGCCCCGCTCAGTACCCGGCGATCATCAACACGGGGCTTGCCGTGTGGTTTCGGGAATTGGGGCTTTAGACGTGCCATCTGCACATCGCCCAACCAGAAAAGGCCAGACATGTCACAGTTCGTTTCTCGAATGGGGAAGCATTTCCTCTGGCAGAAACAATTGGGTCCTGGGCTGAATGTGCCCATGGTCGTTCACAATGGTAGCGAGCAAGTGGTTGATGATTGGTACAGCAAAGATAGCCGGTACCTGAATCAGGTCACTCCTGACGCATGGGAGATGATTGCTCAACAATCCAGTCCAGAAACACCTGACACCCGTAGCTTACCGGACCCGCTGGGCATGTGGCGTAGATCGCGTGATCCGTGCGCAGTTTCAGCGGCAATGAGGGTACGAGGCGCCCGTCATCCAGATAGGGGGCGGCGAATAGCCCTGACACCAATGCATGCCCAAGGCCGTTTGCGGCCATTTCAAGGGCAGCAATACTTTGGTCTACGTTGAGCGCAGCGCCCTGGGTCGGGGGAGACAATTTTTCCTGAAGGAAAAACTGATGCCAAGTGTCGGCGACACCGATGATCTCGATCAAGGGAGCGTCTTTCAAGGCCAAGAGCGTCTTGCCCTGCGGGAGGCGTAGGGCAGGGTGGCAGACCGGAACAACGGGGTCCCGGCTTATGAGTATCGAGCGCAGTCCGGGCCAGTCACCATCTCCAAACCGGATTTCAACATCCAGTTGGTCCGATTGGACCGCGCTGGCCCAGGTGCCCATATGCAATTGTAAATTCACCTCTGGGAAGCGAGCGCGAAAACCCGGCAATTTCTTCAGCAACCAAAGCTGAGCAAAGGTCGGTAGGCAGCGTATCCGCACTGGGCGGCTGTCTCTGGCGCCAAAAACATCCCGCGTGCCCAGCCGAAGGGTTTCGAAGGATTTAATCACCCAAGGCAGGTAAAGCTGCCCCATTGTGGTCAATTCCATCGGGCGTTTTTTGCGCGAAAACAACTGGTAGCCCAGGTGCTCTTCCAGCGACCTTACCTGATGGCTGATCGCGGCAGGAGTCAGGTAGAGTTCATCCCCGGCGCTGGCAAAGTTGCCATTTCGCGAGGCTGCCTCAAAGGCACGCAACCACTGTAAAGGGGGGATATCACTCATGCTGTCCACCCATAGTGCAAATTTTTCTTCGGTTACATCAAAAAATTATTTGTTTAATGAATGCCAGTTCTCCGTGTCAGAAACTTTGTCAAAACTGCGGGGGATAGCATGGAGCAATTCGACTACATTATCGTTGGCGCGGGCTCAGCAGGCTGCGTATTGGCTGAACGGTTGAGCGCAAATGGCACGTCTCGGGTTCTTGTGCTGGAAAGCGGCCCCTCTGACCGTTCGCCCTGGATTCACATGCCTGCGGGGTATGGCAAGCTGTTCTATAATGCGCAGCTGAACTACGGCTTTCAGACCGAAGCTCAGCCAGCCCTTGCCAATCGTCAAGACTACGTCCCACGCGGGCGGGTGGTCGGAGGGTCCGGTGCGATCAATGCCATGGTCTATTGCCGCGGGTTGCCGCATGATTTTGACGATTGGGAACGTGCGGGGGCAACCGGATGGGGCTGGGAAACTGCGCAAGATACGTTTGACAGAATTGAAACGCAGGTTGCCCCGGATGGCACAACAACAGGCGCAGGACCTCTGCACGTAAGTGATGTGCGTGACCAAATTCATCCGTTGAATAAGAACTTCTTCACCGCTCTGGAGGAGTGCCAGCTACCCCAAACCGAAAACATAAATGACCCAGAAGGCGAGGGCGGGACAGTCTATCGTATCAACACGCGAAACGGGCGCCGCTGGTCTGCATCACAGGCCTTTCTTACGCCTGCACTTGGGCGCAGAAATCTTGAACTGCGCACCCGTGCCACTGTGCAGAAAGTCGTGATCGAAGAAGGTCGCGCCACAGGTGTGGATGTTCTTTGGAAAGGGAAGATACACCGTATTGCCGCTGGGCAGGTCATCCTTTCCAGCGGCACCGTCCATAGCCCAGCGATACTGCAGCGCTCCGGTGTCGGTCCTGGTGGGCTTCTGGCGCAGCATGGCATTGAGATTGTGAAGGAAAACTCAAATGTAGGTGGAAACCTGCAGGACCACCTCGGTGTGAATTATTACTTCAAATCCAGCGAACCCTCGCTCAACAACATTCTGACTCCTTGGTATGGTAAAGTCATGGTTGGGATACAGTATTTGCTGACCCGCAAGGGGCCGCTGTCGCTGTCGGTGAACCAATGCGGTGGGTTTTTCCGCTCGACCCCAGACCTGTCATTTCCGGATCAGCAGCTTTACTTTAACCCGATAACCTACACGACGTCTAAAGTTGGCAAGCGGAGTGTGATCAATCCTGATCCCTTCCCCGGATTCATTTTGGGAATGCAGCCTAGTCGGCCCACGAGCCGTGGGCGTATCGACATTTCCGGTGCAGGCGTGGACGCCTTGCCCCGTATCCAAACCAACGCGCTGACAACGGTTGAGGATGAAACGCGCGTCGTCGCTGGTGGTCGCCTTTGCGCCCAGATAATGAAAGCGCCAATCATGCAGAAACTGGTGACTGAGCCGATGTATGCCGACCTGCGAACACTGACCGACGAAGGGATCCTAGAGGATTTCCGTGCCCGTTGTGGGTCTGTATTCCATCCGGTGTCCACCTGCCGGATGGGGACGGAGGAAACCCGTTCAGTGACGGATCCCAACCTCAAGGTACACGGGGTGAGCAATCTGCGTGTGGTGGATGCCTCGGTCTTCCCAAACATCACATCGGGCAACACCAACGCCCCGACCATGATGCTGGCCTACAGGGCCGCTGAAATGATCCTAGGCACAGGAAGCTGATATGAAAATCATGAAACTTGAAACCTTTGCCAATGAATTTGTTGGCTTTGTCCGCCTAACAGGGGAGGACGGCAGCCAGGGCTGGGGGCAGGTTTCAACCTATAACTCAGACATCACGGCACAGGTTTTGCACCGCCAGATTGCCCCATGGGCCTTGGGGCGAGATACCGATGATCTGGAACGCTTGATGGGTGAGATCCCGGAGCGGGAGCATAAGTTTCCTGGTTCGTATCTGCGTCGTGCCATGGCGGGCCTGGACACTGCCGTGTGGGACTGGCGTGGAAAGCAGGCGGGCAAGCCTGTGACCGAACTGCTTGGTGGTTCAGCAGGCAAAATCCGTGCTTATGGCAGCTCTATGGTGCGCGACATCTCACCGGAGGACGAAGCCGCCCGTTTGGCGCGTCTGCGGGATGAGAAGGGCTTTGATGCCTTCAAATTTCGGATTGCTCGTGAAAATGGTCATGACCAGGACGAATGGCCTGGCCGCACTGAGGCCATTGTGCCCGCTGTGCGTGCGGCTGTTGGGGGTGATGTTGCCCTTTTGGTCGATGCCAATTCAGGCTACTCGGCGGCAAAAGCCATTGAAGTGGGCAAGATGCTGGAACAAAACGGCGTCGAGCATTTTGAAGAGCCTTGCCCCTATTGGCTGATGGACGAAACTAAGAAGGTATCGGACACTTTGACCCTGGACGTAACGGGGGGGGAACAGGACTGCGATCTGCAACACTGGAAGCGTATGATTGACATGCGGGCCGTGGATATCATCCAGCCGGACATACTCTATCTTGGGGGGATGCATCGCACTAAAATGGTGGCTGAAATGGGTGCCCAGGCAGGCCTGCCCTGCACGCCGCATTGCGCCAATCTGTCGATGGTGACTTTGTTTACCATGCACCTGCTTCGTGCGATCCCCAACGCGGGTAAGTACCTCGAATTTTCGATCGAAGGGGACAATGTTTATCCATGGCAGCGCGATCTTTTTGTGGAGTGCCCTTATGGTATTGATGCTGGCCATGCCACTGTCACCGACGCGCCCGGCTGGGGGGTTGAAATCAATCCAGAATGGCTGGCGAAATCCAGCTATCAGGCCAGCGAGGTCTCCGCATGAACGAGGAGGGTTTTGCAAAGGGGCATTCGAAATGGCGCGGCTTTGGACCTTTTGGGCAGGCCTGCGACCTGTGTGGCGTTTGAAACCGGACGAGGGTGCAGCGATCTAGCTGAAATGGGTCTTGGCAGAGGTGATGGCCGTCAACTTGCCAGATCCCAAATTGTTGCTCGCGGAGTGAAGCTCTGGCACCGAGCGCTTCCGCGGGTTTGCAACCATCCTTTCACGCCCTCGGTGGCATTGCCCATTTCCGACATCGCCTGGCAGATTTCGGCAACTGCCCTGCGCATCTCGATACGGGCTTGGTGCTTACGCGCTCAAAGAATGCAGGCCATGTCCGGCGTCGGGCAGCACAATGCGGAAACAGGCTCCACCGTCTTGATTGGTAGCAGAAATCGAGCCCGCCATATCGCGGATAGTGCCAAAGCTGATCGAAAGCCCAAGGCCGGTCCCTTTTCCGGGGCCTTTGGTGGTAAAGAAGGGCTCAAACAGCTTGTCCAGAACATCTTCGGGAATGCCGCCGCCGGTATCGCGGACTTCGATGACATGGCCTTGATCCGTGGCAAACTCAGCGCTGATAGAGATCTGTCCCTCTCCGGCTTCGCCGGCCTCGATCGCATCACGGGCATTGCTGATCAAATTAAGAAGAACCTGCTCGAAGATGACCTTTTCGCCGACCACGGTCGCCTCTGTTTCGGGGATTGCCAGTTTCAATGCGATATCCAGGGTGTGCAGCTGTGTGCGGGCTAGGGCTGACATCTCTTGCAGACTGTCGCGTAGATCAAAGGGATGGTTCACGCCTTCAGCTTTGCGGCCAAAGATCCGCATGTGATTGATAATCTGCGAGGCCCGTTCGGTCTGTTCGCCGATGCGGATCAATTTGCCACGCAGATAGTCGATCTCTGCCTTATCCCTGTCGATACGTTTAACGCAGGTCGTAGATGCCATGCGGATCACACCAAGAGGCTGATTCAGCTCATGGGCGACGCCTGTGGCCATTTCACCCAGGGTTGCCAGTTTGGAGGCATGGATCAACTGGTGTTCTGACTGGCGCAGATCGGTAATATCCTTGGCTGACAATACTGTCCCTATCCCGTCAACATAGGACTGCACGGTCAGAAGAATTCGGTCGGGATTCCGCCGCACTTCTCGTGGGATGCCGTGGCCACGCTGGATCTGGTCATCCACCCAGGTGGCAGGGTCCTCGACGCCGGGGAAGGCCGATTGCTCCAGGCCGGTTTCCAGAAAGCTGCGCAAACAAAAATCACTGGGCAAATCGGCGAGAATGTCTTTGTTGAAGGATCGGAAAGCTGCATTCAGGAACAGAACCTGTCCGTCTTCTGTGAAAATGGCCACCTGTTCTTCGACCTGATCAAAGGCAGAGATCAACTGCTGTTGTTCCCGCCCGGCCTGCTCGATCGCTTGCATCGCGTGCTGGAACACCACAGTCGCGCGTGCCATGTCCCCGATTTCATCGGTGCGGTCGGTGTCGGGAACGTCGATGGTGGCGCTGCGCTGAGAGATGTCGCGCAAACAGCCAACAAGAACTTCGACGCGTGCGCGTTTGGCCAAAAGCTCGTCCTGCTGATCCTGAAGGATGCGACGGTCGCGGGCCAGGGTCTTTGACATATGATTGAAACACTTTGCGGTGTCGGCCAACTCGTCGCGTCCCTTGACCTCGATCTGGCTCTGCAGATTGCCGTGGGCAACATCCAGAGCGCCCTGACGCAGCCATTGGAGTTGTTGGGTTAGGAGGGTGCCGAGGCCAAAGCCAAAGACCGCCACCAAGGACATGCCGATGACGGCAATCAATATGTTCCAAAATAGGGCCTGTGCCAACTCCTTCTCTACGGCCAGGGTCGAAAGACCGAGCTCTAGGGTGCCAAAGGTGCTCCCCTCGACTTCGATTGGCAGATCGATATCGATCAGGTGATCACTGCGCGCGTCGTCAAAGCTGGCATCGCGAACAAAGGGCGCCGCAAGAGCGGTTTCGACGCCCCCTTGAGAGAGCACTACGCCTGACGGGTGTTTGACACGTAGATAGGTCAGCTCTTCGCTGGAAACCGCGGTTTCGATCGTTGCATCCAGGGTCGCCAGGTCGGTTGCAATCACAGCATCAGCCACGGTGTTGGCAAAAACACGCGCGGTGGCCTCTGCCCGCTGGTAAAGCTGCGTGGTGGCAGAACCGCCCAGAGCGAACTGGTTGATCGCAATCAGGACGGCCATGACCGTCAGTTCGATCAGGGCAATTCCAAGAACCGTTTTCAGCCGGAAGGACATGCGATCTCTCCATCATGTTTGATCCCTGTTTCATCACGGGCCATGCCGAGGGCGCGCACATCGTCCCAATCAGCGTCGTTCGCCGCGACAAATCCCGCCATGCCAATGCCTTGAACCAGCTCCGGATGGGTTGTGGCCATGTTCAAAAGCGCTGCCTGGATCTTTTGGGTCTGGTCTGGAGCGATACCTTCATGGACCGCGATAGCATGAGGGGTGAAGCCTTCGGTTTCATATATGACGCGCAGCTGGGCCCGTACATCTGGATCCAGTGCATTCCAGGTGCGGGTCACCCCACCGCCTGCGGCCATCAGCCCCGCAGCCACAGCCCTATACACGCTGTCGTGTGATTTGACGTAGGAGGGTGAAAAGCTCACGTTGACCCGCTGCAGTGAGGCTCGGTTCAGGATACTGGCGCCAAAGGCACCGGGCGACGGGAAGGCGATGTTTTGGCCATCCAGACTAGCGATTTCACTGAACTCGGAATCTACCCGCGCCACCATCACCCCTTTCAGGCGTTTGCCCTCTTGATGGGCGATGGCTCGATAGGAGGCTTCGGTGGAGAAGATCGCGTAGTGCATCGGGTTCATGTAAGCAAGGTCAAAGGCGCCCACGGCCAGGCAGGCCTCGAAGGTTGGAATGTCCTTTGTGGTGCGAAAGCGGAAGGTGGTTCCGGTCTGTTGGCCCAGTTCGGCCAGAAAGGGGCCCCACATACGGGCGAGGCGGCTGGCGGATTGTTGGGGCACAATACCAAAGGTTACTTCTTCCCCGTCAGAGACTTCCCCGGCGATTTCCCCGGCCTCGGCCGGGGCGGTGAAGGCCACGCAGAGCGCTGCAATCGAAGCTTTAAGCGCTTTCATGCGACACCTCCGCTGGACTGAAGGTTGGCGGCATGCACGTCTTGGGTGATACGCTGCACCTTCTTCAGCAAATTCTCGCCGGTTTCGGCCAAGGCTGAGGGGGCCACTTGGGGGCCTGCCTTTTGCGCTCCGACACGTACGGCTTCAATCAGCTTCTCAGGATCAAGTGGCTTTGACAGGAAATCAACCGCGCCTGTCTGTTGGGTGGATTGCAGGGCAGAAGGATCGCCGCTCAGCACGACAAAACTTAGCGCGCGTTCCTGGAAACGGGCCTTGGCCCGTGACATCAGCTGAAATCCGTTGGAGGTGTCTCCCGACGGGTCCACGAAATGCACGTCCGTCACCACAACAGCGATGTGGGGGTACCATTCCAACACCTCCAGGGCCATGTCGACGCTGTCGGCAATGATGGCGCTCCACCCTTCGAGATCGACAATATCCTGCAGCTCTTCTAGGGCGTCTCTGTCATCGTCCACAACAAGAACGGTCAGGGTAGGGGTGGCGTCGTTTTGTGTACTCAAAGTCATCTTTAACTCCATCCATGTAAACGTCTCCGTCTCACTATGAGTTAAGTATGCAATTGCACACAATGCCTATAATTGCATTATATCCCTATGAAATTATTGGATATACCCGAAAGGGTAGAGGGCCTGCTCCAATGGGTACTCCCCCATACCAACGGCAAGACCTAAACCGCGTTATTGATTGCTTCGACCAGCTCGTCTGTATCGATGGGTTTGGCAAAGCAGGCCACCGCGCCCAGGGCCATGGCGTCTTCGCGAGACGATTCCGCGCCATGTCCGCTGACCACAAACATCGCACCCTGATAGCCGTCTTGGTTGAGCTGACGGAGCAATTCAAGCCCGCCGATGTTTGGCATTTTTAGGTCAGTGACCACTGCGTCAAAAGACATCTTGGCACATTGTGCAAGCGCGTCGGGCACCGACTCCGCGACAGATACATCCAGATCTTCAAGCTCCAGGGCCTCCTGGAGTTCCTCCCGCAGAAGGGGCTCATCGTCAACAATCAGAACGTGGGTCATAGACATCTCCAATATTACCAACACAACTCCTAGCATGCAGCAGAGCAGGGCAGGTAGGTCTTTGGGACAGACCCAGTGCAAAATCGGTTAGCCCCCCTGTTTGAAGCGGGAAGCAAACCCTTAAGGTCAGCACTGGTTCATCATAGTCTCTATCGGTTTTGTGTCCCTCCTATGTCCCGCAAGAGCGAAACGAGGCTGTCATTTTTGTTGCTGATGAGCGCCTCCAGGGGCGAAATATCTGTGGCGTCAGATGTCAAAGTTGGTGGGAAGCACCACCATATCGCGGATCGTGACGTTACGCCTGCGGCTGAGGGCAAAGATCAAGGCGTCGGCGACTTCGGAGGGGTCGATCAACGATCCGTTCTCCTTGGCTTTTCGCAGGTTTTCCTCTGGCCAGTCGGCAAGAAGCGCTGACACCACTGGCCCGGGTGAGACCTGGCCGACACGGATCCCATGTTCGCGCAATTGGCGACGCATGGTCTGAACGAAGCAGGTCACCGCCCATTTGGAGCCTGAGTAAACAGGCTCCCATGGGATAGCCGAATGGCCTGCGACCGAGCAGGTCACCCAGATGTCGCCTGTCCCGCGTGATTTCATATGGGGGATCATCCCATGGACGTTTTTCATCACCGCATTGATGTTCAGGTTCAACATCCGGTCGATGGTGTCCGGATCGGTTTCATCCAGATCACCGCCGATGTAAGTGCCAGCGTTGCAGTGCAGGATGTCGATATGATCCACCTTTTCCAAGATTTCGGGAACCATCGCCTTGCAGCTTTCGGGGTCCAGCAGATCGGTCACTTGCACGATGGCCCCTTCGCCCAAGCGCGATGCCTGTTCCGCTAAGGCCGCTTCGTCACGATCCACCATGACAACTTGAGCCCCTTCGGCTAGCAGGGCTTCGGTGGCGGCAAGTCCGATGCCAGAAGCGGCCCCGGTGATAGCCGCGATTTTTCCATGGAGTGTCTCGGCCATAGCGGGCCTCCTTGTCGTTCAGGTTGGATGGGTCAGACGGAGAGAAAGCCGCCGTCAATTGGAAGAATGGCGCCAGTGACCATGGGGGCGTCGTCGCCCAGAAGCATGACAATGGATCGGGCAACATCCTCGACCTCGGCGAACCGGCCAATAGGGTGGCGCACCATCATCGGATCTTTCTTGGCTGGATCCGACCAGGCAGCGGCGGCCAATTCGGTCATGGTAACGGTAGGTGCGACGGCGTTCACTCGGATCCCGTGCGCGCCTAGCTCTTTGGCCATGACGCGTGTGGCGCCTTCTAGCCCGGCCTTGGAGGCCGCATAGCACATATGTTCCTCAAATCCGCGGTGCCCGGCGATGGAGGTGACGTTTAGGATCGCCCCACCTCCACCAGCGGCAACGCGGGCGCGTGCAAACTCCTGGGCGCAGATTAGAGCGGCCCGCAGGTTGATGCCCATGACGGCTTCGTAGCCTTCATCTGTCATCTCCAGCACCGTCTCCAGCACGTTGGTTCCGGCGCAGTTGATCAGGAAATCACAGGTACCGGCGTCTTTCATAGCGGCGCGGGCGGCACTGTTGTCCATCAGGTCGACGGTGATTGAGCTGCAACCGGTTTCCTCGGCCAAGCTGTCCAGATCGTCCTGGGTGCGCGCCATGGCAATGACCTTTGCGCCACGCTTTGCCATTTCGATGGTGCAGGCACGGCCGATGCCTTTTCCTGCCCCAGTGATGATGACGCTTTTACCTTTGAATTGGGATGTCATGGGGCTAGCTCCTTAAACTCCGATGTGACCGCTCCTGGGGTGCAGGCAGCGTGATAGGTGCTGAGGCTTTCCCTGATGCGTTCAATCAGAATGCTTTCGGGTTCTAGGGCTTTGCCCGCAGCATGGGAGGCGCCGGGCATGTGTTGCCACATCAGCGGCAATGGAACGATCTGGCCCTGCAGCGCCTCCAGCAGATGGGCGACGGCCGCCTGTGCTTTGGGTCTGGCCCAATAATAGCGGATACGATCTGACAGGGAGTAGTGGCGCATCAGCCGCTGTTGTGCTGGGCGCCCGGTGTAGTGACGTGCCCAGTTTTCTGGGGCGGCCTGCATCACGCGTTCCATGGTGCGCGCCAGTGGGCGGTCGCCGTAATCTGGTAAAAGGTCACTGGCGATCAGGTCGAGCGCATATAGGGCCTCGCGCAATACAAATGTCAGTTCAGGTCCAACTTTGAGGATCGGGAAACCGTCACGGACCAGTTCGGACAGGGGCTTTTCGCCCTGATAGTCGGTCGAATGTGCTTCAAATACGAGGCCCTCGAGGCAGCCCAGAGCATTTGTTAGCGGCTTTGCCTTTGCGGCGTCATAGACAACAATGTTGTGGTTGCCGAATTCCACTCCCGGCTGCACCACCAGCCCAACGATCCGGTCAAGCATCTGTGACAGGCCCTCTTCTTTGAACACCTTTTGATGGGTCCGAAAGGTGGCCTGGGCGGCACTGGCACTGGTGGGGACGATCTCGCCCAGAGCGTGGTCTGCCCCCCCGGGAGGCGGTACCTCTGTCCCAATAATGTAAAGGGGCGCAGTGTCCCCGGTAGCGCGCGCGGTCGCTTCGGCGCTCAGCGCCAGTTGGGCCGCGCGTCTTGCAGTTGTTTCATCGTTGAGCGCCGCAGGTTCTTCGGCACAGCCCATAGAGGCATCCAGATGTAGCTTTGAAAAACCCGCTCGTACATAGGCAGAGACCATCTCGCAGGCTTGCCCCATTGCCTCATCGGCGGGCAGGTTTCGCCATGGGTTGGGCCCAAGGTGATCACCACCAAGAAGGATCTGCTCAGAAGGGCAGCGCTCTTGTTGTGCCAGATCGTAGACCAGATCCGCAAAATCGGCAGGCGTCATGCCGGTGTAGCCCCCCAAGTGATTGACCTGATTGCAAGTCGCTTCGATCAAAACGGGGCTCGCTGTATCGCGTCCGTGTTGCAAAGCTGCGCGCAGGACCAGCGGATGGGCCGAGCAGATTGATGTCATGCCCCAGGGTGTTCCCGCGCGGTGCAATTTGGCGAGGTCGGTCAGGTGGAGCATGTGACCCGCTCCGTTCCGGCCATGAAGGCATCCAGCTCCCCTTGTGTGCCAGCACCTTCCATTGGGCCGCGTCTGGTCACGTTTCGGGCTCCCGCCGCATTGGCATAGATCAGCGCTTGATCAACGGGCATTCCTAGTCGACGGGTCGCCACATAGGCCCCGCCAAAGCAATCGCCTGCGCCGGTTGGGTCAATTTCCTCAACCACAAATGCCGGTGCGTGCGTGGCATCGCCTGCAACTTGATATGCGGTTGATCCTTGGGCACCACGTTTGGTCACAATTTCTGATATCCCAAGGGAGAACAGATGTTTGATTGCCTGTTCCTCACCGTTTTGCTGCGGCATCTCGGCGGCAAGGAAGAGTTCTTCGCCCGACGGCAATAGCAGGTCTGTCATCGCCAGCATGGCAGAGACCCGAGCGGCTGTTTCGCGGTCCGACTGCAATTCCTTACGCATATTCGGATCAAACGAGACGGTTCCACCGCGTGCCCTAACCCTTTGTGCGGCGCACTCAACCATAGACCAGAGCGCCGGGACCCCAAGCAATGTGCCCCCGACATGGAGATGTCCGGCACGGGACACCACAGCATCAACCGCATCTGTCCAGGCTAGGCGTCCGGCTGCGGAGGTCCACAGATTGAACACGAAGTCGCGGGTCCCATCAGGGCGATACCGCACGAAGGCGGTGCCGGTTGGCAGGTCCGGATCGATGTTGACGCCTGAAACATCGACACCCTCGCGTGTCATTCGATCAATGTTGAGCTGGCCAAATGCGTCGTCGCCAACCGCTCCAATCATGGCAGCAGATCCGCCGATACGACTGCACTGCACAATGAAGCTGGTTGGCGCGCCGCTGGGAAAGGGGCCGAGCATTGGGATCGGCTCTGCAAATCCTGACCCAACAGTTGTTGCGACGACCTCCGCAAGGATCTCTCCGATACAAATCGTTGGTCCCAGCCTGTCAGGTGCAAGTGCCATGGCCTATCCTTTACCCTGCCGCCGCGCTCTGATTGGCGACCGATTTGAGCAGCAGACGTGCCGTTGTATCGTCGGTGACGAGCGTATCGACGAGACCGCGTTGGCATGCCGCCTTGAGGATCTCAACCTTATGAGGGCCTGCGGCGGCCATGATCTTCTCAGGGACTTCGATGACCTCCTCCAGAGGCATCCCCACAGTTCGGTTGTCGACCTGTGCCGAAACCGAACGGCCATCCCGGTCCAGAAATTTGCCCAAAACATCACCGATTGCGCCCGCGTCAATCAAGGCTTCAGGGGTCAGCCCCTGAGGCAACCCATGTTCAACCAGAAAGGACTTTTCCGAGACGTTTGAGCAGGTGAGCAGCACCGCATCCAGTGAGGAAAATTTCTCAAAGTGCTCTTTGAGCGCGTATTGCGACAGGAAGACCTCGCGGTCGATTCCTTCGGACAGGTAGATCGGTGCTGTCAGCACGGAATAGTGTGCGCCAAGCACATTGGCAAAGCCCGAGGCGATCCCAAAGGAATTGAGCGTGGAGCCCTTCGCCGTGCCGCCAAGGATCGAAACCACCTCAAGATCTGGGTGAGATTGCCGTGGCAGCTTTCGAATTGCGGAATCCAGGGTCAACCCCCATGAAACGCCCAGAGATTTCCAGTCACCCGCCGCCAGACGTTCTGTCAAAAGAGCAGCAAGGGCGGCACCGACAGATTTGTGATAATCATAGTCTGCTTCATTTGAAGGGCTGACGATTGCACGTTTCAGACCGAGACAGGTTTTCAGCTCTTCTTGCAATTCGATGCGCGGCAGAAAGGGGGACTCGATTTGAATCTTCACAAAGCCGAGGGATTTTGCCCGCTGAATTGCCTGATTTACCCGCAAACGCGTGACATCGAGCAGGCGGGCAATTTCAGCCTGGGTCATTTCGTTCACATAATAATGCCAACAGATTTCTGTTACGAAAGCATCGCTTTCTTCAATTGGTTCGCGGGCCAAGCCGATGTCCTTCCTTGCATTGTGGTGCATTTGCGCGGGTCTGCCACGATGAATTTTGGCAGAATTACATATGTTGGGCAAGTCATACATCTGAAAAATTACACTTGCATAAAAAATCTACATTTGTATCGTTTGCTTGGGAGGTGGCGCGAATCGCACTGCATATTGCGGTCGAAAGCCTGCGCTGTACTCCGATTTGAAATGGGAGGAATACCGTGAGCTTTGCATTAAAACTGGGCGCTTCCGCGCTTGCACTAACAGTGGCCGCCACCGCGTCCTTCGCTGAAAGCCGTGCTGAATTCTGGAAAAATGCCGCTGAACCCTATCAGGGCGTAACCATCCGGGGTGTGACGGAATCATCGCCACCGTCGCTTTACATCCGTGAAGTTCTTGCGCCGGAGTTCGAAGCTCTGACAGGCATTCGAGTTGATGTTGAAACCACATCTTGGGATCAGATGTTCGACAAGGCGATCAAGGACATGGAAGCTGGAACTGGCATCTACGATATGGCCTATATCGAACAGGACATTATCTATTCCTACCTTGCGCGAGGGTTCTTGACCGACCTCACCGGCTATCTGGCTGATCACCCAGCCCTGAAAGCGCCGAGCTACGACGAAGCCAACTTCACGACATTTGCGGACTATTTCAAAGATGCTGAAGGCAACCTTTATGGCGTTCCGATGGAGGCCTTCTTGAAGGTCTATCTCTATCGGACCGACTTGTTTGGAGATCCGGATATCCAGTCTGCGTTCAAGGCGCAGACCGGCCGTGATCTCGTCCCTGCCAAAACCCATGCCGAATATGCTGAAATCGCGCAGTTCTTTACCGACTACGGCAAGGCCAATGATATGGATCTGTGGGGCACGACAGCACAGGCGCATACCGGGCACGTGGCGTCCTGGTATGAATACTACGAGTCTGTTGCACCAACTTTCGGCGTCTATAATTGGGGCATTGATCCGGACAACAACTATGCGGCCTCTACCGCAAATGGCGGGGCGATGAATGGCCCGGAAGCCGTCGAAGCGATGACCTGGTGGCTGAGCATGCGCGATATTGCGCCACCAGAAAGCCCTGCCTCCACATGGACAGAAGTAGGCACAACCTTTGGCGCGGGCCGTGCAGCGCAGGGGCTTGTCTACGGCGAAAACGCCGGGTGGATCGCTGCGGACGCAGAAAAGTCCCTAGTTGTGGGCAAGGTCGGCGTGGCCTTGCCGCCACTCGCTGATGGTGTACTGGCCGAAGCGGAATCTGGCGACGGCTATATAGGCTACTATGATGGCGGCGCGTTCGGTATGCCGCATTCGTCAAAGAACAAGGAAGCGACTGCGCTGTTCCTTCAGTACATTGGCCAGAACGAAGTTCAGCCAAACTGGGCCGTTGCTGCACCACGCGTGACGAATACAGCGACCTACGAAGACCCTAAGGTTGTTGCCTTCAACGAAGAGCTTGGCGGTTACTATGATTTGATCAAGGACAAGGGCTACCTGTTTGCCGGGGCTCCGGCCTATCCGTTCCACGCGCAGGTGCGGGAAGCAACAGCGCCGATTTTCTACCAAATCCTGCTGGGCGATCTTGCCCCACAAGAAGGTCTTGACCAGATGGCAGCGGCTGCAGAGGCAACGCTTTCTGATCTTGGATACCGCAAGTAACCTCTCTCCCGGTTACGAAAGGGGTCGCCGCACGCGTTGCGGCGGCCCACATTAAACAAACGACAAAACTAGAGAAGCGGCGGTTTGGTGCGAGCATCCTTGCATCAAAACAATGGGGGAACAGACTTCATGCAATCCAAGAGACTTGGCTGGATACTGCTGGCACCGACTTTGGTCATTCTTTTCTTTTTCGGCGTGCTGCCCTTTATCTATGTGGTCTATGTGTCGTTCCATTCCTGGAACCCTTTCGCGGTCAACCCTGAAATGGTTTTCAATGGTGCGGACAACTTCCGAAAGATCGTATTTGATTCGGCCTTCCTGAATTCGGTCGGGGTGACGGTGATGTTTGTCTTCTTTGCTGTCTTGTCCGAACTGATCATTGGGTATTTCCTGGCCCAGGCCTTTATGCGCGATTTTCCGGGCAAGGCGATTTTCCGCACCATCCACACGCTTCCCCTGATCATGGCCCCGATCATCGTGGGATCGGTCTGGAAGCTGATGACCACGCCCTCGATCGGAATCATCCCGCATTATCTGGACGAATGGTTTGGTATCTCGATGAACATCGGCACCTCAGCACCTGCCGCCTTTGCCACAATTGTCATCATGGATATCTGGCACTGGACGCCGCTGGTTACATTGACGCTGATTGCCGCTCTTGTGTCCTTGCCGCAGGATCCTTTTGAGCAGGCGCAGATCGATGGTGCCGGAAAACGCCAAATATTCTGGCACATTACCCTTCCGATGATCGCGCCCGCTGTGGTCGCCACCGTCTTTATCCGTCTGATGGATGCGCTGCGCACTGTAGATGAAGTTTGGATGCTGACGGGGGGCGGCCCCGGTTCAGCGACCCGGTTTGTCGGGGTGCATATCTTCAAAGAGGTCTTCCCAAAGACGAACTATGGCTACGGATCAACGATTTCCGTGATCGTTCTGTATCTCACAATCGTGTCGTGCTGGTTGCTTTACGTGACCATGCTGGCGCCACGCAGCAAAAAGGACTGACGCCATGAGAAAGCCAAGCCCGATCATTGGCCTGATCTTCTGGAGCCTTGTCAGCCTCCTGACCCTGTTCCCGATCTATTGGCTGTTTGTCATTTCGGTAAAACCGGCCGTGCAGCTTTTCTCTACTCCAGAGTTGATCCTGTCTGATCCCTATTGGGGCAACTACGCCAAAGTCTGGGGCGATCGGCTGTTGCGCAGCTATATGCTGAATTCTGTCATCATATCGACCGGCAACGCGGTGATCTGCACTGTGCTTGGCTTCTTTGCTTGCTACGCCCTGTCGCGGTTCAACATGAGCGGCAAGGAGTCGATCTTTTTCTGGACCATCACAAACCGGATGGCACCGCCAGCGGTGTTCCTGCTGCCGCTCTTTTTGTTGATGACGCAGGTTTACACCGTGGGGGACTGGAAGCTGCTGGACACAAGGATCGGCATGATCCTGGTCTATTGCACCTTCAATCTACCTTTTGCGATCTGGACCCTGCGCCCAACTGTGGATGGTATTCCCAAAGAGCTGGATGAAGCCGCCTATGTGGATGGGGCAAGTTCATGGCAGGTGATCACTCAGATCGTGTTTCCGCTATGCCGCCCTGGCCTAGCAGTGACACTGATCCTGACCTGGGTCTTTGCCTGGAATGAATACCTGTTGGCGGCGACGCTGACCAACTTTAACGCCCGCACATTGACAACGGGCCTATCGGAATATGTCACCACCACGGGCACGGCTTGGGGGGTTATGGCGACCATTTCAGTCTTTACGCTGATCCCGGCGCTGATTGTCTTTGGCCTTGTGCAAAAACACATTGTTGCCGGTCTGACCTTTGGTGCGGTGAAAGGATAAGCCATGAGCGATCACCCCGAAGAACCGCTGATTTCGGCCCTTTTGGAAGAGGAAGACGCCCAAAAGAACACCGTCAAGCCCACTGGATTTTTGCCAATCGAGACCAATTGGTTCGACCGGTTGTTCATATCGGTCGTGATCTGGATTGCGCTGTGCCTGTTTTGGTTTCGCTTCATCGAGCCCCTGGGGCTGTCGATCTGGATCGCAAATGCCAGTGCCGCTGCTCTGGCCTTCATTATCATCAAGAAAGGCTGAGATATGAAAGCGCTTGTCCTTGAAAAGAAAGACGACCTCAGCCTACGAGATTTTCCGGAGATCGATCGGGTCGAAGAGCATCTTGGCCCGCGCGATCTGCGCATCAAGCTGCACACGGTGGGGATCTGCGGGTCCGACGTGCATTATTACACGCATGGACGCATTGGCCCATTTGTGGTCAACGCGCCGATGATCCTGGGGCACGAGGCTTCGGGCACCGTGATCGAAGTTGGCGCAGAGGTCACCACCCTAAAGGAAGGCGACCGGGTCTGCATGGAACCGGGCATCCCTGACCCCAACAGCCGGGCGACCCAATTGGGCCTTTACAACATTGACCCGGCTGTGCGGTTTTGGGCGACGCCGCCGGTGCATGGCATCCTGCGCCCGACCTGTGTGCATCCCGAAGCCTTTACTTTCAAATTGCCTGACAATGTGAGCTTCGCTGAGGCGGCCATGGTAGAGCCGCTGGCCGTTGGGGTGCATGCCGCCACTAAGGCGCGGGTAAAGCCCGGTGACAATGCCGTTGTCATGGGGGCGGGGCCTATTGGGCTTGTGACGGCACTCTCTGCACTCGCAGCCGGCTGTGCCCGTGTCTATGTGACTGATCTTGCCGCAAAGAAGCTGGAAATTGCAGGCGCGCTTAGCCCTGCGATCATTCCCGTTGATGTGACCAGGCAAAGCCTCACGGATTTGGTGAGCCGCGACACCGATGACTGGGGTGTTGATGTCGTTTTCGAGGCGACCGGCAGCCCGCACGCAGCCAAAACGGTGTTCGAACCTTTGTGTCCAGGCGGCTGTGTGGTGATGATTGGCGGCCAGCCGGACCCTATCCAGTATGATGCAGGGGCGGCAATGATCCGCGAAGCGCGGGTCGAAAACATCTTTCGCTACGCGCATGTGTTTCCGCGCTGTCTTGGCATGCTCAGCTCTGGCGCAATCGACGTCAAACCGCTCATCACGCGGACATTCAACTTTTCAGACAGTATGCAGGCTTTTGAAATCGCCGCTTCCGCCCCACCGGCGGATGTGAAGATGCAGATCGAATTGCCGCAATAAGGGATCACAAAGATGGCCAACGTAACAATCGACAAAGTGATCAAGCGCTATGGTGCGGCGCAGGTCATGCACGGCGTGAGCGTCGATATCGAAGATGGTGAGTTTGTGGTGCTGGTCGGCCCGTCCGGCTGCGGCAAGTCTACCTTACTGCGGATGCTGGCCGGGCTGGAAGAAATCAGCGATGGCACAATATCCATCGGGGGGCGCGTGGTGAATGACGTGCTGCCAAAAGAACGTGACATTGCGATGGTTTTCCAAAGCTACGCGCTTTACCCCCACAAAACCGTATACGACAATATCGGCTTCCCCTTGTTGATGGCAAAACGCTCTAAGGCCGAGATCGCTGAAAAGGTCAAAGGGGCCGCCGAAATTTTGGATCTGACCAAGTATCTTGATCGCTATCCCAAAGAGCTATCTGGCGGTCAGCGACAGCGGGTAGCGATGGGGCGGGCGATTGTGCGTGATCCGCAGGTCTTTTTGTTTGACGAGCCGTTGTCGAACCTTGACGCAAAGCTGCGCGTGACCATGCGCATTGAGATTAAGGAGCTGCATCAACGTCTTGGAACAACCATCGTCTATGTTACGCATGATCAGGTCGAGGCAATGACAATGGCCGACAAGATCGTTGTGATGCGCGATGGGCGGGTCGAACAAATCGGTAGCCCGCTGGATCTCTACGATAATCCAGTCAACACCTTCGTGGCTGGGTTTATCGGGTCTCCGTCAATGAATTTTGTCCATGGCAAAATCGCATCGGACGGCAGCAGTCGGGTGTTTCAGTCCGATAGTGGTCTAAAACTGCCGCTGCCACAGACTACGGCGGCGGAGGGCCAAGCGGTTACATATGGCGTGCGTCCTGAATGCGTCCGGATTGGGGAAGGGGGCGTTGAAATGGAAATCGTTGCCGTGGAACCCACCGGGTCAGAGACGCAGATTTTTGCGCGCTCTGGTAGCGATTTGATTGATGCGCTTGTTAAAGAACGGATCAGCGCCCGGCCCGGTTCCAAACTGGGTTTCGTGATTGATCCGGAGGATGTGCATCTCTTTGACCGCAAGACAGGGCAACACATCTGATGTCGGCTGTCAGCGGCGTGATTTTTGATCTGGATGGCTGTCTGGTAGATAGCGAGCCGTTGTCTTTGGAGGCGATCGCCTCTGAGATGCGCAGGCTTGGGATCCCGGATGCCACAGCGCAAGAGATCGGGGACAGGTTTCTTGGCGTTGCGATGCCAGTGATCGCTGACTATGCCTCTGCTCGCCTTGGCGCGCCAGTTCCCGATAGCTTTGCGCAGCGCGTAGAGACACAATTGCTGACAACCTACCAGACCAAATTGCGCCAAATCTCGGGGGCAACCGAGCTGTTGCTCAGTCTGAAGGCGCGGGGATGTGCCCTGGGGATTGCCACGGGGGGATCGCTCAAACGTATGGCTGCAACTTTGGAGTTGTCGGGGTTGGCAGGCTGGTTTGAGGGCACCGCCACGAGCGCGGCAGAAGTGAAACAAGGAAAGCCTGCGCCAGACCTGTTTTTGCTGGCGTTGGAACGGCTCAAGATGCGGCCAGGCGATTGCATCGTGCTGGAGGATTCCCCTCACGGGGTGCAAGGCGCACGGGCTGCGGGCATTCCCGCCATTGGATTTGTCGGTGGCAGCCACCTGGAGGGAAAGCGAGACAGCCATGCCAAAATCTTGCGGGAGGCAGGTGCCTCCCATGTCTTTGAACGGCTGGAAGATGTGGCGCGCTATTTGCTGATACAGACAGAAAGTCCCGCAGAATGAGCGGCCTGGCGACACAGATGCAGGAAAGTCTGCCTGCGCAGGTCCAACGCCCGCTGTATGACCGCAAGCGCCTCTCGCCGGGGATCGTTCATATCGGCGTAGGCAATTTTCACCGGGCGCACCAGTCGTGGTATCTGCACCGCCTGATGCAGCAAGGACTAGCGCAGGACTGGGCGATCATCGGGGCCGGTGTGCGTGCCTACGACAGAGATATGCGCAACTTACTGGCCAAGCAGGACTACTTGAGCACATTGATCCAGATTGACCCCAGGGGCAATTCTGCTGAAATCGTGGGGTCGATGATCGGCTATGTGGCGGTTGAGGAAGGCAATGGACCATTAATCGCCCAGGTGGCTGAAAAAGAGATCCGTATTGTGTCGCTGACAGTTACCGAAGGGGGATACTACACTGATCCGGTGTCCAAGAAATTTGACAAGGATCACCCCGAGATCGTGCGGGATGCAGCAGCCCCTGAGACCCCGTCTACAGCTTTTGGTGCGATTGTCGCGGCGCTCAAAATAAGGCGGGATCAGGGGCTTGGCCCTTTCACGCTGCAAAGCTGCGACAACTTGCAAGGTAACGGCACTGTTCTGCGTCAAGCCGTTGTCTCTTTGGCACGGCTCAGTGACCCCGGGCTTGCAGACTGGATCGACACAAATTGCAGTTTTCCAAATTCAATGGTCGATTGCATTGTTCCGGCAACAGGCCCCAAAGAGTTTGGTTTGGCCAACGAACTGGGGCTGGAGGATACTGCTCCCGTCTGCCACGAAAATTTTCGCCAATGGGTGATCGAGGATGACTTTTGCGCGGGTCGCCCGGATTGGGACAAGGTTGGGGCCACATTCTCGCAGGATGTACATGGTTTCGAGATCCAGAAAATTCGCGTTCTGAATGGTGGGCATCAGATCATTGCCGCCACAGCCGAGCTCCTGGGTATCGAAACAGTGGCGCAGGCAATGGCCGATGAAACAGTCCGTGAGTTCTTTTTCAAGGTTGAACGGGACGAAGTCCTGCCCTGTGTCCGAGCTGTGCCCGGCATGTCACCGCAGGACTATCTGGATCTGACCGCGCGCCGGTTTGCCAACCCGGCCATGAGGGACACCATTAGACGCATCGCCTTTGACGGATCCTCGCGGCACCCTGGGTTCATCCTGCCGACTTTGCGCGATGCGCTTGCCTCGGGGGCACCAGTTGATGGGCTGGCCCTTGTTGAGGCGACATGGGCACGGATGTGTCTGGGCCTGCGTGAAGACGGCAGTAGGGTTGCTGCCAATGACCCTGTTTGGCCCCAACTCAGTGCGCGTGCCAAAGCGGCCCGCGACACGCCAAAACGGTGGCTTGAGATGCGGGAGGTCTACGGTGATCTTGGTGACGTTGCGCAATTTGCCAACACCTTTGAAAGGTGGCTGCATAGGCTCTACAAGGATGGCGTAGAGGCCACTGTCGGCCAATATCTGAAAGGCACCTAAATGACGTTTCTCGGAATTGACCTTGGAACATCAGGTTTGCGCGCGTTGCTTGTCACGGAAGAGGGCCAACCAATCGGGTCGACCCAGCAGTACTACACCGCAACCCATCCTCAGCATGGTTGGTCCGAGCAGGATCCGGCGGATTGGATTGTAGCCCTGGACGCTGCAATCCGCGAGATGCGCGAGACTTTTCCGGAATTTTCCGATTTGCGCGGCATAGGTGTTGCCGGCCATATGCATGGGGCGACCCTTTTGGGTAAGGCGGGTGAGGTCTTGCGGCCCTGCATTCTTTGGAATGACTCACGTTCCCATGCGGAAGCAGGGGAGCTGGATGCAACAGATGGTGTGCGCGATCTGTCAGGGAATATTGTCTTTCCGGGGTTCACCGCCCCAAAACTCAAATGGGTTCGCAACAACGAGCCTGAAGTCTTTAATGCCATAGACAAGGTTTTGTTGCCTGCAGCCTATCTCAATTTTTACCTCACTGGCGACTATGTTGCGGATATGTCCGACAGCGCGGGAACATCTTGGTTGGATGTGGGCAAGCGACAATGGTCGGACTTTCTATTGGAGGCCAGCTACATGCGGCGCGAGCAGATGCCGCGCCTTGTCGAAGGTTCGGATGCGGCAGGCACCCTGCGCAAGGAACTGGCGCAAGAATGGGGCCTGAAGGGCACAGTCGTTGTGGCGGGAGGTGCCGGTGACAACGCAGCGGCGGCCTGTGGGATCGGTGCATTGAATGAGGGTCAGGGGTTTGTTTCACTTGGGACCTCAGGGGTTCTGTTGGCCGCGCGTGACGGCTACCACCCCGCGCCTGAAACCGCCGTCCACACCTTTTGCCATGCCATACCAGGGCGCTGGTATCAGATGGGGGTGATGCTATCTGCGGCAGACAGTCTCAACTGGTTCGCGCGTATTTCTGGTCAAACACCTTCCGAATTGACCGCTGCAGTCGGCGACAGCCTGAATGGGCCTGGGGATGTACGTTTCCTGCCCTACCTGTCTGGAGAACGCACCCCCCACAATGATGCCGAAATCCGGGGAGGCTTTACCGGGCTTTCTGCTGGTACAACCCGCGAGGATATGACCCGAGCCGTGCTGCAGGGCGTGGCCTTCGGGCTACGAGACAGCTATGATGCCCTAGCCAGAACCGAGGCGAAATTGGACAAGATCATTGCCATAGGTGGGGGGAGCGCCTCGTATTATTGGCTAAAACTCATTTCGACATTGTTTGGCGTGCCGCTGCAACTGCCGGTCTCAGGAGAGTTCGGCGCTGCCCTTGGCGGCGCCCGCCTGGGGATGATCGCAGCCACCGGTGTTTCACCGGAGAGCGCCATTACATCCCCACAGATCCAGAACGAAGTGCACCCTGACGAGGGGGTGCGCAGTTCATTTGAAGAGGCTTACCAGAGTTTTCGCGTGGCCTATCCGGGATTAAAGAAAATCCAGTGACCAACCTGACCCTCGTGGGAAGGGCCAGCAATTAGGGCGGCCAAGATGACCATGGCCTGTCTTGCATGTGGCGCCCGCCGACGTTTTTTCCTTCTTAAGTGATCCAAAAATTGCGCCGACCCGTAGATTGGGTATGATGGAAACAGTTTTAGAACATCCCCTTGCAGGCCCCGCGCATACAGGCCCGCCCCAAACAGGACGTGCCGTGCAGGTTCAAGCTCCGCAAATGTCCCAGGCAACTGTCTGGTTGGTCGCAGTCCGTGACCAGCGCGATAAGGATGCTTTTGGTGATCTGTTTGATTTCTTTGCACCTCGATTAAAAGGTTTCATCATGCGATCGGGCACGGGCGCGGCGCAGGCTGAAGAGATCGTTCAGGATGTGATGCTGACGGTGTGGCGCAAGGCGGCGATGTTTGATCCCCATCGGGCGCAGGCCTCGGCTTGGATTTATCAAATCGCGCGAAATCGGCAGATCGATATTATCCGCAAAGAAAGCCGTCCCATACCTGATGAGTTGGCGCAGGATCCCGAAGCTGAACCAGATGCAAGTCAAATCCTGGCGTTTGACCAAGAGGCGGATCAGCTGAAAACTGCCTTGGATTTGCTTCAGCCTGATCAGAAAGAGATGATCGAGAAAGCCTATATGGGTGATCTCACACATCAGGAAATCAGTGTTCAAACCGGACTGCCACTTGGCACTGTGAAATCGCGAATTCGCCTCGGCCTTAACCGTTTGCGCAAAGAATTGAAGGGGTTGCGATAAATGTCTGCAATCACACACCATATTCCAGAAGATATGATGGCAGCCTATGCCTCTGGCACTCTGCCGCACCCCTTTGCAATGGTTGTTGCTGCTCATATCTCGCTTTGTTCGGAGTGTCGGGCGGCTTTGGGGGCTTATCACGCTGTTGGCGGCGCATTGCTGGAAAAGACCGCCAATATTGCTGTCACCAATAGTTTGAAATCCAATGTGATGGCTATGCTGGATACGCCGAGCCAACCCACACCGGTCTATGATGCTCAGGGTGTTTTTCCGGGGCCGGTAATGGAGGCGCTGCAAGGCAGATCGCCGCGTTGGAAGACGCTGGGCATGGGCGTGAAACAGAGTATCCTATCTGAAACAGACAGTGGATCTGTGCGCCTGCTTTACATCCCGGCAGGGCAAGCGGTTCCGGATCATAGCCACAATGGGCTGGAACTCACGCTGGTTCTGCAGGGGAGTTTCAGTGATGAAACCGGCCGCTTTGGAGTTGGGGATGTGGAGATCGGCGACGAGGATCTGGAACATACCCCAATTGCAGATGCGGGCGATGCTTGCATTTGCTTGGCGGCGACGGACGCACCATTGCGATTTAACGCCTTCATGCCGCGCCTGTTGCAACCTTTTTTCCGCATCTAGGCACGATGGCAATAGCCCAGTTCAAAAGCCCGCTTGTAGCGGGCTTTTCTATTTAACACGCTGTATTTAATAACATATTTGTGAGGTTGAGATCCGCCGGGCCTGACGGTTCGTACCCTTAGTACGATCCAGAAGAAACAGAAAACAGACCCTATACCTGCTTGGAGAGAGATCATGAAAACCACATTCAAAACCACCCTTTCTGCCCTGGCCCTGGTAGCATCTGCCAGCGTCACACAGGCCAATACAATCGTAGAGATCGCAGCCGGGGACGAGCGTTTCTCGACCTTAGTGGCGGCGGTTGGCGCGGCAGGGCTGGCGGATGCCCTGTCTGGACCGGGGCCCTTTACGGTCTACGCACCGACCAACCAGGCGTTTGCTGCCTTGCCGGAGGGCACTGTAGAGACGCTGCTGAAACCAGAAAACAAAGACCAGCTGACCAATGTGCTGTTGTATCATGTGGATGATCGCAAACTGTCTGCGGATATGATCCCTGTGGGCTCGAACTACTTCAAGCCCCTGCTAACAAACGAGCGTCTTTGCATAACGGCTGGGGAAGACGGGGTGAGCATTGCTGATGGGACCGGGCAATCTGCCAATGTGGTGATCGCTGATATCCAGGCTGAGAACGGCGTGATCCATGTGATCGACAAGGTCTTGCTGCCAGGAAGTCGGCCAGCCTGCCACTAATCGCAAATACAGGCTCCGTTAATCGCGGGGCCTGCTTATCGAAAACGATAGACCAGCCAGTCAGGCAAAAGCGCCAAGCCCTTAATGGCCCAAGAAAAAGGACGCGGGAAATCGGTCCGAAAGCGGCGTTTCTCCATGGCTCTGAGCACATGATCAGCGGCCGTTTCAGCCGACATCAGCTGGGGCATTGCAAAATCGTTCTTGTCCGTCAGGCGTGTTTTGATGAAGCCTGGATTGACTATACGCACGGTAACGCCGGTGCCTCTCAAGTCGTGTCGCATGGTTTCAGCTAGGCTGATCAGCGCAGCCTTGCTGGCGGCGTATCCAACTGCTGCCGGCAATCCGTGATATCCAGCCAGTGAGCCGACCAGGGTGATACTGCCCGCACCTTTGGCGATGAACTGAGGTAAGACATGCCCCAGAACCCGCAGAGCGCCAGCATAGTTCACATCCATCATCGCCAGGGCTTCGGCGCTGTCAAAATCCTGGCTCCGCATCGGAACATAGGCTCCGGCATTATAGATAACCCCGTCGATTTGATCCAAGTCTTTGGCAGCTGCCGCGACTGAGCCGTCATCTGTCACATCCATGGCCAATGGCGTAGCCGCGCCAAGGGCCCAGCTGAGTTGTTGCAATCGATCCTGTGATCTGGCGGACAAAACGACATGGGCCTCGGCCCCCACCAAACCCCTGGCAATCTCCCGCCCCAGGCCTTCGCTGGCGCCGATCAACCAAAAGGTCTGGCCTTTCAGCGCGCTCAAGAGCCCACCCGTGAGGCTGTGGAGTCCGTGACTAGCGGCTTAGGGGGCTTTGGTTTGCGCATGAATGGTGCCCCTTTGATCCAGAGTTTCAACGCCTGCCAATAGATCAGTGCCACAACCCGAATGGCGCCCAAGGGTCGGCGCAGAGCCACCTTGGCCAAATTCGCTGTGGTGGCAGGGCGGCGCAACCCATTTAGTGTCGCCAACACGCCCTGATCGCCATTCTCATAAGAAATGCGGATGTTAAAGGCACGCTCGGTCATTTCAAAGTTGAAGCGATAGAGGCCCTTTACCTGCTGAAACGGAGAGACATGCATCATTTTCTCGGCTTCAATTTGATCAGATCGCTGGATCGGACGAAATCCTTCATTGGCACAAAAATAGCAGTGTCGATGGCCAAAGGTATTGTTCACCTCGGCAATGAAGGCACGTGGTGATCCGTCAATCACAGCAATCCAAAAGCTCACAGGATTGAAATGAAACCACAAAAAACTGGGTTGGGTCAGAAGTAGCAGCTGCGCCCGATCAGCTGGAAATCCGCGCTGAAGCAGCTCTTTGCGAAACCATTCGACGCCATTACCCTGACCCCGTGGCCCACCGTGGTGACTGTCTTTGAGCGAGAACAGGTTAAAGCGGTTGCGCGACAGGAGGGGCGCCGCGCCTTCCGTTAGATCGGTCAATACGTAATCAACACCATAACGAAAGGCGTTTTTCAGACTGCCGCGGCGGGCGTGGTAGGTTTGGGCTGAGACAAGTTCAATCATACCTAAGTTACGCAAAGGGTTGGCGGCTGGATCACTGCGTGGCCATTTTTTGTTTGGCAAGAGTGATCCGTGTCTTTGGTCCACGCGTAATGTCTTCATAATCTGGTACAAAACGAGGACAGCATGCTTGATCAAACCCAAGGCCCGCGCCGCAAGGTCGCGATCATCGGAGGCGGCGTTTCTGGACTATCCGCAGCCTACTACCTGGCAGCCAAATCCGACGTGACTCTGTATGAAGCCGCGCCGAGGTTGGGGGGGCATGCGCGTACTGTTCTGGCAGGTAAAGATGGCAATCAGCCGGTGGATACAGGCTTTATCGTCTTTAACTATGCGACTTACCCCTATCTAACGCGGTTGTTCCGGGAACTGGATGTTCCTGTGATCAAAAGCGAGATGAGTTTTTGCGCCAGCATTGACGGTGGTGAAATCGAGTATGGGCTGAGCAGTCTTTCTGCGCTGAGCGCACAGAAGAGTAACCTGATCAGGCCGCAATTCTATAAGATGATTGCAGATATCATTCGCTTCGGCAAAGAGGCAGAGGCCGCAGCAACAGACGACAGCAAGACCATTGGTGAACTGGTGGAGGAGCTGAAACTTGGGGCGTGGTTTCGCGATTACTACCTGCTGCCGATGTGCGGGGCGATCTGGTCTACTCCGGTGACCGATGTGGACGGTTTCCCGGCAAAGTCGCTGATTTCATTTTTCCGCAACCACGCTTTGCTGGCTGGAACTGGGAAACACCAGTGGTGGACCGTCAATGGCGGCAGCATTGAGTATGTGCGCCGGTTGGAAACCGCTCTTGTTGCGCGCGGCTGCACCCTTCACACAGGTGCTCCGATTGAACAGGTGACCAGAAGCAAGAGAGGTGTTTCCCTGTTGGTTCAGGGTCAAGGTAAGCAAGACTTTGATGAAGTGGTTTTTGCTTGCCACTCGGATCAGGCACTGAAAATCCTTGGACAGAATGCGACCGATGCGGAAACCGCGGCATTGGGGGCAATCCGCTACCAATCCAATACAGCCGTACTACATTGTGACGAAGGGCAAATGCCCAAGCGCCGCAGCTGCTGGTCTAGCTGGGCTTATCGTAGCCAGGATGGCGGGGTCGGCGTGACCTATTGGATGAACCGCCTGCAAAACATTCCTGAAAGCGACCCGCTGTTTGTGACGCTCAACCCGACCAGAGAGATCCCTGCGACCAAGATCTATGATAAGGTCGAGTTTGCCCACCCGGTCTTTGACCAAGGGGCGCTGCAGGCCCAGCGTGAACTGCGGGCCATGCAGGGCCAAAACCACACATGGTTCGCAGGCGCCTACAATCGCCACGGCTTTCACGAAGACGGAATTGCCAGCGCGATGCGGATTGTCCGCATGATGAACGCCTCTACCTCTATGACCGCAAAAGGATCCCAGCATGACATTGACGAACAATGCGATGAAAACGCAATTCCTGGAAACCTGCGCGCAACTGCGTGAGGGACGCCTTACCCTGCGCACCCCAGATGGGGCGCGTTATCAGTTTGGCGATCACGGTCCAGAAGCAGAAATGGAAATTCGTGATTGGGCAGCGGTCTCTGCTATGGCGGCCCACGGACAGGTCGGACTGGGCGAGGCCTATGTCCAGGGGCTTTGGGACACGCCTTCGATCGAGGGGCTGATGTCGCTTGCCATGGTGAACCGTGAACATATGGGCAGCTATGATCAAGCCAGCGCCTTCAACCGCGCAAAATTCCGTATTGTTGACCGTGTCCTGCGGGCGAATTCCAAACGCGGATCGCGCAAGAATATTCGCGCCCATTATGATGTGGGGAACGAGTTTTATCAGCTCTGGCTCGATGAGGGCATGACATATTCTTCCGGCATCTTTGGCGATACAGGCGATGATCTTGCCCAGGCCCAGACCCGCAAGAACGAACGGGTCCTATCCCGGCTCAACCAAGGAGAGCGGGTGCTGGAAATCGGCTGCGGCTGGGGCGGTTTTGCCGAACAGGCCTGCGCCGAGGGGCGCGATGTGACAGGCGTCACCATTTCGCGCAATCAACATGCCTATGCGGATTGTCGGCTGGATGGGCGCGCTGATATTCAGTTGCGCGACTACCGCGATGTGCAGGGGCAATTCGACAATATCGTCTCCATAGAGATGATCGAAGCCGTTGGAGAAAAGTACTGGCCGAGCTATTTTTCCGCGCTCAAGCAAAACCTGTCGGCGGGTGGCCGGGTGATGCTGCAGGCCATCACAGTTCCCGACAGTTTCTTTGAAACCTACCGGACCTCCTCTGATTACATCCGGCAGTACGTGTTCCCTGGTGGCATGCTCTTGTCCGATCAAGTGATCGCGAACCAGGCCAAGGGGGCAGGATTGCAGGTGAAAAACAGTTTTGCCTTTGGAGAGGATTACGGAAAGACCTGCAGGATTTGGGCCCAACGTTTGGTGGCGCAGAAACGTAAAATCAAAGATCAGGGCTACGATGAAGGGTTCTTCCGCAACTGGCAGTACTATCTGGAGATCTGTGCAGCCTCCTTTGCGATTGGACATACCAATGTTGTCCAAGTCGAGCTGGCCCATGCGTAGCCTGTTGCTTTGGACTTGCCTGTGCCTGGCGCCTGTCATTGCAGGCGCCTCGCAGCCAAGTAACCTGCCTCACGGGGCGGAACAACGCGGCGAAGCAGCGTTCAGTTTTCTAGGGTTTCAGATCTACAAGGCGCGCCTGTTTACCCTGGGCGGTCAGCCGTTGGATTGGTCGCAGGATTTTGGCCTTGAACTCACCTATCAGCGCCGGTTGAGCCAATCTGATTTGGTGGAGGCAACGCTGCGAGAAATGGCTCGGGTGGGGAATGCTCTGCCAATTCGGGGCCAATTGGAGAAATGCTACCAGCCTGTTGCGCCCGGAGACAGTTATCTGGCGGTCAGTGACGGGCCAGATCGGTTGACTTTTTGGCGCAATGGAGTGGCAGTCTGCACTCTGGCCCAAGACGACATCAAAACCCGCTTTATGGAGATTTTTCTGGGTGAAGACAGCCGGTCAGCGCGGTTCACGCGGGCACTCTTAGGCCAATGATGCATTATCCAAGGGTCAGCCTCTATGCCCTGGTGCTGGCCAGTGCAGGGATCCCATTGTACATTCATCTACCGCAGTTTGCGGCGACCGATCTGGGGCTCGGGCTTGGCACTTTAGGGAGCGTTCTGCTGGCGATCCGTGCCTTTGATCTGGTGCAGGATCCCCTGATTGGCTGGGCGGTGGACCGTTGGCCACAACGCCAATCCAGCTTTGGCTGGGCTGCTGCCCTCGGCCTGGCGGTGGGGTTCCCGCTGTTGTTTGGTTTGCAGCAGGGGCCCTATGTGTTGGTGAAAATGGTCTTGGTCCTGATCCTGTTGTTCTCAGCCTATAGTTTGGGGATGATCCTGCTCTATGGGCGCAGTGCAACGCTGAGCGTCTCACTGAAGCCACGTGATCTGATGACGCTCGCCGCTTTTCGCGAAAGTGGCATGCTGATCGGCGTGATCTTGGCCGCCATTGCTCCAGCGCTGCTGGTTGGGCTGGGCGCAGAGGGGCAGGGCTATGCGGCCTTTGGTCTTTTCTTAGGAGGCCTCGCCGTGATTGCCGCTTTATTGACCAGGCCGATCTGGAGGCGCCAGGCCGTGGTGGGACAGCCTCTTGGGTTAGCCAGTCTGTGGCAATCCGGAGCGACAAATTTGCTGGTCCTGGCAGTGCTAAATAGTCTGCCGGTGGCGCTGACCTCCACCCTGTTTTTGTTCTTTGTCCAAGACTACCTGGCTCTGCCAAAACTGGCGGGCCCGCTCTTGGTGCTGTTCTTTTTGTCGGCGGGGCTTAGCGTGCCGCTGTGGACCCTGCTGAGCCGTAGGATCGGTATTAAGCCGACGCTGTTAATTGCCATGCCTTTGGCGCTTACCAGCTTTGTTGGCGCCGCGTTCCTGGAGCCAGGGGATGCGGTGGGTTTCTCCCTGATCTGTCTGGCCTCGGGAGCGGCACTTGGCGCGGATATGCTGCTATTGCCCGCCCTGTTCAGTATTACCTTGACCAAAGCTGGCCTCAGCGCGGGTGCCGCCTTTGGGATCTGGTCATTCGCCGGGAAACTCGCCTTGGCCCTGGCGGCTGCAATCGCTTTGCCCCTGCTGGAGGCGCGAGGGTTCACCCCTGGAATGCCCAATACCGAAGCCGCGCTTGCGGCGCTTGTCACCGCCTATGCCATCCTTCCCTGTGTCCTGAAAACTGTGGCCTTTTGCTATGCGCTGAGGCTGCCTACCGAAAGTCCCACGTCATGAAATTGCTCGCTGCCTGTCTCGTGATCTTGCTCATCGCTGTCATTGCAAAAACCTATTTGTTTAGTTTCCGCTTTCAGTCCCCGCGGGACTATGCGCAAACCGGACCACAATTTGACCTCAAGACACATCTCTCCGGGGAGATCCTCTCAGAAGGTCTTATCTTTGGGCCAAATGGCAAAATGACCAATAGTTTCACCGCTAAGATGGTTGGCTCTTGGCAGGGGGATACAGGCACCCTGACCGAAGAGTTCACCTATTCAAACGGCAAAACCCAAAGCCGGAAATGGTATTTGACCCTTGGACCCAATAACACTTTTACGGCAAAGGCTGATGATTTAGCCGGCGAAGGGCAGGGAGTTGTCTCAGGGTCGACCGTTCGCTTGAGCTATGAAATCATCCTCCCTGAGGAGTCTGGTGGGCATACCCTCCAGGCCACAGATTGGATGTACCTGACTGCAGATGGCGCGATCATGAACAAATCCGAGATGCGCAAATTCGGCCTGAAAGTTGCAGAGCTCATCGCGACAATGCGGCCGATGTGAACATCCAGCTCACTTGGCAGACAAGATAGCTTGTGATTTGCGGCCTCTCTACGGCAGCTAGATAGCGGAGCATTTGACCTGCTTGCCCCATCAGAGTAAGCCTGAGGCAATTCAGGATGATAGGAGCTATGCGACCCGATGCAGGTCATTTTTCATTGCGGCGCACATGGAACCGAAGAAGATCGCCTCCTCAAGACGTTGCTCCGCAACAAAGATCGTTTTCGCCTTCACGGAACCGTAGTGCCGGGACCTGGAAAATATCGCTACCTGCTCAAGGATTGCATCTCTGCATTACAAGACGGGCAGGCCACGGCTGAAGCTCGAGATGTCCTATGGGATGCCATCCTGGAAGAGGAGCAGGCAGACAGGGTTTTGCTGTCCAACGCCAATTTCTTTGGCTCCCAACGACAGTCCATCGACGGGAGCCAGTTTTACCCGGAAGCCGAAGAGCGGCTCTTGGCTTTGCAGCAACTGTTTGCACAGGATCAACTGGAGCTGTTCATCGGACTGCGAAACCCGGCGACCATGTTGCCCGGGCTTCTAGAAAACGCACATCCAGACCGCAAAACTCGAGTACTGAGTGAACTTGACCCCTATAGGCTTCGCTGGTCGGATCTGCTGGCGCGCCTGCGGCGAGCTGTGCCTGAGGTGCCTCTCAATGTTTGGTGTTTTGAAGATATGCCACTGATTTGGGCGCAGATCATTCGCGATATGTCTGGACTGGAGATGAACGAGCGTCTCGATGGGGGCATGGATTTACTCGCAGCCATCATGAGCCGCGAAGGGATGCGCCGACTGCGCCAGTACCTGGCACAGCACCCAGAGATGTCAGAGATGCACCGACGCCGTGTTTTTGCGGCCTTTCTGGACAAATATGTCCGCGATGACGAGCTGGAAGAGGAGGTTGACCTCCCCGGTTGGAGCGACGCGACTGTCGAGACTGTGACCCGGCTCTACGAAGAGGATATGGAGACTGTGCAGCGCATACCTGGTGTGACCATGATTGCGCCTTAGGTCGAAACCGTTAGCCCAGATCTGGATCTGTGGCTTGATGCAAGGCTGATATGGAATGCCACGTTAGAGCGTTCCATATCAGGATCTGGAGCCATATCAGGCAGCGTGGCTGCGAACGTTTTCGGCATCCACGGTCAGATGATAGGCTTGGCATGTTTCGCCACCAACTTCGAGACGGGGTCCCGCTGGAGAAATTGTTAACCCGGTGCGGCGCATCAGCAGACCAGCGGTAACGGAGGTGAGGCAGATATAGGCCTTAATGTTCCACGTCTCTGCCAGTCGGGCCAGGGTCAATCCGATTTCAGCTCTAATGCGCAGGCGGTCGCGGCTGCTCAGCGTGTCAGTTACAAAAACCCTGCTGACTTCCCATATGCCGGGATCCTGCGGCGCTGCTTCGTTAAGAATGTTCTTTGGCATATCTGGCAACAGGCCCAGCTGGGCATCGCGCAGCATGTAGCTTGCGTTGAAGTTGTGGGCGGTTGTGGGGGTCACACGCAGCCCGCCATAGACGGTTAGCCCGTCGTGAATGACGCTATAGATGCTTTCCGGAGTGTCATACTGGTCGAACTCGAGCCCACGCGTGTTTGGCAGTTTCCAGCCGCGGGTCTCAATGAAGTGGTGATACCTGGCGCGTAGGAGCGCGGTGAACAACGTTCCGGTTTGCCCCAAGTTGTCAAAGGTGATTTCTGTCGATTGCATTGGGGCGTCTACCCGCTTGTTTGTTTGAACCGATCAAGACAGAGCCTTGAGGGATTCGATTGAGTTTAAATCAACTTTTACAGGCAATCGTAAATTTTACATTAACTTAACAGAGCTTACTTCGCGGCGGTTTACTGTGCTGAACGCGCTGGCGGTGTGTCTGGCTGTGAGATCCAAGGGGTCTCTTGGCTGGTTGCAGCAACTTTACGGATCTCAGACAAGAGGACCGCTTTTTTCACGGGCTTGGCGATATAGCTCTGTGCGCCAAGTGCCATAAAGCGCTCCCGGTCTTCGGGTGCGGCGTTGGCGGTCAACATGACCACAGGCGTCGCGCCGATCTGTCCCCCCCGGCGGGCCATCTCTACCAGAGTTTCTTCACCATCCATGACTGGCATCTTCATGTCCAGTAAAACCAGATCTACTGGGCGCTGTTCCAGACACTCGAGTGCCTTTGCACCATCTTCGGCCTCGATGATTTCGACATTACTCTTCTTCAAAAAGGAGCGGACGACCATACGATTTGACTGGGTGTCATCGACCAGCAAAATGGATTTGATGCCAAGGTCGAAGTCGTTGCCCTGCGGGAGGGCGTGAACAGTGCTTTGAAATGGTGCCGATGCGGGCAGGGCGGTTTCGGGCTGGCTGAGGACTTTGATCTGACAGGTGAATGTGAAACAGCTGCCCAACATGGGAATGGTGCTGACGGAAATATCACCGCCCATCATTTTTGCGAACCGTCGCGCAATGGCGAGCCCTAGGCCCGTCCCCGGAACTGTCGGGGCATTCTTATCCTCAACCCGATAGAACTCGGTGAAGAGATGCGGCACCTGATCTGCAGCGATACCGCGTCCGGTATCCGAAACCTGGATGGTCAAGACAGAGGGGGCTACAGCGGTGTCAGCCGCCACATGGACTTTGACCTGCCCTGTTTCCGTAAATTTGACCGCATTGGATACCAGGTTTCCGATTACCTGCCTGAGCCGGAGGGAGTCGAACTCGGCATAGGGGGGAACACTGTCCGCAAAGCTAAGATCAAACTGCAGCCCTTTTTGTTCCGCATGCGCTCGAAACATCTCCACTGCACTGGTGACTTCATCCTGCGGTATCGCCGGGACAGGGTTGGCCTCTATATGGCCGGATTCCACTTTGGCGTGGTCAAGAATATCATTCAGAATCCCGGTGAGAGCCTGAGAAGATTTTTGCAATAACTGGCTGCGCTCCCTCCGGGTTTGAGGGTCAGCATCTTCCTCGTCCATGAGTTCAGCCATGCCACAAATGGCGTTCAGGGGGGTACGGATCTCATGGCTCATGGAGGCCAGAAAACGGCTCTTAGCGCGGCTTCCGGCCTCAGCGGCGCTTAAGGCATCGCGTAGTCGATCGGTCATTTGATTGAGCGACCACATGCTATGTGCCAAGTATCCCGCTCCGAGTACCAGTATGACCACGGCGATGCCGATCTCAACTGGGGTGGCAAAGGAGTGCAGGAAGCTGACTATCATAAAGGCAACCGCGCAAATGATGGGCATCGCGGTCACCAGGCCAAAGAGCATCCATTCCGCACGGGCAACCACACTGTGATTAAGCGCGATCACCAAGAGCATTGTGCCCGCCAGTTTTGGAAAGGCATCGGGCTGCAAAAAGAGCAGGAGGGGGATACTGTTGAAAAGCAAGATGCCAAAGAAGGCAGATGTAATGAACAGCGCCACCCCCGCCATGGTGACTTTGCGTTCCAGCGAGCGGTATACAAAGAGGCCGACCAGTTCGATGAAGGCGATCCCGAAGTAGAGTAGAGCCACGGTTTGAAGCGGAAGATAGTAAAGCGACAGGAAGGCAACGACTGTGATTGAGGCAAAGCGAGAGGGCAGGTCTTCGCGGACCAGCCTGTTCTGAGCCGACACCGAAGCCTTAAGGTCTGGTGATAAAATCAACATTCGCATTATCCTTGCGGCGTCCTTCACATCGTTCCTTGTTGGCAAACCAAACGCCGATAACAACCATTCTCCACTTTTGAACTTAGACAGTTCCTCAATTTTCGCTCAGCCTACCGCATAAAAGTATGTGGTCCCTTAACCCTGGTGATCCCGCCGAAGGGGAGAACACGAGAGGGTCGCAATTTCACGTTAAGTAAGTGTTGCCCGTTGGGTGCCTACTGATCAAGCCCGTCAATCGTTCTGCAGTGCGCTCTTAGGGGGCTAAGCCCACATTTTAGCTTTAAAATTGTTTTAACTCGCGGGGCAATGACGCTGGGTAAGGACTCAGTTTAACAAAATTGTCGAAAAGCATTGACATGCACTTGCATGTTTGTAGGTCTCGCCGTAGATAATTCCCCCAAACGCCTCGCCAGCCCCGATTCAGGGCAAGCCCAGCACGAACCTGAATCTTGGGGAATATTATGGCTACTAAAACCGCCGCGCTCCGCGCCCGTCTTTTGTGTGGGACCGCTCTGTCTGTTTTTATCGCGCTACCTGTCGGTGCACAGGATCTGGAGGAAGAGGTTTTCTCCCTGGATCCGATTTTTGTCCGTCAGCAAGACGAAAGGGGCAATGCCGCTGACCGGGCCTCTTCGGTCTACGTCGCGGATGCAGAACTGGAGCGCTCTCGTATGGGGGACGTGAAGGATCTCTTTGCCGGGATCGCCAGCGTTTCTGTCGGTGGAGCTATTCCGTTGGCACAAAAGATCTTTGTGAATGGGGTGGATATGTTGAACCTCGCGATCCAGGTGGATGGCGTGTCGCAAAACAACCGCGTATTCCACCATGTAAGCGCCAATGCCTTTGATCCCGGCCTGATGAAATCTGTGCGGGTCGATCCTGGTGTCGCGCCAGCGGATGCCGGGCCGCGTGCCATGGCTGGTCGTGTGGTGATGGAGACCGTCGATGCCGAGGATATCCTTACCGAAGGTCAGAGCATCGGAGGGGTCGCCCGTCTGAGCTACTCAGACAATGGCGACACAGCGCAGGGATCCTTGACCCTGGCAGGAGAAAGCAACGGTTTCGAGATCCTCGCCTATGGCAAACGTGCCACCGGTGATAATTACAAAGACGGTAGCGGTGCCGAAATGACCGGCACCGCAGCGAACTTAACTACGGGTCTGCTGAAACTGGCCTATGAATCCCTGCAGGGACATCGCGTTGAGTTCTCAGCACAACAGATCGAAGACAACGAGACCCGCAATATGCGGCCAAACTTTGGGCCCAGCGGTAGCGGTGAGTACGCGTACCTGACCACGCGCAGCAACGTCTCGCTGCGCTATGAAAACGTGAACAATACGGGGCTCTGGGATCCCTCGGCCATACTTGGCTATTCAGTTACAGATATTGACCGACCAGACGACGCCTACGGCAGCTCAACCTATTCGACGTCGCGTACCTATTCGGTTGTCCTGCAGAACGAATTCCATCTCTCGCAAAGCAATACAATCACTGCCGGTGTGGATTTCCAGAACCGGGAAACGTCAATTGAGGGCAGCTGGGTTGTCCCTGATAAGGCCCGCGAAAAGTCTGATAACATTGGTATCTTTGCGCAGGCTCGCCTCGAGCCGACAAGCCGGCTGAGCCTCTCTGCTGGGGCACGCTATGATTGGCAGGATTTCACCGGTTATCAGTGGCTCAGCACCGATGCGGTTCATAACTCTTCCCATAGCGGCGCCAGCGGCAACCTGTCTTTGGCCTATGATCTGACCGATGATTTTTCGGTTCGGGCAGGGTATTCGAATGTGTTTGGCGGCATTGATCTGGGCGACAGCTTTGAGTTTTGGCTCACCCGCGACTATTCTGGTCTGCGCGCCTCTCGGGCTCAAAACATCATTATCGGGGCAGACTGGACGCCTGGTGCCTGGACGGTCAGCGGAGAAGTGTTTCAGACCGAATTTGACGATGCGCGGGATGGCACGACCACGGTCGATTTCAAAAGTCAGGGCGTAAACCTGGGGGCGACCTACGGTTGGGCGAGTGGTTTTGCCCGCCTGACATATTCCTACAGCGAAGCCGAACTGAATGGCGCGCCCTCCAGCAACTTTGATCTGCGGGATTTTGGCGCTCCGCTCGGGCATATTATCGCGTTGGAGGTGCAACAAGAGCTGCAGCAATACAACATGCTGGTTGGCGGCAGCCTACAGGCAGCGGCGTCCTATGACACGCAGGGCTCTTATGCCGGACAAGCCATCCCAGGCTATCAGGTGGTCAATCTCTTTGCGGAGTATTCTCCCCCGTCCTTGAATGGGGTGACCATTCGCGGCAGCATCAACAACCTGTTTAATGAACACTATGCGGACAGGGCAACATATGGCGGCGAGTTTGCAGGCTTCAATACAATGAACGAGCCTGGCCGAACCCTGCTAATCGAGGCGGTTGCCAGATTCTAAAGACTTAGCCCTGAGGCCCCGTTTTCTGGGCGCCTCCGGGCAGAAGTTTGATCAAGAGACGGGACAGCTGGTAAGCTTCGTCGGTTGTCATATGGGGGCCGATCTCGGCCTGCATGGCGTCCCAATAGACCGGCCAGATCTTCGCGTGCAACCCCTTGCCCTTATCGGTTAGAAACAGGATCTGCTTGCGCCGTCCATCGCTAATGAACTCACGGCGTAGCAGGCCTTTTTGCTCCATCCGGGAAATATGGCGCGACAGCGCATATTGGGCGACAAAGAGTTTGTCCTCGAGCGCGGCCATGGGCTGGCCATCTTTGCCCGCCAATTCGACCTCAAGCAGGATCTCATACCAGATTGGATCGTTGATCCCGCAGGCCTTCAGCGCCTTGGCGATACGCGGCAGGAATTTGCGCTGGGCACGCATGATATTGAACCACACGCGATTGTAGGAAACCACAGGGGTACTGTCGGCAAAAAAATCTGCGTCGCTGGAGTGCTCATCTCTGGCTGTCATGGGGGGAGCCTATCTGATTTTTCCCTGCCCATTCTAGTCGGCGGTAAGATATGAACGCAACATCCTGGACAGTAAGAAAGTAATTTAAAGCCATAATGTTAGCAGGCTGCTGGACCATCTGGGCCCTCGAGCCAAGCATCGTGGGGAAAAGCGATCTTTCCTCCAGTGTGTGTTTGTTCAACGGGCCGTGACTGCTCCGATACAGAAGCGCTGGACAGGGCACGTACAATTGCATAGTGACGGGACCAAATCCCCGCAGAGCCAGCTTCGGTCAGCCATGCAATATTGATGGAGAAATCAATGTTGAAATCGCTGACGCTTATTGCGGCCCTGGTCTGTGGTTCCGCATCTTTTGCACAAACCGTTGAGGTTCGCACCTTCAGAGGGCTGCAAAACACAGAGGCAAAACCTGAAAAGGTTGCTGTTTTTGATCTGGCCGCTCTGGATACGCTTGTCGCCTTGGGTGTAAAACCGGCAGGTGTCATTGGTAATCTCTATGTGGATTATCTGGATGAGGGGGTCGCGGGCGCAGAGATCGTGGGCTCCTTGTTTGAGCCCGACTTTGAGAGCATCTATGCGCTGGAGCCGGATCTGATCCTGGTTGGGGGGCGCTCCTCCGATCAGGCAGAGGCCCTTGCAGATTTTGCACCGACCCTGGACATGACCATCTACGGCGACGACCTGGTGCAAGTCGCGCTGCAGCGCCTGGAAGACTATGGTCTTCTGTTTGGCAAGGAGGCCGAGGCGTCAGCCCTGCGTGACAGTTTCCAGGCCAAGCTTGAGAAGACCAGATCTTTGGCCCGTGGCAAGGGCACAGCGCTGCTGATCATGACCAATGGTCCCAAAATATCGGCCTTTGGTGCCATGGGGCGTTTTGGCTGGCTGCATTCAAAGCTGGAGGTGCCTCAGGCCGCAGAGGGCTTGGGGGAGAATTCTCATGGGGAGGCGATCTCGTCTGAATTTATCCGTGATGCCAACCCTGATTACCTCTTCGTGGTTGACCGGCTATCAGCAATCGGACAGGGCGGCGAGGATGCCAAGGCAACACTCGACAACGATCTGGTGCGCCAAACCTCTGCCTGGAAAAATGGCCATGTGATCTATCTGGATGCCGCTAGCCTGTATATCTCCGGGGGCGGCATTCAGTCGATGAACCGGGTTCTGGATCAACTGATCGCGGCCTATGAGGGCAATGGATAAGCCATGCCACGTCTCTGGCTTCTGACCTGTCTGGGGTTAATCCTAGGGCTTTCTGTGGTCTCGGTCTTTGTCGGGGTCATCGAGCTATCCCCCCTTGCCTTGTTCCTGGACCCAGAGGCCTTGCACCTGCTGGCTGTGAGCCGGTTGCCACGCACGGCTGCTGCGGTTTTGACCGGATGCTCCATGGCTGTGAGCGGCCAGATCATGCAGATTCTCGTACGCAACAAATTTGTCGAACCCATCAGCGCAGGCACCGGACAAGCGGCGGCGCTGGGGATATTACTGTCCGTATTGCTGTTCCCTGCGGCAGGGCTGGCAATCAAGATGAGCCTAGCGGCGACAACCGCGCTGCTGGGCACCTTGGGATTTTTGGCACTGGTGCAGCGGCTCCCCCCGACCGAGCCCCTGTTGGTGCCACTTGTGGGGTTGGTCTATGGCGGCATTCTGGGCGCTGTGATGGTGTTTATCGCCTATCAGGCGGATCTGCTTCAATATGTTGATGTCTGGATGCTGGGCGAGTTTTCCGGCGTCATGCGAGGACGGTATGAGCTGCTTTGGATTGCCGGGATCGCCGCTTTTGTCAGCTATCTGATCGCCGATCAATTTGCCGTATTGGGATTGGGCCGCGACATGAGCCTGAGCCTAGGGCTCAATCATCGTCAGGTGATGGCGCTGGGGTTGCTCTGTGTCTCGGTGGTCTCGGCGCTGACCGTGGTCACAGTGGGCATGTTGCCCTTTATTGGCCTAGTGGTTCCCAACCTGATCAGTCGCCGGCTGGGCGACAACCTGCGTGTGACCCTACCGGTGACGGCATTGCTGGGCGGTGTCTTTGTCTTGGCCTGTGACATCCTGGCCCGCGTGATACGCCACCCCTATGAGGTGCCAGTTGGAACGGTTTTTGGAGTTCTGGGAACCCTTGCCTTTTTGTGGCTGGTCTATGCGAGGCCACGTCATGCTTAGGCGGCGCTTTTTCTGGCTTCTCCTGGTTCTCCTGGTTGTCTCGGTGTTGTTTTTGACCCTGGGGGCCAAGGGAAGTTGGGGCTTTACCCTCTGGTTTCGTGGTCAAAAACTTGCCAGTCTGCTGTTGATCGGCGGAGCGATCTCTACCGCGACGATCCTGTTTCAGACCATCACACATAACCGTATCCTGACCCCTTCGATCATGGGGTTTGACGCGCTGTTTCTCCTGATCCTTACCATGATGGTCTTTGGGTTAGGGGCGGGGGGCTATACGCAACTGTCCAAGGTCTGGTTGTTTTTCTTGAACCTTGGGGTGTTGACGCTTGCCTCTGTGGGGCTGTTTGCACTGCTGCTGAAAGATCAGAGCAGTGATTTGATGCGCATGGTTTTGACCGGCATTATTTTGGGGGTGATGTTTCGCTCTCTGTCATCGCTGATCCAGCGGCTGATTGATCCCAGTGAATTTGCCGTATTGCAGTCGGCGTCTTTTGCACGGTTCAACCGGGTTGACGCGGATCTGTTGCTGCTGAGCGCAGGCTTGGTCCTGGTGACCTGGATCTGCCTGTGGATCATGCGCCATCGGTTAGACATCCTCGCGCTGGGAGAGGTACTGCCCGTTAGCCTTGGGGCCGATCCCAAACGCGGCCAGCTTGTGGTTTTGATGTTTATTTCAATTTTGGTCTCGGTCTCTACCGCTTTGGTGGGGCCAGTGGCCTTTTTGGGCCTGCTGGTCAGCAGCCTGACCTATCGTTTGATCCCAAGTTGGCATCACGGCCATATCCTGCCTGCTGCGGTTTTGATTGGCGGCATAACTCTGGTGGGAGGGCAGCTGGTGTTAGAGCGTATCCTGAAGTTGGAAACGCCGCTTGCTGTGGTGGTGGAATGCCTTGGTGGGCTGGTCTTCTTGTTCTTGATACTGCGAAAGGGCAGCACATGATCCGTATTCGCAACCTTAGCCATCAGATTGCTGGTCATGACATTCTGCGGAATGTGGATCTCGACATTTCCAAGGGCGGGCTAACGGCGCTTGTGGGGCCAAACGGCGCTGGCAAATCGACGCTCTTATCTCTGGTGGCCCGGCTCGCCGCGACGCAATCAGGGGGGATCGAGATAAACGGTCTGGACCTGAAAAAGATCAGCCATGGCGATCTGGCGCAGCTATTGGCGATCCTGCCACAGGTTCTGACCAGCACCCATCGGATCAGTGTTCAGGATCTGGTGGGATTTGGCCGCTATCCCTATAGCCATGGCCGACTGACCCCAAAGGATCGGCAAGTGATTGAACAAGTGCTGGCGAGTTTTGAGCTCGAGGGCATTCGCCATCGGTTTCTTGACACCCTGTCCGGGGGGCAAAGGCAGCGTGCCTACACAGCCATGGCCTGGGCACAGGACACAGAATATCTGCTGCTAGATGAGCCTCTGAACAACCTGGATATCGCCGCCTCGCGCAGTCTGATGGCGCGGCTCAAACGGCTGGCAGAGCAAGAGCGCCGCACAATTGTCATTGTCTTGCATGATATCAACTATGCGGCGGGCTATGCGGACCACATTGTTGCCATGAAGGCCGGAGAGATTGTCGAGGCAGGGGCGCCGGAGGCGATTGTCACGGAGGCGTTTCTTAGCCGTGTCTTTGACACTGAGGCCCAGGTGACCCATGTCGCGGGTCGGCCTCTCGTTGTTGTATAATCCCCTTCAGGGACTGTGCCCAGGGCGCTGTAGTGTGGCATTTTTCATTTTCTTCCAAAAGAAAGAACAGCTTCACCTTGAAGATCCAGAGCCGCTACCTTAGCAGCCTATCGTAGCCAATCCTGCGCGGATGTAGCCATTGACCCCACCCTTTAGGAGGCGAAAATGGCCGCTAAAAAACTATCCGTATTATTGTTGATGAGCACGGCACTTGTGCCAGGGTTGGCATCCGCCGAAGAAATCCTTCTTGATCCCATCAATGTCAGTGGTGAAACCGAGGAGCAGCACGGCACGCTCTCTGTGTCTGGTGAGGCCCTGGAGGACCTTGCGCCAAAAGAAATGGGCAGGCTGTTTGCAGGTGAATCCTCGGTCATTAGTTCGGTAATTCCCACCGGCAACAAGACCTATGTCAATGGTCTGGACAGTTCGATGATGAACGTCACTGTTGATGGAACCCTGCAGTCTGACGGTGTTTTCCACCATGCCACAACGGGTATGTTCAATCCGGCGCTGTTCAAGGCCGCCACCGTCAAGCCAGGGGTCGTCGCTGCGGACGATGGGCCACGGGCCAATGCTGGTTCCATTTCCTATGAAACCAAAGACGCCGCAGACCTGCTTGAGGTAGGGGACAACTTTGGCGGTCTGGCTGGCATGTCCTTTGACAGCAACAGCAAGACCTTTCGCAGCAACCTCGCCCTGTTTGGCCGTCAGGGTGGCTTTGAATACTTGGTCTATGGCGATCGGGCGACAGGGGATAACTACAAAGATGGCTCTGGGACTACCTACCGTGGTTCTGCTGCGGACCTGACCTCTTTCCTGGGAAAAATTGCCTATCAATGGGACAATGGCTACCGCATGGAGTTTTCGGGTTCCGAAAGCAGCGATGATGGCTGGCGCCAGGCACGGCCAAATTTTGGCGATCTGACAGGGGCTGTGTTCCCGCTGTTTGATACCGAGGTGAAGCAGAGCAACTACGCCCTGTCCTTGAAGAATGAAAATGCTGCGGGGGGCTTTTCTCCTGAATTTCACCTTGGCTTTTCCTCTAGCTTCCTCAATCAGGGGAACCCGAACGACCCGAGCTACACCAGAGCGCTCTGGGGCGGTGAAGTGGAGACCTGGAACGGCAAGGTCCAGAATGAATTCCTCTTTGGCAAACACAGCCTGACAGCGGGTATCGATTTCTTTAACCAAGAAGGAACCGGCGGTGCCATTTCGGGGACCTATACTGATCCGCTCACACTGAGCGGCTCCTTTGGCCCCTATACCGAGAAAACCCGCAACGTTGGGATCTTTGCCCAGATGCGATCAGAGTTCAGCGATGTCTTTTCGATGTCTTATGGTCTGCGGGCGGATCATCAGAGTTTCACCGGCTGGGATGGCACCAAGATCTCGGATGAGGGTATCTCCTACAACATCGCCGGCAGCTATGCTGTCAGCAATGCGGTGACGCTGGAGGCAGCCTATTCTCAGGTCTGGGGCGGCTATGAACTGGGGGAGACTGGGATTATCAACTACAGTTTTCCTTGGGTGAATTACCAAGGCATGCGGGCGCAAGAGACCGAAAACATGCGGATCGGCGTGACGATCAATACGGGCAACTGGGACGCGCGCTTTGCGCTGTTCCGCACCGATGCAGAAAATGTGCGCGCCCGTAACAGTGCCGATCAGGCGCAGGCCAGCAATATCGTCAGCGAGGGGATTGATGCATCGCTAGGCTATAGCTTTGCAACGGGGTATCTGCGCGGAACCTATACCTATGCGGATGTCACCGAAGATGGTCAGACATCGAGCACCACCAACTATTATTCTGCGCAACCGGTTGGTCATATCCTGGCGCTGCAGGGGGCCTTTGATGTGGCGACAGACTGGAAAGTTGGGGGCACCGCCGAAGCTGCCCTGTCGCTGGATCTCGCCGCGAGCACGCTTCCAGCCTATGAGGTGGTCAATCTCTTTGCAGAGTATAAACCTTCAAAGGTTGAGGGGCTTACGGTGCGTGCAGAGATCAACAACCTGTTTGACAGCTACTATGTCTCGCGGGCGACCCAGGGCAGCGACAACAGCAGAGTCTTGCCGTTCAGCGAACCCGGCCGTAGCTTCGCGCTCTATGCGACGCTGGCCTTTTGATCCAGAGATCATAAGTGAGAACGCGGCGGCCCCAACATGTGTTGGGGCCATCTTTTTATTTCAAAAACAATCGTTGGGGGCGGGCTCTGATGAAGGCGCAGAGTTTCAAAGGCCCAGTGTCAGCCCTTCTCTTGCCCTTGTCACGATATTTATCTGAGCATTCCTGTGAGCTGTGATGCGCCTTGTAGGCGGATTGGGGGTTGAGGTTTACGCAAAGGCGTAGTCGCCGCCTTTTTCCAGCGCCCGCTGATAGGCCGGGCGGGACTGAATACTGGCCACAAAATCTGCCAGCCTTGGCAAAGTCTTTGCCTGGCCCTGCCGCATTGCGATTTCAGCCGGGAAGCTCAGCATGATGTCTGCTGCAGACAGATCATCCAGCACAAAATGGCCAGAGGGCCGCAGTATTTGCTCCATATAGGCAAAATGGCTCTGCAGTTGCTGGGTGATGCGCGGCGCCAGCGGCGCGCCGGCCTCGCCCAGTTTGCCAACATAGAGCTGCAACAGGATGGGCGTCATGGCAGAGCCTTCGGCAAAATGCATCAGTTCCAGATGGCTGATATGGGCATCGGTGTCGCGGGCTGGCAGCAGATGCGGCCCATGGTTGGCGCAGAGATATTCAACAATTGCCCCACTTTCTGTGATCACCCGCCCGTCCACCTCGATCATCGGGGACTTCCCCAATGGGTGTTTGGCGATCAGGGACGGAGGCGCCAAATTTGTCACCGCATCGCGTTGATGGTGAACTATTTCATAGGGCAGGCCCAGCTCCTCCAGCAGCCAGAGGATGCGCTGTGAGCGAGAATTGTTGAGGTGATGTACGGTATACATGAAGGCCTCCTGACCCGGTCTTTCCCTGTCTTCGCACCGAGGGTGTCGCCCTTTGCTGCGAAGCGCCAGAGTCACGTTGGGTCACGGAGGAGGTGGCATCCTCAGCTCGTCGAGGGCAGGCCACCAATCTTGCGGATTTCGGCCCAGACCTCATCCACTCCGACGCGGGCTTTGAGGTTGGTGAAATAGGTTGGCAGGCCTTTGCGCATACGCGCGGCATCCTGCTCCATCACGTCCAGGCTCGCGCCCACATGGGGAGCTAGGTCGGTTTTATTGATCACCAAAATATCCGAACGCGTCACGGCAGGGCCGCCCTTGCGGGGGATTTCTTCGCCCGCAGCCACATCGATCACATAGATGGTCAGATCAGCCAGCTCAGGACTGAAGGTGGCAGACAGATTGTCACCGCCGCTTTCGATCAGAACGATTTCGACCTCAGGGTGACGGTCTGCCATTTCCGCCACCGCCGCCAGATTGATCGAGGCATCTTCGCGGATTGCCGTATGGGGGCAGCCGCCGGTTTCAACCCCGATGATCCGGTCCGAGGGCAAGACCTGCATGCGCACCAGGGCCTCGGCGTCTTCCTGGGTGTAGATGTCATTGGTGATAACACCGATGGAATGCTTGTCCCGCAGGGTTTCGGCCAGGGCGGCAGTCAGTGTCGTCTTGCCGGCACCGACCGGGCCGCCGATGCCAATACGAAGGGGGCCATTGGGGCTACTCATGTGCGAAAAATCCTTGAGCGTTGTGTTTCGTGTTTCATTGCGGCGATATCTGCCAGAAAGGCGGTGGCGGAAAGCTGGCTCAGATCGCCAGAAGCTGTCTCGGCGGCGATCTTGGGCAGGTGGGTGCTGAGGCGCTGTAGGATCTGTTGTCCCTCGGTCTGGCCGACGGGCAGCAAGCGCTGGCCTGCTGCGATCAGGTTGGAGACAAAGGCCTGAAGATACATCACCTGTGTCAGATCCAGTGGCAGGTTTTGCGCGGCTGCAGCCGCTCCCAATGCCACTGGGTAGGTCAGGCCGGTGAGCCTGCCCCCCCAGATCGTTTCAGTCACCAGACCAAAGCTCTGGCCTTGCTGGCTGGTTTCAAACAGCCGTTCCTTACTGGCAGCAAAGGCGCGGGCGCTGGCGTCGACCCCTGCCAGATCCTGCCCGCTTTTGGCGTGCCAGGCCGCTGCCAGAAACAGCGCATCTGAACGCCCGGCGCCAAGTTCCAGAACCTCGACGAGCCAGTCCTCTAGACTGGTGCCATCGGTGACCCAAGCCTGATCGGCTGCGGCCTCCAGCCCGTGGCTATAGGCAAAGGCGCCAACCGGATAGCTGGGGGTCAGCCATTGGCTTAACGTCAGGATCTGGGTGTTTGTGGCGGTGCTAATGGCTGTGGCCATGGGTGCGTCCGTGGCCATAGGCCCCGCCTTCCGGTGTAAAGGGGGCCTCTACCTCCCGCAGAGTTGCACCAAGTTTTTGCAACATATCACGCAGGACATGGTCCGTCTGGATCAACAGGCGGTCCTGTTCCACCTGGCAGGGGGTGTGGCGATTTCCGATATGCCAGGCGAGCCGGGGCAGATCGCCTGTCACCTCCAAGAGGGTCTCGCTGGCGGGGATCACATCAATCAGTCGGCCATCTGACAGTTTGAAGGCATCGCCTTTCCCCACAGAGGAGGTCTGCGCCAGATCCACCAGGAACTGCGTTCCTCCACTGGTGGTCAGAACTTTGCGCCGTAGGAAGCGCGCGTCATAGGTGAGAGTGACCTCATCGTCGCCATGATGGCTGTGGATCACTTCGCGGGCAGTTGGTAGCTCCATTTTGGGCTCCTCAGAACATAAAATAGCGTTGCGCCATGGGCAGGACTTCGGCGGGTTGGCAGGTCAGCAACTCGCCATCGGCACGCACCTCATAGGTTTCGGGGTTCACTTCCATCACCGGAGTGGCATCGTTCAGGAGTAGATCCTTTTTGCCGATATTGCGGGTGTTCCTTACTGCCAGTGTCTGTTTTGCCAGCCCCAGGGTGTCGCCGATCCCAGCCTGCTGCGCCGCTTCGGAGACAAAGGTCACAGCGGAGTTTTCAACTGATCGGCCAAAGGCGCCAAACATCGGGCGCGAGTAGACCGGCTGCGGCGTCGGGATCGAAGCATTGGGGTCCCCCATCTGGGCCATCACGATAGAGCCACCCAGCAGGACCATCTCGGGTTTGACGCCAAAGAAAGCCGGATCCCAGAGCACCAGATCGGCGCGTTTGCCCTCGGCCAGACTGCCGATCTCATGGCTCAAGCCATGGGCGATGGCGGGGTTGATGGTGTACTTTGCAATGTAACGGCGCACCCGGTAGTTGTCGTTGTCGCCGCTTTCCTCGGCTAAACGGCCACGCTGTTTTTTCATTTTGTCGGCTGTTTGCCAGGTGCGGATTAGCACCTCGCCGACGCGCCCCATGGCCTGGCTGTCAGAGGCAATAATGCTGAAGGCACCCATGTCATGCAGAATATCTTCGGCGGCAATCGTCTCGCGGCGGATGCGACTTTCGGCAAAGGCGACGTCCTCTGGGATGGATTTGTCCAGATGGTGACAGACCATCAACATGTCCAGATGCTCTTCCAGGGTGTTCACGGTAAAGGGGCGGGTGGGGTTGGTCGATGAGGGGAGGACATGGTCTTCGCCGCAGATCTTGATGATATCCGGTGCGTGGCCGCCACCTGCGCCTTCGGTGTGGAAGGCATGGATCGTACGGCCCTTGATGGCTCCGACCGTGTGTTCGACAAAGCCGCTCTCATTCAAGGTGTCGGTGTGGATCATCACCTGAACATCCATGGCGTCTGCCACGGAGAGGCAGCAGTCGATCGCCGCGGGCGTAGAGCCCCAGTCCTCATGCAGTTTCAGCGCGCAGGCGCCCGCCAGAACCTGTTCCTCCAGAGCGGCGGGCAGCGAGGCGTTGCCCTTGCCGGCAAAGGCGAGGTTCATGGGAAAGGCATCTGCGGCCTGCAACATGCGGCCGAGGTGCCAGGCACCGGGCGTACAGGTGGTGGCCAATGTCCCATGGGCCGGCCCGGTGCCTCCGCCCAGCATGGTGGTGAGGCCAGAATGCAGGGCGTCTTCGATCTGTTGCGGGCAGATGAAATGGATATGGCTGTCAAATCCCCCGGCCGTCAGGATGCGGCCCTCGCCTGCGATCACCTCGGTGCCGGGGCCAACGATCACATCAACGCCGGGCTGGGTATCTGGATTGCCTGCTTTGCCGATCTTGGCAATGCGCCCGTCCCGCAGGCCCACGTCGGCCTTGTAAATGCCAGAGTGATCGACAATCAGCGCATTGGTGATCACCGTATCCACCGCGCCTGCGGCCCGTGTCGCCTGTGATTGACCCATGCCATCGCGGATCACTTTGCCGCCGCCAAATTTGACCTCTTCACCATAGAGTGGCGCATTGGCCGATCCAGCCGCGCGCTCGGCGGTCAGGTCGCGCTCGACCTCAATGATCAGATCGGTATCGGCCAGGCGTAGCCTGTCACCGGTGGTGGGGCCAAACATGGCGGCGTAATCGGCACGGGAAATCTGGGTGGGCATGATCGCGAAACCTCAGCGTAGCATATTCGTATCAGGTCAACGGCGCGGCGGCGTGACCCAGCGACATCAAGGGAGCCTCAGAGCGCGCCCATGACCTTTTGATTGAAGCCATAGACATGGCGGTTGCCGGAAATAGGCACCAACTGCACCTCGCGGCGTTGCCCAGGCTCAAACCGCACGGCAGTGCCAGCTGCAATGTCCAAGCGGTAGCCATGCGCCACCTCGCGGGTGAAGTCCAGCGCCGGGTTGGCCTCGGCAAAATGATAGTGAGAGCCAACCTGTACCGGGCGATCCCCGGTATTGGCCACCATCAGGGTAATCTGCGCGGCCCCGGCATTCAGGGTCAGTTCGCCTGCAGCAGGGATCAGCTCTCCGGGGATCATGTGCGCTTCTTCCAGGCGATATAGCCGCCAACGACCACCAGCGACACAAGCGCAGCGAGGCCCAGCATGTCTTCGGGATGGGTATGAATATCCGTGGACCCATGGGCTAGGGCAGGGGAGGCGGTAAGGCTCGCAAATAGGCCAAGAGAGAGGTTCTTCATCGGTGAAATCCTTTATGAAGGGGCAGCGTTTAGCGGATGGGATTGTGGACGGTCACCAGTTTGGTGCCGTCCGGAAACGTGGCTTCGACCTGGACGTCATGGATCATCTCGGCGATGCCTTCCATGCACTGATCGCGGCTGATGACTTCGGCCCCGACCTCCATCATGTCCGCGACTGAGCGCCCATCGCGGGCACCTTCGACCACGGCGTCAGTAATCAGGGCGATGGCCTCGGGGTGGTTGAGCTTGACGCCCCGCGCCAGGCGTTTGCGGGCCACCTCGGCGGCCATGGCAATCAGCAATTTGTCTTTTTCTCGGGGAGTGAGGTTCATGTCAGATCATCCAGCATCGGGGAAGGGTGTCGCGGGTTAAGCGGTTGAGAATAGGCAGCAGGCTGCGGCGCAGATCATGGGCGTCTGTGGCCAAAATGCGCAGCACCAACAGGTCCTCGCCGATCAATGAGGCCCCAGCCTGATCGGGCAGCATGGCGCGTAGTTGTGCCAGCTGTCCCGGCGCATCCGGGGCGATATAGATCAATGAGACCAGCGCGCGGGCCCCAGCCGCCACATGGGGGCGGTCGAGCTGGGCCTGCATATCACCGTTAAAGCGCATGGCGTCGCGGTACAGGACCCGCCCATCGCGGCGCAGCAAGATCTGATCCTGAAACAGCCCCTGTGTGACCACTTCGCCCATGGCTTTGCGGCCAAAGACAAGCGGTTCGACCACCAACGCGCTGGCCTCTGGCGCCAGATCGACTTTTAGACTGCGCCGCAGGGCACAGCTTTGAAACAATATGGTTTCTTGCGGCAGCCAGTTCACATGCCCTGCCGCTGCTACGGTCAGCTTGGTCTGCAATTTGCCCACCTCGCCGGGTTGGGCCCGGTAGGCGCGCTCTGCCGTCTGACTGGTGAGGGTGAGGCTGGCCCCTGCGCCGACCTCTGCCGCAATCTGCATGTCATCGCCACCAGTGATGCCACCGGCCGTATTGATCAGAACCGCCTCTAACGCGTCGGTCTTGGACCGGGGGAACAGGCATCTATAAGAGCCGGACTGACGCAGTCCCTGCAGTGCGGTGCCTCGGGAGGTCTGTTTGACCGAGAGCTTAACTGTCCCCACCGCGCGGGGCTGCACAGGAGCCTTCGCGGCGGGCCGCACGGGCAAGACAGAAAGTGCCTTTTGCTGCGATATGTTGGCGGTCAATGTGATGGCAGGGTCCTCATCCAGGGGCAGCCGCCGCCAAAGGAGGGCTGCAATTTCGTTGCCACTTTTTTCGGCAAACCAGCCCCACAGCTCCACAAAAACCCGTAAAATTCAGGTTTTGAAAACATCTTTGCCTATTTTTTGGCGTGCAACGGGCGGGACTGCGTAATTTTTGGGCAAGTTGCGGCATCAGCGCGGAAAACCTGGCGAGGTTTGTTGCGCGGTTTGCTGCAATGCAGAACCACTATAGGGGCCTGATGGGAGAGGATGATTTCCAAAGGGTGTGTGACGACCAGACGAATTGCAGCTCTGAATGGCCGCCACACGGGTGCAA
>CAJXIL010000008.1 GCA_913054455.1 uncultured Roseobacter sp.
TGATCACTGGCATGATGCTGGGACTTGTGCATTCCATCCTCAGCGTGCCCTTTGGCCTATCGCAGCATGTGGTGGGGATTGGCTTGACGCTGCTGGCCACCTCGCTCACCTTTTACACTTACCGCGTGGTCCTGCCCGAGGTCTCCTCGCCGCCCAAGATCACCGCCTTTCAACCCTATGAGATCCCGCTGTTATCCGATCTGCCCCTGGTGGGTCCTGCGCTGTTTTCGCAAACGCCGCTCACCTATGCGGGATTCATCCTGGCCGGGCTGACTGTGGTAGTGCTTTATCGCACACCGCTGGGCCTGGCGGTGCGCGCCGCAGGCGAGAACCCCTCGGCGGTGGCCGCCCAGGGTCTCTCTGTGACCGCCATCCGCATGGGAGCTGTGATTGTGGGCTCTGGCTTCATGGCTGTGGGCGGCGCCTTCCTGACGCTCTCCGCCTTTGACAGCTTCTTTTTTGACATGGTGAACGGGCGCGGCTGGATCTGCATTGCCCTGGTGGTCTTTGGGGCTTGGAAACCGGGCAAGGCCGTGCTGGGTGCTATCCTGTTTGCCGCATTTGATGCGCTACAAATCCGCCTGCAACAGACCGGCGTTGGGGCCGTGGTCCCCTATCAGGTCTTTTTGATGATGCCCTATTTCCTGTCCATTCTGGCCCTGGTGGTGATGTCCCGCCGCGCCGAGATCCCAGCGGCGCTGATGGTGCCCTTCAATAAGGGAGAGAGATGATGTTTGATCTGCTGATCAAGGGCGGCACCCTGCCCGATGGCAACCAGCGCGATATTGCCATCACCGGTGATCGCATTGCCGCTATCGAACCAAAGATCGATGCAAAGGCCCGCGAGGTGATCGACGCGACAGGCGACCTGGTTTCCCCCCCCTTTGTCGATCCCCATTTCCACCTGGATGCGACGCTCTCTTACGGGCTGCCTCGGGTGAATGGCTCTGGTACTCTGCTTGAAGGGATTTCCCTTTGGGGCGAGCTGCGCGACCAGACCACAGTTGATGAGATGGTCGAGCGCGCCCTGATCTATTGCGATTGGGCCGCCAGCCTCGGGCTTTTGACTATTCGTAGCCATGTAGACACCACGCCGGATCACCTCAACACCGTCACTGCCATGCTGGAGGTGCGCGAAAAGGTCAAAGATTACATCGACCTGCAATTGGTCGCCTTTCCCCAGGATGGGCTGTATCGCAGCCCTACCGGGCGCGAGAACCTGCTACGGGCGCTGGATATGGGGGTCGAAGTGGTTGGTGGCATTCCCCATTTTGAACGCACCATGGCGGATGGGGCGGCCTCGGTGCGGGATCTCTGCGAAATCGCCGCCGCGCGCGGCCTGATGGTGGATATGCATTGCGATGAGAGCGACGATCCGCAGTCGCGCCATATCGAAACCCTCGCCTATGAGGCCCAGCGTTTGGGGCTTCAGGGACGGGTTGCGGGCTCACATCTGACCTCGATGCATTCCATGGACAATTATTATGTCTCCAAACTGCTGCCCTTGATCGCTGAGGCCGGGGTGTCTGCCATCCCCAATCCGCTGATCAACATCATGCTGCAGGGGCGCCACGATACCTTTCCCAAACGGCGCGGTTTGACGCGGGTCAAGGAAATGCAGGCCATGGGCATTCCCGTCGGCTGGGGACAGGACTGCGTGCGCGACCCCTGGTATTCCTTGGGCACTGGCGACATGTTGGACGTGGCCTTTATGGGGCTGCATGTGGCGCAGATGAGCCATCCAGACGAGATGGCGCGCTGTTTCACCATGGTGACCGAGACCAACGCCCAGATCGTCGGTGCGCAGGACTACGGGCTCAAGCTCGGCACACAGGCCTCGCTGGTGGTGCTGGACGCTGGCAACCCCACTGAGGCCGTCCGTTTGCGCCCCGCCCGTCTGGCAGTAGTATCCAAAGGACGGGTGATCGCCCGGTCTCCCCGTGGTGATGCGGATCTGTCTATACCCGACCGTCCTGGTAAGGTCAGACGACGCCATGGCGTTGCCAGCGCAATTTAACCGCCGCCTTCGTTCTTTGCCTCTTCAAAGCATTTCACTTTACAAGCCACTCGCGACAATCAATCCTTGATTGTGTAAAGATAAGTTTTTCAAACTGAGGTATTAGATGAAGAAGCTGTTTTCTTGCCTGTGTGCTCTATTCTGCTTGGCGACCCCCGCTTTTGCGGATCTCAAACAATGCCAAACTCTGTATTCCTCCGCCCCCCGGCACCTAGGCGGATTTCCCTTAACCGATAGTCATAATTATGAAAAGGACAGCCGCGGCGCAGGCTATGCATTGCAATTTGGCGAAATCGGAAAAAGCTGGGCAACTCTGTTTTTCTATGACCAGCGGCGCAGGAAGATCCGGGAAGCCCATGTCCTCCGGGAAGCCACGCAAGCGGGAAACGAGGTCATGAGGCAGCGTCTGCTGTCCTTTGCTCAGATGGAAGATGGGACAAAAATTGACCAAGAATGACCCGTCAACATAAAGGAGACAGGGGGTTTTCCCTCGGTGATTCAAGTAGAGTATGAGATCTTCTTTGAACCCCAAGGGGCTCCGGTGACAAATGACTTCCTGACCATGGGTGCGGTCAACAATTGCTATGTAAAGTTGCGTTTCTCAAGCTATGGGAATCGCAAATCCAGCATCCGCAAATTCGACGCGATCAAACGTCAGATGCGAGAGGCCTTCCAGTAGGCGTTTTAGCCCCTGCCAGCGCTACTGCTCTGACGCACCGCCCGGCAGGCGGCGGTGGTGACCAATGGTCTGGTCATAGCCCGCATGCCCCGTGGTGGCGCCAAACTGTCACTGCCTGATCGCCCGAGCGCAGTGCGGCGGCATCATAGCCTTGGGGCTTGACCCCAAAGCAAATGCGGCCTACCCAAAGCGCAGGTTGTAGACACCTGCCGCCCGCTGACTCTTTGTCTTGGTAAAGTTCTACGACGTCACATGACGATCTCTTTCCGCCAATCGCGCGGATGGCAATGCGGGTCCCATCTTCACTTTCGCGATTTGACTTAAGGAATATGGTATATGTCTGACGCCCCCACCAATACCTTCATCACTGGTCCATTAGGGACCATCTACCTAAAAACTGCCCTGCCGATCATTCTTGTAATGGGCATGAATGGCCTGCTGTCGGTCACCGATGCGTTGTTTCTTGGTATCTATGTCGGGCCAGAGGCCCTGGCCGCCGTCACCCTGATGTTCCCGATCTACATGCTGATCGTGGCGCTTTCGACACTGGTTTCCAACGGTATGTCTAGTCTGCTGGCCCGAGCTTTTGGTGCCAGCGAATTGGATCGTGCAGGCCGCATTTATACCGGAGCCCACGGGCTGGCACTGAGCCTTGGGCTGGCGCTCATTGTCTTGTTTTTCTTTCTTGGCCATCCAATGGCCCTTCTGGTTGCAGGCGGTTCTCAAGAGCTGGCACAAATGGGGCTGGTCTATCTGCAGATCACGGTGCTGTTCTCACCGCTCCTGTTTGTCCTCTCCGTCAATTCAGATGCGCTGCGCAACGAAGGCCGTGTTGGCTTTATGGCCGCGATGAGCCTGCTGGTCTCAATCGCCAATATCGGCTTCAACTATGTACTGATTGCTCTGCTTGATATGGGTGTGGCCGGGTCTGCCTACGGGACGGCTGCGGCGCAGGCACTGGCCTTTGAGATTATCCTCGGCTTTCGTCTGCTTGGAACAACAGCCCTGCGCCCGAATCTATTGCTGAGATTTTCTCCTATCGGGTTTTGGGGACGCATTCTTGCCTTAGGAGCACCGCAAAGCCTTAACTTTCTGGGCCTTGCACTGGGGTCAGCAGCGATCATTACAGCCCTGCAATGGTTCGGCGGAGAAAACTACCCAGACACGGTTTCAGCCTATGGGATCATCACCCGTGTCATCACCTTTGCCTTTTTGCCGCTTTTGGGTCTGTCTTTTGCGATGCAAACGATCACTGGAAACAACTATGGTGCCGAACTGTGGCACCGTTCTGATGCCAGCCTGCAGATCGCGCTAACCGGGGCCTTTGTTTATTGCACCTTGGTTCAGATCCTGGTGATGAGCCTACCCACCGCAATCGCCAGCGCCTTTGTTGAGGACCAAGCCGTGATTGCAGAAGTGGCGCGCATCCTGCCGGTGATGACCTGCGTGTTCTTCCTGATGGGGCCTTTGATGATGCTGGCCAGCTATTTTCAGGCCATCGGCGCCGCCACCAAAGCCGCCATTCTGGGGTTGAGCAAGACCTATGCCTTTGCCATACCGCTGACCTTTTTGCTGCCGCTGCAATTTGGGGAAGCTGGCATCTGGTATGCCGGACCATTGGCCGAAGTATTGCTCTGCGCACTCACAGTGATGGTGCTATGGAAATTGACCCAAGACAGGCAACTGAAATGGGGGCTCTTTCACCGCGCGGCAAAGATGCCCTAGTCTAGGTGCAAATGCCACGGAGATGGGGGACACCGCCCCCATCTCCGTATTGTTCTGTGATAGCAGCGCTCAAACACCGAGAAAACGGTCCGTTAGCTCTGGCGTAAGGTCCGCCATGCGGCCAGACCAGACGGTTTCCCCCTTGTTCAGGATCATCGCCTTATCCGCGACCTGTGCCAGTTCCTTAAGGGTCTTGTCGACCACCAGGATGGACATTCCGGTTTGGGATTTGAGCTGGCCAATCGCAGCCCAGATCTCTTGCCGCACCACCGGAGCAAGGCCTTCGGTGGCCTCATCTAGGATCAGCAGCTGCGGGTTGGTCATCAGGGCCCGACCAATGGCCAGCATCTGTTGTTCCCCCCCCGATAGGGAGGCCGCCTTCTGGCCCCGCCGCTCTGCCAATCGTGGAAACAGCTCTGCCACCTTGGCAAAATCCCACTCCCCCGAGCGCGCAGCCGCTGTCAGGTTTTCCTCCACCGTCAGGGGCGCAAAACAACGGCGCCCCTCTGGCACCAGGCCGACACCAAGCTGGGCAATCCGATGGGATTTCATCTGCCGCAAATTGCGCCCAGCAAAGTCCAACACCCCATCCGAGGCCGCCAACATTCCGCAGATCACCTTGATCGTGGTGCTTTTGCCCATGCCGTTGCGCCCCATCAGTGCCAGGACTTCCCCTCTATCAATCGCAAGATCGACGCCAAACAACGCCTGCGAAGGGCCATAGGAGGCGGTAAGCCCCTGAACATTCAAAAGGCTCATGCTTGCTCCTCTTCGCCAAGATAGGCGCGGCGCACCTCTGAATTGTTGCGGATCTCATCCGCCGTACCGCTGGCAATCACCTCGCCATAAACCAACACCGAAATACGATCTGCCAGCGCAAACACCGCGTCCATGTCATGTTCGACCAATAGGATCGGCGCCTCATGCCGCAGCCTTTCGAGAAACGCGGTGAGATCCTTTGATCCACTGGCGCCAAGTCCCGCCATGGGTTCATCCATCAGAAACAAACGTGGTTTCAGAGTCAGGGCAACAGCCACCTCCAGCTGGCGGCGCTGGCCATGGGACAGATCCGAGGTTCGCTGCTGTGCCGCCTCGTGCAACCCAACCCGCGTGAGCGCTTCTTGCGCCGTAGCAAGCAGGGCCTTGTCCTTCATGACATTGCGAAACAACCCAAAAGCCCTGCCCCGTGCGCCCAGCGCGCCCAGCACCACGTTCTGCAGGACAGAGAACTCCATCGCCAGTGAGGAAATCTGAAAGGTCCGCCCCAGCCCCAAACGCGCCCGCGCGACGGTATCCAGTGCGGTGACATCCCGCCCCAATGCCTCGATCCGGCCGCTATCGGGTTGCAGGTTGCCAGAGATCTGTTTGATCAATGTCGATTTACCCGCCCCGTTGGGACCAATCAGCGCGTGAATTTCACCTGGGCGCAGATCAAGCGAAATTTCATTGCTGGCCTTCAGGGCACCAAAGCTCTTGGACAGGTTTTCAACTCTCAAGACCGGCTCAGTCATGTGCCACCTCCCGGCCCAGAAGGGCACCAATCAAACCACCCCGGGCAAAGAGCACCATACCAAGGAGCAGTAGGCCGAGGAAAATCTGCCAATATTCGCTAATCCCGCCCAGAAAATGTTCCAGCAGGATATAGACTGCCGCACCAACGACAGGCCCATAGAGCCGCCCAACACCACCGAGAATGACAAAAATCATGATCTCGCCACTGGTGTGCCAGCTGAGCATGGTGGGGCTGACAAAACGGTTGAGATCCGCGAACAACGCCCCGGCCAAACCAGTGATCGCCCCAGAAATGACAAAGGCCATAAGCCGCAGCTTGAATGGGGCCAGGCCAACAGTTTCCACCCGCTCCTCAGACTGGCGTGCTGCCGAAAGTGCCAGGCCAAAGGCCGATTGTGCCACGCGTGCGGCAGACCACAGCGTGAGGCAAAGGATCACAAAGGTAACGGCAAAAAACTGGATTGGGTCCAGCGTATTCACCCCTGGCATTTCATTGCGCACCCAGATCGACAGCCCGTCTTCGCCGCCATAGGCGGACCAGCTGATAGTGAAATAGTAAAGCATCTGGCCAAAGGCCAAGGTGATCATAATGAAATAGACGCCAGAGGTTCGAAGGCTGAGCGCCCCGATCACCAAAGCAGCGGCAGCACTTGCCACAACCGCGACCAGCCATATCAATGGCATCTGGTTGCTGCCTTCAAACAGGAAGGGCCAAGAAAACAGCGGCTCATAGTTCTGCGCATGAGAGGCCAGAATCCCCATGGCGTAGCCACCGATACCAAAAAAGGCCGCATGCCCTAGGCTCACCAGTCCGCCCAGACCCAAAGCGATATTCAACCCAACCCCGGCCAAAGCCAGAATGGTCACTTTGGTTGCCAGGGTGATGAGAAAGGGCTCATCCATTTTCCAGGCTATAAGCGGCACCAGCAACAGCGCCAACAATATTCCTGCGTTAAAAATTCTTTCGCGCCCCATCTTATGCGCTCCCCCCAAATAGGCCGGATGGGCGCACCAAAAGCACAGCTGCCATCAGGATATAGATCAGCATCGAGGCAAGCGATGCCCCCAGTGAAGCCGCATTTTCGGGCTCCATCATCAGCGCAAAGAGCCGCGGTAGGAACACCCCCCCAAGAGTATCCGTTAACCCCACCAGCAGTGCGCCAACCAGCGCCCCCTTGATCGACCCGATGCCGCCAATGACGATGACCACAAAGGCCAGGATCAGCACGGGCTCACCCATGCCGACCTGCACCGACTGAATGGCGCCGACCAAGGCGCCGGCCAGACCAGCCAGGGCGGCGCCGAGCGCAAAAACCAGCGTGTAGAGTTTGGAGATATCCACGCCCAGCGCCGCGATCATTTCGCGGTCGGCCTCACCAGCGCGGATCTGCACGCCAATGCGGGTGCGGGCAATCAGCCAGAACAGCCCGGCGCCAACCACCAGGCCAATCGCGATCATGGCCAGCCGGTAGAGCGGATACTGGATACCGCCGGGCAGCATTACCGGCCCTGACAGATAACTTGGCACATCCAGAAACAGCGGAAAGGAGCCAAACAGCCAACGGGTGCCCTCAGAGAAAATCAGGATCAGCGCAAATGTCGCCAGCACCTGATCCAAATGATCACGATCATAGAGGCGACGAATGACGGTGACTTCGACCAGCGCACCAGCCGCGGCGGCAGCGGCCAGACTGGCCATAAGCGCCAACACAAAGGATCCAGTCCAGCCCGCCACAGCCGCGGCGGCAAAGGCGCCTACCATATAAAGCGCGCCATGGGCGAGGTTGATCAACCCCATGACGCCAAAGACCAGCGTCAGACCAGCAGCCATCAGGAAGAGCATGACCCCGAACTGTAAACCGTTCAGGACCTGCTCAAGAATGAGAATAAGAGACATGGGGGATTCTTTCCTTGGGTAAGGGCCACGATCACGCGCGGCCCCACCTTTCAAGGTCGCTTACATATTGCACTCGGATGCATAGGCATCCGCGTGATCAGCAAGGCCGGTGGCAATGATCTTGTTGGTGAAGACGTCACCTTCCTGGATCACTTCGCGCACATAGATGTTTTGCACCGGGTGATGGTTGTCGCCAAACTTGAAGTCACCGCGAACAGAGTCAAACTCTGCAGCTTTGAGTGCAGCGCGGAAGGCGTCCTGATCTTTGACGTCGGCCTTATCCAGCGCGCTGAGGATCAGGTTGGCCGTGTCAAATCCTTGGCTGGCATAGAGCGAGGGCAGACGGCCATACTTGGCCTGGAAATCCGCAACAAAGGCCGCATTGGCAGCGTTGTCGATATCCTTGTTCCACTGTGAGGTGTTCTTGATGCCCAGAGCGGCGGCCCCCACGGCTTGCAAGATACCCTGATCAAAGCTGAAGGCTGGGCCAACTACCGGCAGGTCTACACCACTGTCGGCATATTGCTTGAGGAAGGAGATCCCCATGCCACCAGGCAGGAAGAAATAGACCGAATCTGCACCAGAGGCGCGGATCTGCGCGATCTCAGCAGCATAGTCGGTCTGGCCCAGTTTGGTGTAGATTTCACCGGCAAGCTCGCCGCTGTACATGCGTTTGTAGCCGGTCAGTGCGTCCTTACCAGCTGGGTAGTTCGGCGCCAGGATAAAGCTGTTTTTCAGCGCGGCGTCATTGGCATAGGCGCCAGCGGCCTCATGTAGGTTATCGTTCTGCCAGGCAACGTTGAAATAGTTCTTGTGGCAGCGCTTGCCAGCCAGAACCGAAGGCCCCGCATTAGGAGAGAGATAGAACACATCCTGCGCCGTCGCCGCTGGCACGACGGCCATGGCAAGGTTGGACCAGATGATGCCGGTCATGATGTCGACTTTTTCCGATTGGATCATGCGATCGGCAATTTGTACCGCGCTCTCGGGTTTGCGCTGATCGTCTTCGATCACCACTTCCACATCGTCACGCCCTGCGGCCTCGATCGCCATCATAAAGCCGTCACGCACATCGACGCCCAATCCAGCACCACCGCCAGATAGGGTGGTGATCATGCCAATTTTGGTATCGGCTTGCGCCGCAAGCGCCAGCGTTGACACAGCCGTTGCCATCGCAAGAGATTTAAGAATTTTCATTTCACATACTCCCAGTGTTCTGTTGTGTGCTTGCCCCGCGTTGGTCGCGGGTGCCATGACGGTACTATCTCCAGATCAAACGGGAGGCGCCAGTTTTTCTTGCCCGAATATGCATTCCAAAGAGCGGTCCACGCGAAAAACGAGGCACCCCTCGTCTTTTGCAGGGCGGGTCTTACCTAAAACTGTAGACGGCAAACGGCCATTGTTTCAAGATTAAAATATATAACCTTAAAATAATGTCAGGATCAGCTCCGCGGCCTAACCAGAAAAAGACGCCGGGGAAGGGCTCACCGGGGCGAACACCGGGCACAGCAAGGCTTCCAAACATCTTTCCTCCAGGGAGCAGAAAGAACGCCCTCCACCGGGCCAGAGCCCCAAAAAAAATTCTAATTTTTTCAAGTGTTTCGTGCGAACCTTGCGACTGGCCCTCACTTGAAATTCTCGCCACCCACGCCACTGTCAGCACAAACGACGCAAGGGCAATAGAGCGAAAAGCAGTTCAAGGACCGTTAGGCCAATGCACCCTTAGCAACTAGATCTGCAACAAGGCAGGACCCAAGATCTACACCGGAACCACACCGGAATTGAGCAGAAACGCACAGTTAGAACCAAATCAGTAGACTAAATGCGCCCCACATGGCCACGCAAAAGGCGCAGAATAACCGCCATAGACATGCTGCCACCTGCATCGATCCCACCCCGCGCCTTCCTCCAAACTGCCGACTTGGGCTTTTCGCCCTGGCCGCTCTAGGAAGTCAGTGTGGGCGCCAGGCCCTTGCGCGAGCCACTCTTGAGTTGAAGACGCCTCAAGCTCATGGAAATATGCGCCCGTTGGATATGGGCCACAGCCTCGACATCACCAGCGCGCAGGGCCAGCTGGATGGCTTCCAACTCGTGCTGAAAAATGCGGAATTCCTCCTCCAAATCCAGCTGCGCCTCTTCGGCCGCGCGCAGCCAGAGCCGTTTGGTCTGGAAGTAATAGCGTTCAAGCGTCTCGCGCAGAGGCAGGTTGGCGGTCAATTGCAGCAGAAGCTGAAACACATCTATGTCAAACTGAGTGAAAGCCCGCGCGGTTCCATTGGCAACGATATCTGCCCCCCGTAACACCATCTGATCAAACTCAGACAAAAAAACGTCACTGGGCTGAACCGGATCCAGACGCGCAGTCAAGGCAATCAGCTCGACCCGAAGACGATAGACCTGCTCCAGCTCGGTCAGGTCAGCATCGGTCACAACCGTGCCAACCCCATGAATAGACTGCACCAGGCCTTCGTCCTCCAACCGGGCGAGAACCCGGCGGATCGGGGTACGGCTGGTGCCGAACTCCTTCGCTAGGGCGACTTCCGAGAGGCGGCTGCCGGGCAAGTAGTCCAGCAAGCAAATGCGTTGACGGATTTCGTGATGCATCAAAGCATGACGATCCCGCACCGTCAGCCCTGAATCTTCCAAAGCCTCCTGTGGTGAGGGCGCATCAGTCACCTACAGATGTCTCCCAAGTCGCTGCAATACAGTCAGACATTGTTCCAATTGGTCCAGGGCCAGATACTCATCCGCCTTATGCGCCTGAGCAATAGAGCCAGGACCACAGACCACCACATCGGTGCCAAGAGCCTGGAAAATACCCGCTTCGGTGCCGAAAGCAACCAGATCCGCCCCATTGGCCCCCGTGAGTTCCAACATGATCTGCCGTGCCTCGTTTTCCGCCACAGGTTCCAGCCCGGCGACCTCGCCAATGGTTTCAAGTGTAATACTTGCCTCTGGGTGGGTCCGGCGCATCGCTGGCAACAACTCCTCATCGCAGAGCTGGCGCAGGGCGTTTTTGACAAAATCGGCATCGCGGGCGGTGACCGGGCGCATTTCCCAATCCACCTGCGCCTTTGAGGCGATCACGTTGTGCGCCACACCGCCTCGGATGGCCCCGACATTTACCGTCGTCCAGGGCGGTTCAAACCGGCTGCCTGCAGGGGCCAGACCGCGCAAGCGCTGTTTCAACTGCAACAGCTCAGCCACATAGCGCACGGCATATTCCACCGCATTGACGCCCAGATCGGGAGCCGAACCATGCCCTTCGAGCCCATGGAAATGGGTGCTGTATTCATAGCACCCCTTATGACCTTCGATCACCCGCATCTCTGTGGGCTCGCCAATAATGGTCACCCCCGGCGTCACCCCGCGCAGCTTCAGATCTGCCGCCAGGCGCTGGGCACCAAAACAACCGATCTCTTCGTCATAGGTAAAGGCAAAATGCATGGGCCGCGCCCGAACCTGCGCTGCGTAGGTCGGAGCCATGGCCAGGCAGGCAGCAATGAAACCCTTCATGTCGCAGGTTCCACGACCATAAAGCCGACCATCCCGCTCCTCCATCACAAAGGGATCACTGCTCCAGACCTGATCGGTGACTGGCACTACATCGCTATGGCCCGACAATAGAATGCCCCCGTCGACCTCAGGCCCCAGTGTGGCAAAGAGATTAGCCTTTGTCCCGCAAGGCGAGGAGGTAATATCAACCTTGGCGCCACACTCCTCCAACAGCCCTGCCACATAGGCAATCAGGGCCTGATTGCTATCGCTGGACAGGGTGGGGAAGGCGATCAGATCGCCCAAGATCTCGCAGGTGCGATCCCGCAATTCCAACGGCCTCACCCCTTGACGAAGAGCTTGCGCTCTACATCACACAGGGTTTCTGCCGCGCCATCTTCGGTGATCAAAATGGTCTCGGTGGTCTCTAGCCCCCAGGTGTCCATCCACAAGGCTGGCATAAAGTGAAAGACCATACCCGGCTCAAGAACCGTGGTATCCTCGCTGCGGATTGAGGCGCTGCGCTCGCCCCAGTCTGGTGGGTAGCTGAGACCGATGGGATAGCCACAACGGCCTTCGCGGTGGATGCCGTAGGTGTTCAGCACCTCAATAAAGGCATTGGCGATATCACAGGTACGATTGCCTGCCCGTGCCGCCTGCAAACCCGCCTCGATACCCTCCAGCTGCGCCGCTTCAGCCCGCAGCACCTCCTCTGGGGGCTTGCCCAGATAAACGGTTCGGCACAGCGGTGCGTGATAGCGGCGATAGCAACCGGAAAGCTCAAAGAAGGTCGCCTCGCCCTCGCGCATCGGCTTGCCATCCCAGGTGAGATGTGCCGCTGTTGCATCCAGCCCCGAGGGCGTCAGCGGTACAATGGCCGGGTAGTCGCCCCAAAGTTCATCCACCCCAGTAATGCCGGCATGATAGATATCTGCCACCAGATCGTTCTTGCGTAGACCCGGTTCAGCCCGCTCAATCGCGACCTGCATGACCTTTTCGGTGATCCGGGCGGCATTGCGCACAAAGGCAATCTCATCCTCGGATTTCACCAGGCGCTGCCAGTTGACCAGCGCTGTGGCATCCAACATCTGCGCCTGTGGCAGCTCAGCGGTCAACACAGCGTGGGCCTTTGCGGAGTAATAGTAATTCTCCATCTCGACACCAATGCGCGCGCTCTCATACCCCAGTGAACGGATATGGCCAGCAAGATCCTGCATCGGATGGCGCTCGGTTGATTGCACGTAGTGATCGCCATAGCCATGGATATGCTCAGCAGACATCCAGCAGGTCCGCCCTGCTCCCACACTGTCCATATAGCGCCCCCACCAGATCGGCTCCCCTTCCAGCCCCAAGAGCACCCCCTGATGCACATAAAATGACCAGCCATCATAGCCAGTCAGCCAGGCCTGATTTGACGGGTCCGTCACAAAAAGCAGCTCAATCCCGGCCTGATGCATGGCGGCACGGGTCTTGGCGATACGGCGATCATATTCAACGCGGCTGAACGGGGCATTTCCTGGAGCCAATGAGCTATCCTTCTTGAGACATAAAGCGCTGTGATGTGTACAACACTAAAAACACCATGGAGTTCCGACAAGATTACTGCCAAGTTTCACCCCAAAGGCAAGTGATTCATTTACTGTTGTACACAATTGCGTAAATTTTACGCGTCAATCACGGGAAGACATGATGCTAAAGAACGACCAACTGGACAGCTGGGACCGCGACAACTTCTTTCACCCCTCAACTCATCTGGCACAGCATGCGCGCGGAGAAAGCCCGTCGCGCGTTATCAAAACCGCCAGCGGCGTCCATATCGAGGATCGCGATGGCAATCAGCTGCTGGATGCCTTTGCTGGGCTGTACTGCGTCAATGTCGGGTATGGCCGCCCCGAAATCGCCGAAGCCATCGCTGCCCAGGCCAAGGAGCTGGCCTATTACCACTCCTATGTGGGCCACGGCACCGAGGCCTCGATCACCCTGTCCAAAATGATCCTGGACCGGGCACCTGCCAATATGTCCAAGGTCTATTTTGGTCTTGGCGGCTCGGATGCCAATGAAACCAACGTCAAACTGATCTGGTATTACAACAATATCCTGGGCCGCCCGGAGAAGAAAAAGATCATCTCGCGCTGGCGCGGCTATCATGGCTCTGGGCTGGTCACTGGTTCGCTCACTGGTTTGGAACTGTTCCACAAAAAGTTCGACCTGCCCCTGGCCCAGGTGCTGCACACCGAAGCGCCCTATTACTTCCGCCGCGACGATCAGAGCCAGAGCGAAGAACAGTTTGTCGCCCATTGCGTTGCCGAGCTGGAAGCCATGATTGAACGCGAGGGCGCAGACACCATTGCCGCCTTTATTGGTGAGCCCGTACTGGGTACCGGCGGCATTGTCCCGCCTCCTACAGGCTACTGGCCCGCCATTCAGGCCGTGCTGAAAAAACACGACATCCTGCTGGTCGCAGATGAGGTGGTCACCGGCTTTGGACGGCTTGGCACCATGTTCGGCTCCGATCACTACGGGCTGGAAGCTGACATCATTACCATCGCCAAGGGGCTGACCTCGGCCTATGCGCCACTGTCGGGCTCGATTGTCTCGGATAAGGTCTGGAAGGTGTTGGAACAGGGCACCGATGAAAATGGCCCCATCGGCCATGGCTGGACCTATTCCGCTCACCCCATCGGCGCCGCCGCCGGGGTGGCCAACCTCAAACTGATTGATGAGCTGAACCTGATTGAGAACGCAGACTCGACTGGCGCCTACCTGCAGCAATGCATGCGCGAGGCCCTGGGCGATCACCCCCATGTTGGTGACATTCGCGGAGAAGGCATGCTCTGCGCGGTGGAATTTGTGCAGGACAGGGACAGCCGTCGCTTCTTTGATGCCGCGGACAAAATCGGCCCGCAGATCTCCTCGGCTCTCCTGGCCCAAGACAGCGTCATCGCCCGCGCCATGCCCCAGGGGGATATCCTGGGCTTTGCCCCCCCCTTCTGCCTCAGCCACGCTGAAGCAGACACGGTTGTCGCAGCAACCAAACGCGCCGTGGACGCCATTCTCCCCGGCTAAATTTGTTGGTCCGAAAACAATACCCCATTGAAAACGCAGCAGCCCCCGGACCCGCGGGCTGCTGCCGCCAGGCTCCGTTCTTACCCTCTTACGAGACCAGACTGGACTTGACCAAGCCTTTGGCAAAAAAATGCTCCATCCCTCATTTTTGGGCCTTGTCACCCCCGATCACCAGACATATACGGGGCAGCGGAGACGTGGCCGAGTGGTCGAAGGCGCTCCCCTGCTAAGGGAGTAGGCCCGGAAGGGTCTCGAGGGTTCGAATCCCTTCGTCTCCGCCACTGCGCCTCACTGGTTTATTGATTTTAATGGTAAATTTTAAATTTGCTGCAAATCGTTCCCACACTTGTTCCCACATCGCGCATTCGTTCAGATCGCCGCGTTTCAGTCTTCATCAGACTTTTTGCCCGTAACCAGCTTTCGTTGATCCTCGCGGCTGATTTGGCCGTAGCTGCGCAACGTCGTCAAAACATCGGTGTGTCCAAGGTTCTGTGATGCAGCCACCAGTTCAGCCACAGACCCCGCGTTTTTGGCTGCATGTCGTGCCAGCATGTGGCGAAAGGCATGCGGGCCATAGTTGGGGACGCCTGCAGCGTCAAACGCAGCGCGAACGATCTTGCGCACTGGCTCTGTGCTTTTCCAGTGGCCGCGCGTAAAGCCGCTTGCTTCAAACCCTGAATTTGATTTGGCTGCAATCGCCGTTGCGGGGAACAAAGGGTCATCGGGACCGTAGAGCGCCACTTCGTCACAATAGCTCATCCAGTCGCCAAGCGCGATTTCAGCTTCGGCAAACTCTTTTGCAAAGAAGGTGTCGATGACCTTGCCAAACTTGGTTGCCACTTCGCGCGGGTTTTGGGTGACAGATTGTTCCTGCAAATCAACGTGCTTGGTCTTGAGCGATACCAAAGCCGCAACACGAACCCCCGTGAGGCACAATAGGGCAAAGACTGCTTTGTCGCGCTTTTGCTGCGGTGTGGCGTTGGGCATAAGGGCGAGGGCGCGTTTGGCTTGGTTTATGCTGGGCGCTGGGCGGGGTGGGGCCGCGCGGGCCTCTGCTTCGTCACGTCGGGACAGGTTGAAATAATCCGCGTCCGCCGCTTTGATCCGGCTGCGGAAACCGTCTTGCTGAGAAAGCCAAAGCACAAATTCGCGCAAGGTGGCCAAAACAGACCGCATCGTCGATTTGCCCAAGGGCTTTCCGCCTTTCGTTTTGCTTTGCTCCAAATGAAGACGAAACCCCATAGCTTGCTCAATATGAAAGCGGGCAAAGTCTTTGCGTCCGTTCCAGACGTCGAACCGTTCAAGGGCCGCAATCTCTCGATCCAGCGTTTTTTCTGAAAGCTGGCGGGCGAATTTGCGGTATTCCAGAAAGCGGCGTTTCAGACGTTCGTTCTTTTCATTGGGCCGTTTAGTCATGGTCTGCTCCTATGCTTTGGGAAACTTGGGGTGGTGGATTTTGGGGGCCAGTGCGGTATTCGGCAGTGCAATTCCGAGATTTTGGCAAGAAGAGAGCGGCAGCCCTTCATGCATAACCCGCACTGAGGTGGGCGTTCTCTTTGGAAGGTTCACAACTGCTTTGGGTGGCTGGCTTTTGACCGCAACACTGGGCAGTGGCCGAATGGGAAGTACAGGGGGGCGTATGTCCACCATTATAATGTCACTTCTACCCGCGTTATTGTGAGGTCCAGTTTTGCGCGGACTTCGGTGAGGCGGGCTAACGATATTGGCTTGCAAACGACGCCTTCGCAAACGCTGCACAAAGCCGTCAGCATCGCTTTTTTGCCTTCCACTTTGCAGTCGGCCATTTCGGCGGCGGGTGCGCGACCTTTTCTGCAGCGCAGACAGTAAAACTCGCATAGGTCTGTTTTGACCTTTCGGTCTGCGCGCTGGGCGGTGATGTAGTCGCGCAAATCATCCCCGCGAATAAGGGGCGGATAGGTTGCGTCCAACAGGGGCAACCCATCCCGCGTCCAGTTCCCGATTGTACGGGTGGAAACGCCGACAAGTGCCGCCGCCTCCGCCTTTGTGTAGCAACGTAAAGATTTGATCCCGCTCAGACGGGCCTGCTTTGGCACCGGCGCTACTCCGCGCCCGTCTGGTAGGATGCAAGCCATTCGTGGATGGCCTCAATCTTGATCAAACGACGCGTGCCGATCTTAATGCTTTTCAGATCACCTTTGGCCAAGGCCGCGTAAAGGCTGGTGCGTCCGATCCCTGCAAGGCGTGCAGCTTCGTCGGGTGATACAGCGATAGGGGGTGTTGGCTGGGCGGTTTGTTTCGAAGTTGCCATCGTTCGTACTCCATCATTTGACGATGGATGAACCTTGGCGGACGTAGGGTGGATCAAAACAGATCGCGCGTTTTGATCCAGTTATGATCCACTTATATAATTTGTAACGAATGTCTTAACCCTCGATAATGACGGGCAATTTTGGTTTGGAAATTTTGCCTTGTACTCGCCTCGCAATGCTATTGCCTCTTCGTTGCGGCCCTTCAAAGTGCGGCCTTCCCTCGCACGAATTGCGCTGAGTTCGTTTAGAGGCTTTGAGTACTCATTGGGCCGACCCCCATTGTTTTTTTGGGGGACGCCCGCGACGCCCTCAAGGTCCGCAACAACAGCGATGGTTCCGGTCGTCGGTTCAAGGTCGATAATGTCCTGTACTTGTACGGTGATGTAGGGTGCGACGGACAACGTCCCGATTGACGTCAGCACAATACCGAAGGGGGATTTCACTTCGCCCGATATGGCAGATTGAAAGGCTTTGACGTCTTGGGCATCCTGCATTTGGGGGGTCAGGAAAGACACAACATCACCAGCAGGCGTATCAATCGCCCCGATCCGCCATGTGTCGCCTTCTAGAGGGGTTGATTTGCGGCGTTTACAATTCAGGTGATCCGCGATCTGCGCCACGAATACGGACAGGTTAGGTTGCGCGGCGATCAGTTCTGAGCGGGCCTTTGGCATAAAGCCCAGATCAGGACAGTAATGCCCGTACTGGTTTTGTTCATAGACTATGGTGGCGTCATGTGGGTTGCCGCATTCATCGCAAAGAATGGACGATACCACGCCAGCTTCTTCGATCAGACCTGCTTTGATCAACTGCGCATAGGCCGGTAGGGATGAATATTCCAAGCTTCGGACCTTACCGGGACGGGCCAACAGCGCGGCAAAGAGTTCATCTGCATCCATTTATGCAGCATCGACCACTTGAAACGCCTCTGGTGGTGGCGCGATCAGTTTCCAGCGTTCCAAGAGCACCACGACAAATTGGCGTTCTGCTTCGGTCTTGTTTGGAATGGTCGTGGTGTTGGGGCTGCGCAAGGTCACTGTCAAAGTCTTGGGCCGCTTACCGTCTTCGGGTGTTTGCATGATCCGAAGTGTTGCGCCAGTTATCGTCCAGCCCGTTGAATGAATTGGAGATTGCGCGCCAAACTGGCGTTCAAGGAATTGGTAGATGGTTTCGTCATCGCCGCGATGCTCAAACCGCGCAAACCCGCCACCGACCGAATAAAACTCAAGGGACGACACTTCGACCTTAGCAATGCCGTCAGCAGGTTCAGTCGGAAAGCTGGGATGTGAACGGAGATTGGATAACAGCACATCCCGCCTTGGCGTTTCAATAGGCGGTGGAGATTGGGGGGCAAAGTGCTTTGAAAATGATGACGCGTATTTGTCGCGCATTTTCTTGCCGCCACTGGCGCAGATTTCAACAATCCGTTCATTGGCATTGCAGGCGATCCCGACTTCCACAACCCTTTGGACCACTTGCCGTTCCAAGCCTTCGGACGGGCCAAAGGTCAGTTCGCTTTCGGCGCTTGCTTCGACATAGATCGTGGCCTGCAGGATTGCGGTTTCTTCACCCGTGATGGGGTGCACCCGAATAGACGTATACCAGTCTGCTTCGCGTTTGCGGTGATCTGGCAATTCCAGAATTGCGATTGCGTCCGCGACAAACCCTTGGCGGGCTACATCATCGCCCAGCGCCCATGGCTTGCCATCATCTTCAAATTGAAAGGCGGACCAGTTCTTGCCGCCCGTGCGCCGCATCAAAGATGTTTGCGCGTCCACGCGTTCTAGTATCTTAGGGTGGTCTATCGCCAGCATGAGCAAAACGTCTTGAATGCCTTGCAACCCTTCTAGGGAAATGCGCTGGGCTTTGCATATTTGCTCGGCGGCGGTCATGGTTTGAGGGATGGCCAAACTGGCAAGGTGATCGAGTTCCGCTTTCACGTGGTCTTGTTTCAGGTTCGGCAGTTCTGCGATCAGACTGTTAATCTCTTTCACAAGCGAGGTTCCGCGCCCTTCGCTGTTCCAATCAAAATCATCTGGGGCATGAACTCCTTTTGCGGCCAAGAATGATGCCAGTCGCACGTCAGGGGATTTGCGGACAAAGCCGCTGAATGAAGCCATGTGTTGTGCCTTAAATTTATCTAAAATCAAGATTTGGGGTTCGATCTTGTTCAATTCAAGGTGTTTGGGTTCGATTGACGGTCCTTTTGAACGTCAGACAACACCGACTTTTACGTCACGCTCCGACTTGAAATGGAAAACCGGACCCTCGCGCAGTGAGCAGCGAATGGCTCGAAAGATGAAGGTTTTTCGACGCGGCACATTCTTGGCGTAGCGGGCATTCACCAAAATAACCTCGAAGCCATGTGCCTCCAGGATCTCGTAGGCTGGTATCCAGTAAACACCAGTCGACTCCATGGCCACACTGGTAACACCACACGACCGGAACCAAGCGGCGAGATCGTGCAGGTCTTGGGTAAATGTCCCGAAAGCTCACACTGGCATTATGTCGATGTCAGGGTTCACGGCCGCCATGTGCATCGTCGAGCCGATGTCGATTGCTGCCGCATTGGGGTTGACCATCTTCAGGTCCGGATGGCCACCGGTTCTACGCTTCGTCATGGCATCTCCTCCGTTCAAAGCGAAGGGCGTGGGCCATGCAAGTTCGTCATCTTCCTAACCGGGATCGCCGCGATGGCGGCGTCACCACTCTCAAGTGCGCATCGGCCCATGTGCCACGTTTTTTAACGGGGTCCAGCCCACCAATAAGCCATCGGCAACTGCCCTTCGGGCGAAGCATAGCACAGGCTGTTTATACCGCGCACAGGCGGGCAGCGGCCCGGAACAGTTTTTTAGAATATCCCTCTCCTCCTTGAGAATACGGTTCTCCCGTCGAAGTCGCTCGTTTTCACGGGCGAGGTCCAGATCCTTGTCCGACACAACATCGGTGTCACGATGCGCCGTCACCCACTTGTTCAGCGTCGAAAGGCCAACCCCTAAATCAGATGCCACCTGTTTGCGTGTCAGCCCGCTGGTCAGTGCGATCCGCACCGCATCAGCGCGAAACTCGTCCGTTCGCTTCAGTCCCATAGTTTGTCTCCTTTGCTGCAATAAATGCTATCAAAGGAGCGGCATCAAACCGCGACACGTCCACCCCAGCGCGAAGCTACTTGGACTTATCCGCTAAATCGCGTATGAAGCGCGCAACAGTTGCCCAAACATCTGCACGGCTGGCCCAAGAGGCTTGAATGTTGTGCAATTGGTCGTCAATCTGACAGAGACAGAGTTCTACTTGGGGAATGTCGGTCAATGCAACATCTCTTGGGAAATGTCGGCTCAGCCGACGCTCAACGACCTTCAAGGCCAAGATAACATTATGACACAGACATTTTTGAAGTCACAAAGTGACCCAATTAAACTTGGCTATCGGCCAGACATCGACGGGCTTCGCGCGGTAGCGGTTATTGCTGTTGTGATGTTTCATTGTGACTTTGCGTGGCTGCCTGGTGGTTTCGTTGGCGTGGACGTATTTTTTGTAATATCAGGGTTTCTAATCACTTGGATTGTAAATTTTGAAGTTGAATACAATAAATTTTCTTTCGTGAAGTTCTACCTGCGCCGTGCCAGGCGTATACTTCCCGCGATGATTGGCGTTGTTTCCCTGTTCGCGCTTTCCAGTTTCTTCCTCCTTACTCCGGACGAATTCAAACAGTACAGTAAGAGCGCCATTTCTGCATTGCTGGGCGTGTCAAATATTGTTTTTTTCAGAAACACTGATTATTTTTCGAGCGCAGCGCACTTAGATCCCTTCTTGATGACATGGTCATTGGGTGTTGAGGAGCAGTTTTATGTATTCCTGCCTTTCATTCTTCTTGCGTTGAATAAGTTATTTTTCTGGCAAAAGTTCACATCCATTGCCGCAATGGTTGTATTTTGCTTAGTTCTGAGTATTTGGCTGACACCTTTGTACCCACAGGCGGCATTCTACCTTTTACCGACACGTGCATGGGAGTTAGGGATAGGAGCCCTGCTCGCACTCTGGATGCAGCGTGGGAACTACATAGCGATAGGTGGAGTTCAGAATAACTTACTCGCTGGAATTGGGTTTCTATCTGTTTCAATTTCTATTCTGTTTTTTAATGAGGCGACAAAGTTTCCCGGCGCAGCTGCGCTTATCCCGGTTCTTGGAACAACCGCTATCTTGGCTACTCCAAACAGTATATTTCATTCTTTATTGACGTTGCCTTGGATGCGACGTGTAGGGCTACTGTCGTATTCATGGTACTTGTACCATTGGCCGTTCATAGCTGTAGCTCGCAATATTTCCCCAGGGGATCCGTCTCAATGGGAGTTAGCGTTTGTGGCACTGATATCATTATTATTTGCGTATTTATCTTGGCGGTTTGTTGAACAGCCGTTCAGGCATTCTGGAGATGAACAACAACGAGTCGCTTTGCTGAGATATGCGTTTATCGTTGTAGTTTTGGCCGCTTCCCTGTTGGGTGTGATCGCGATGAAGGGATTCCCCGGTCGACTTTCTTCTGAAGCAGTGATTGCAAGTGAGTATAAATCGTTGAAATCTAGCGTAGATTGTATTGTCGGATATGGAGGTAGTGCGCCACGAGTTGATGAACGTTGTTGGACGTCAAGTGAGGAGACGAAGTTTGCACTTCTGGGGGACAGTCATGCAAACGCTCTCGAAATGGGTTTACGGAAAGAGCTCGCACGGGTCGGGCAAGGCCTTGTGGCATTGACTAAGGCTTCTTGTCCGTTGATGGAATATGCGGCACGCAGTATCGATGCTCACCCTAGTCACGCGAGGGAATGCCACGACTTCAATCAATCGGTTATTCAAAAGATATTGGATGACAGCAAAATCGAGGTTGTAATTCTCACTGGTTTTTGGGGAGCTGCTGCTGTGAAGAGAGATAGCGGGGGATTAAAGTGGTACGGTCCGGCACCAGCCCCAAAAGATCCGATGGAAACTGTACGTTTCGGCCTTAGTGAAGTTTCATCTCGGTTCATCAAGGGCGGTAAACGGGTGATCATTCTTGGGGATGTACCGTTCTTCAAGTTTAATCCACTGCAGATGGTTTCAGGTGAAGAATTGCCGACACGACAATGGTTAATGAACTTCTTTTCCGCAGCTGACGCAGTGTCCACACATCACGCCGCGCGCGAGAGAGCCATTCAAAATTATGATCAGGTGGAGAAAATGCTTAGCGAAGTTGGAGATCAATTTTCCGGTGTCACTTATGTTCCATTGAATCAAGCCTTTTGCGATGTAAAGAACTGTAGATTTCGCGGCACTTCAGGTGAAATGTTCTATATTGATGGTCAACACCTTTCCGAAGATGGTGCCTATTTCGCATTTTCGCAGAATGCAGAAGTTAGTGAAGTTCTAGGGTCAGGATTCATAACCAATAGATGACGAGAGCCGCGAGGTCGATTGCTGAGAGGAACACCTTCGGGCATCGGTCATAGCGGGTCGCGACGCGCCTCCAGTCCTTGAGCCTGCCGAACATGATCTCGATGCAGTTGCGCCGCTTGTATCTCCTCTTGTCGTATTTGACCGGCGTCCTGCGTTTCTTTCGGCCTGGGATGCAGGCGCGTATCCCTCTGTCTTGCAACGCTTCTCTGAACCAATCAGCGTCATAGCCACGATCCCCGAGTAGCCATTTGACGTTTGGCAGGCCACTGAGCAGCGCCCGTGCGCCGATATAATCGCTGACCTGTCCGGCGGTGACGAACAGGTCGATTGGTCGTCCCTGACTGTCACAGATGGCATGCAGCTTGGTGTTCATAGCGCCTTTGGTTCGACCAATCAGGCGACCACGCCCCCCTTTTTGGCGGCCATACTGGTCGCCGTTCGGTGGGCCTTGAGGTGTGTTGCGTCGATCATCACGGTCGTCTTCTCGCCGTGCGCCGCCGCCAGCCCGGCCAGCATCCGCGCGAAGATGCCTTTCTCGCTCCAGCGTTTCCAGCGGCTGTAGAGCGTCTTGTGCGGGCCGTATTCCACAGGGGCGTCGCGCCAACGCAACCCATTGCGATTGACAAAGATAATCCCACTCAGCACGCGCCGATCATCGACGCGAGGCTTGCCGTGGGACTTTGGGAAGAAGGGTTCAAGACGCGCCATCTGCGCATCGCTTAGCCAGAAAAGGTCGCTCATGTTACCGCTCCGTTTTCGGAGCTGTGAATCACGCAGCGCGGCGGAAATCAATGCATCCTGACCCTAGCTATAGGTATATCTGCATTGAAGAAGCCATAGTTGTAACATCCCGGAAGGTAGTAAGGCTTTCCCTTGAAGAGCTCCGGTTTAAGGTTGTGCCAGTCTTTCATGGCTTGCAAGGGCGTTTTGCTGCCCAATGGCATTGTTGCAGAACCCAGCGACTGAGCGAGTTTTCCCTTTCCCATTGAGTCCAGGCCACGCGTTCAATCTCGGCCATACCGAGTTCGTTAAAGCGGTTTATCAGAGCGATACGGATGTGGATTTCGGCGGTCTGGCGGTCGGGGGCTCGTGAGGCGATGCGTTCTCCGAAGGATTTCAGGCATCGCATCTTTGTCACGCTGCGCTTTATGGGCGCGTTCCTCGCGATCAGCCTCCGCCACCGCGTCATCATAGTCGTTCATCATCACATCGAACCGCTCATTGGCGGCGCGCGCCTCCTCCTTTGGCGTCTTGTCGGTGACGCTGGCGCGCAGGCTATTGGCTTCGGTGAGAATGTTTTGCGCCGTGCCCGTCCGATAGAACCGACCTTTTGCATTGCGTCAGGAGCGGTTACGCTGCTGTTGCAGCGTATCGCCATGGCATGAGCTGGTTCAGGCGAGTGATTTTGTGATCGGCGATTTGGGCCAGAGCCCATGTTAGCGATGCCTGCGGATCAACTTTGTTGAGCTTGGCGGTTTCGATGAGCGTGTAGGCAATTGCCATGGCTTTGCCGCCGCCTTGCGAGCCTGCAAACATCCAATTTTTGCGACCTATGGCCACCGGCTTGACGGCCCGCTCGGCTGTGTTGTTGTCCAACTCCAGAGAGCCATTTTTGAGATATGGCCGCGACTTTGGCATGCGACCCAGAGCGTAGCGGATTGCCTTGGCCAGTGGCGATTTGCCAGATATCTTGGGCAGTTGCGCGTGCAGCCACTCTTCGAGGTCATCAAAGATCGGTTTTGCATCCGCCTGCCGCAATGCCATGCGGTCCTCTGGAGGTTTGCCCCGGGCTTCTTTCTCAACAGCATAGAGCTCGGCGATCCGCTTGATGGCTTCTTCGGCAATGGCGCTGCCCTGCGCGGCAAAGATGTCGACGAACTTGCGTCTCACATGTGCCATGCAGGCCATCTCTTCGGCTTTCTCGTCGCCGAACACACCATTGAAGCCAGATTAACCGTCCGCATGCACCCAGCCTTTGTAGCCGGACAGATGGTTCTCAAGATGTTCACCTTTGCGATCAATGGTGAACTTGTACCATGCACAGGGCGGTGATTGACCTGCCCATGGTCTCTCGTCGCGCACATAGGCCCAGACCCTTGCTGTCTTTGTCTTCTTGTTGCCGGGTGCTTGCATCTTCACCGGTGTGTCATCAGCAAAGATGGCGGCTCCTTGGCAGACCATGCGTCCGATCAGATCTGCCAAAGGTTCGATCAACGCCGTTGCACGGCCAGGGTTATTTCATGGAAACCACATTGCCAGTCTGCTTGTCTGCGGTCGCAATGCTTGCCCACGCATTCATTAAGGCCCGCCGTTTATCGAACAGGTCAGACCGCGCATAGGCCGCTTCGGATTTGTCTTTGATCCCATGCGCCAGCGCCGCCTCGATAACTTCGCGCGAAAAGCTGGTCGTTTCGCCTGCCCAATCGCGGAACGTGGACCTGAACCCGTGCACCGTGATGGTGTTGCACTCCATGCGGCGCAACAGGGCGGTCATACTCATATCTGATATTGGCTTACCTGCTTTCGTCTCACTCCCAAAGACCAAATCATTGTCCTTTCCTCGTGACCCAAGGTGTGCGATGGCCGCAGATGTCAGGGGGACGCGGTGTTCCTTTGCCGCTTTCATGCGCTGGGCAGGGATGGTCCAGACGCCATTGTCCAAATCCACTTCGGCCCAAGTCATGCCCCGCGTTTCGCCAGACCGCGCCGCCGTGAGGATGGTAAACGTCAAAGCCCGCGCCGAAACGCCTTTGCGGGTGGATAGCGCATCCATAAAGTTTGAGATATCTGCATGAGGCAGGGCGGGATGGTGTTGAACTGCGCGCACCTTGGTCGGCTTTGGCAATAGGTTGTCCAAGTGACCGCGCCACCGCGCAGGATTGTCCCCTTCACGAATGCCCAGCGCGGATGCATAATCCAAAACTGCTTCGATCCGTTGTCGGACGCGGTTGGCTGTTTCGGGTTTTTGCGACCAGATAGGCTTGAGTGCCGCAACGACGTCAGCCGTCGCGATTTTTGTAACTTGTATTGGGCCAAGCGTAGGGAAAACATAAGCCTCAAGCGTAGACCTCCATTGAGCCGCGTGTTTTGCGCTTTTCCATCCAGATCGCTTGCTTTCGATCAATTCAAGGGCGGCGTCTTTGAAAGTCTTCGGCTGGGCTTGGCGACGTTTGGCAATCGGGTCATCGCCCTCCAAGATCATACGCCTTGCGTCGGTTGCTTTTTGGCGCGCCATTGCCAAGGTCACATCAGGATAAGCCCCCAAGCCAAGATCATGGCGTCGCCCCTGCACCTGATATCTAAGCACCCATGACCGCGCCAATGTAGGTTTCACATATAAGAATAGGCCACGTCCGTCACCGTGTCGTCCTACACCTGCCGTTTCCACCCTGCGCGCGCTCAGCTTCATGTTGTTCCCACACCTGTTCCCACACTTTAGTTAGATTTAGAGTGAACAGGCCTGAACGTCAATGGCGAATTGTGAATTTAACAAACTGAAAGTAAACAGATATATTGAATGGTGATGGATGTGGGTGAACCCCAGAAAACAGGGGGCATACGGACTTCGTCTCCGCCATCAAACCCACTAAGTCATTGTTTAATATGAGCAATCTGACCGGTGGGTTTTTTGTTGCACCATTCTTGCCACCATAAATCACGCTATTGATTGCATTCAAATGCAACTGCCAGTCACTCCCAAACGCGACCGCCCCTGATCCGCCACCGCAACATGTTCTCGCAGGCCTCGATACAGTAAACAGCGGCTGGAACACGCCCCCCCCCTCAAACAAACATGAGATATTACCGAACTCGGTCAATTTCTCTCGAACTCTCAAGCAAATCAACGAGGTTTTTGCTATATTGGTGTCATCATCAATGTGAACACTAAATGGCGCCGCCGGACCAGCCAGACTCTCCCGGACAGGCCAAATCTGTTTGCGAAATCAGGAGATACGACACCGTGAACGCACCAGCCAATACGCTTTACCTTTCTGTTGATCAGGTTGCCCAACGTTTCAGCGTTTCCAAAGACTCCATTTGGCGCTGGAAGCGCAACGGGAATTTTCCAACTCCTGTAAAATTAGGGGGCACCACTACCCGTTGGCGCCTTGTGGATATCGAAGAGTGAGAAGGACAGCTTGCGTGCGGTCTCGTATCCAGCCTGATGTTCGAACCAGACGCCTTAATGGCGGTATAGGAGCCACCTCCCCTCTCCCCGTTACCCGTCCCTGCAGCATCAAGAGACCCAATGAGATTTGACGGCACGATTATCGTCGTGTCGCAGTCTCTCTTTTCCCAAAGAGACTTCGTGTGGACGGATCGAGTGCCCTGCTCAGCTCCGCTTTTGGCCCCTAAAAAGCCACTTCTTCCCTCGCATGACGGATCGTCAAGAGCCGCGCCTAGTGCAATCGCCTATTCTTGGTCTGGGTGCAGAGTAGCCGGGAGAGGAAAGTAGCGTTCCAACACACCTTCCTATGCTCAAAAATGTGTTCCATGTTGAGCAGGCACATCTTCCCGCCACAAACCCCATGCTGGCCGTCGCTATAACAGAAGAATGCAGAATGCTGCGTCACATCTGAGAGGCCTGAAATGACCAAAAAGCCACATGCGGACAAACCTTTAGCTCAATATATCGAACGCCGTGTTCTGGAACTGAAACCGAAGAAATCTCAAGGGCAAATTGCAAGCGAAGTAGGTTTCCCGAACCCCAACATGGTGACCATGATCAAAAAGGGCACAAGCAAGTTGGCACTGGATCGTGTGCCGTCGATGGCTCGTGCCTTGGAGTGCGATCCGGCATACCTTATGCGATTGGCATTGGAACAGGCTGTGGGAGATACCGCCGCGCAAGCCATTGTGGACATCTACGGCACGCCCATCACCAAAAACGAGTTGGGCTGGCTGGAAGAGATTCGCGATGCCTCATGCAATAAGAACCCTCGCCTAACCGCCAGGTCTCGCGCGGCGCTCCGGGCAATCTTTGGGGGATGAGCAGTATGACCGAAACAGAACCCCTCACAGAAAATGAACGTGCTTGGCTGCGCTTTCTGCGTGATGTGAGTAAAGGCACTGACCCAGCTCCGACACTGCGCCGTGTGCAGCTCCTGCGGCGCATCTGCGGTCTCAGGTGAGCCGATAGCTACAACACGGCTTAACAATGGCGAGGAATGGCTCAAGTGCCGCGCCTCGCTGGATCCCGATTGCGCCCTCAAAAGGTTGCGTAAGGTTGACAAAGGTTTACATCGGACGCAGCTAAGCCTGATCCATGTAAACCTTCTGATGTCCAAAACGCGTAAAAGTGGGCCAAAAGGTTTCCCTAAGGTTTACATTAAGTTGACAAATCTGAGCCTGAAAACAAAAAAATGAGATTATGTAAACCTTTTGCGCCGTTGAGCCCAGTAAAACAAGGGTGTTGGAAATACCTCGACCCTTAGAATTGCGGTTTCGGTAACGCGCAGGCCCCGCTTCAGCGTTAAGAAGGGTAGGCAATTTTCCCGAAGAATTTAAGCACATTTATAATACGGTGGCATAGTTCATGATGGGGCTGACAAATCACAACCAATTTCAGATCGTCCAGCGGAGCCTACCTGTCCGTCCGCGATCCTCTCTCCCCTCTCTATCGGGGCCACCCAGCCCTCCCAGTGCTTAGAAGCTTGCCTCTTGGCCACACCATAGGCGTAATCACCAGATCAATCTGTATGGCCTACAAGAGGCTACGGAACAGTTTGTGCCATCAGCACGTTGCAGACAACGGCCCTAAGCTGCCCTTCAGCGCAAGTGGAGCGAACGACCGTTTAACCGCGTTGCTGGTCGTTCTGATCTCTTCTGGAAATCCTTTCAGCACACTTGACCTCCTCGAAGACCAGTTCAGGCACAACGACTTCCCAATTAGCGCGTTTCATCAAATGATGAAAACGCTCATCGGCATTCTCTTTGCGCCAGTTTATGATGGCCGCGATCTCGCCAGAGACAAATTCCGTGCCAACTGGTGGCGCGAAAGCTTTTGACATCCGCCCAAGGACACGTCTTTGAGCATCCTCAATCTGCCAGCGATCCCCAACTTTAGAGAGCCTGACTGGCGCACCAACCTGTGCTTCGGCGATCGCGGTATGAACAGCGTGCTGGTCACCCTGGCGTCCTGCGAACGACAGATCGACCATCTTCATCTCGGGCGATTGAAAGAACCGGCGTGGGCCGGGGATTGTCGCCAGGTCGGGCACAACATTCCGCGTGACCACGGAAGGCGAGACGGTGGGGAGGTATTCGTGATTGTCGTTACTCATAACGATCAAGTTGCGCCGCGCACGCGTCATAGCGACATAGAACAATCGCCTTGGCGCATCCTGATCTTCGTTTTTCGAGGGTCGTTCCCAGCCACCGTCCATGATCACGACATCGTCAAATTCGAGGCCCTTTGCGCGGTGCGCGGTCAACAGTTTGAGGCCGCGCTGCTCGCCCCATGAATCCTTCGACCATTCAGCAAACCATTCGATCACGTCAGTGGGCGGGAGCGCTTTGCCGTCAACTTCGCGTGCGAGCTGGCCAAGTCCCTCGCCGATCCGGATGGTCCAACGGCTTGCGGGTATCGCGTTCAGGGTTTCGGTCAGGTCGCCCACGCTGACCATCGCTCCATGCCTCGCGCGCAGGTTGCCGATAAACCCCTGCATTTCGCGGGTGCGCCAAAAACTTGGCAGGTTCTCGTTTGCCATTTCGACGGGAATCCCCAGGGCTTCGGCGAAGTCGCGGACCGGCAAAAGCTTGCGCCAATCACGAGAAATGATTGCCGCCCCCCTCCAACTCCAATCCGGGATCAATTTTGACAGGCGGATCATCTCGTTGACCGCCGCAAGGGCCTGAGCGTCATTTCCTGGCGGGCAGCCAAGGATCTGGACCCGCCCCTGAGCAACCGGATCGAGGCTTTCCATGATATCCCCGACCGGGTCCTTTTGCCGCAATTGGTCGACGGTAATTCCATGCCCTGTTTTCATACGTTCCCGAGAACCTTCGATTACGGCGTTGGCTGCGTTGATAATGTTCTTCGACGAGCGGTAATTGTCTGTCAGAAAGACCGGTCTGGCTGAATAATCCTGTTCGAATTGCCGAATGTGACGCACCGATGCCCCAGCAAACGCATAGATATTCTGGTCGTCGTCGCCGACCGCGAACAAGCTGAGCCGTTGATCGGGGTCATCGATGCTGCGACCGGCCACCGCAGCGATCAAAGCGTATTCTTCGGGGCCGATGTCCTGATACTCGTCCACGAGAATCCAGCGGAACCCCTGGATCAATGTCTCTCGCAAGGCTTCGGCCTCTACTTTTTCCAGCCCGTCGCCACGCAAGAGACTTGCCGCATCGGTCAGAAGCGTCTCGAAATCGGGCTCTTCGGCCTCTGCCCCTCCGGCGAAACTCGCGCCGATCAACCGCATGGCCAAGGCATGAATGGTCAAAACCGTTACGAAACGAGCATCTTCGCCGATTAGTCGACGCAAGCGTTCCCGGATCTCGGCGGCCGCGTGGCGATTGTAGGCGAGCACCAGTATACCGTTTGGATCTTGGCGCTTGATCCGGACCAGGTAGGCGACACGATGGACCAGCACTCGTGTCTTACCCGATCCCGGCCCCGCGAGCACAAGCACATTGGTCTGTTCTCGGTCGTCACGCACGATCTGCTCTTGTGTCGAATTCCGCAGATTGTCGACGATCTCGGCATAGGACTGGGGCGTTGCCTGCCGTTTGAACTCCGAAATTTTCCCCGGCATCCAAGCTTTCATGAAGTCGGACTGCTCCATTGCAAAATAGTCATGCGCGAGCTGCTGGGCCTGATCAATTTCGTCGATGCCTTTGGTGGCATAAGCCGCCATCACGTGGGTCTGGACGGTTTGTTCGCTGTAGTGGTCTTCGAGCGGTGCGAAATGCTGGGTGGTAAAGCCGCCACCTTTCGGGTTGATGTGCAATGTCATGGCTGAACGGAACACAGACAATCCCTTGCCCAGAGACACCACCTGCTGTTCGTGTAGCCATAGAAGCGCTCGGTCCATAAGCTTTGCGGGATCGTTGACAGATGTCCGCAACAGCGCATCGCTGTTGATCGCTGCAAGAAGGTCGCCAAGTGTGGTCTCGACAGGAACATCTTTCCCACGAAGGCCGGACTGAATCTTGTTGATCAAGTGTGAAACCAACCGCTCTGCCGCCTGCCTGCGAAGTTGAGCGGTCTGATCGATTACTGCCCATGATCTTTGCATTCGCACCATGAGACTGCCTTGGGACACCTTGCGCAGGCCAATATTGCCTTTGCCGCCATCCATGTCGCGGCCATCCTGCGCAATTCCACGGAGCAACCCCTCGACGATATCGGGCCGCACGGAGGCGTGTCCTTGCTCCCGGAGAGCCTGTGCCACCGAGGCCAGATGGCAGGGCCAAGCCTCGTCGATATCCGCGTCTGGCGCTTGCTCTCTTAGGGTCGCGATCAGATCTGCTTCTAACCGGGACGCCGCTTCGAACCGTTTCGGCGAGGCATTCTCAACGCGCAGATGCACGAAGATGGTGATGTTTGTATCATCTTTTGCGATCCCCAGGGTCTCGAGATCCGCCAAGGCCTTGCGCACGCCCGACACCGTCAACCCACTGACCCCGCAAAGCTCGTCCGTGGTAATGCCCTCCTCTTGCGGCGCGTTGATGATATGCTGCACGATGGCTGCCAGATCTTCGCGCCGCCGCTGGGTGATCTCGGCAGAGGCAAGGATCTCGCGGGCCTCTTGGATGCTCCTTATCCGGAGCGAGGCTGGAAAGACCTGCACCCGGTTTTCTTCACGGTTCAGAAGGTGCGCCTCTTCCAGCCAGGCGACGGCCGTCTTTACCCTTGTATCGTCGGTATTGCTGTCTCGCTGGAAATCCCGGTCTTTCTCCTCGTGAACAATTTCGCCCGGTGTAACAACAATCTCACCGCCTTTTCTGGTCCGAGTATCAAGGCGCCGCAGCGCCTTCATGATCGCGCCGATTTCATGCCGCGCGAGTCGAGACCGCGCGCTCAGGCTGAACTGACGATCGACATCTTCTGTGTTATAAAGAAGGACGCAGCTTGCAGGATCACGGTCCCGCCCGGCGCGACCTGCCTCTTGCAGATAGTTCTCCAGTGACCCGGGCACATCACCGTGAACCACCAGACGGATGTCCGGCTTGTCTACCCCCATACCAAAGGCGTTGGTAGCCGCGATCACGCGCAGATTGCCGATACGGAAGTCCTCCTGGATCTCGCGCTTGTCATCGGCGCTAAGGCCCGCATGATACCGTTCAGCAGCTATGCCCTGTTGTTTTAAGAACTCCGCCACGCGCTCTGTGGCGTTTCGGGTTGCACAATAGACGACCGCCCCCGACACGCCCTCGCGCGGAAGCTGAGCCTCGATCGTATCGAGGATATCGGTCATCTTGGTTGCCCGCTGCGTTGGCCGAACTTGGAAGCTCAAGTTCGACCGAGATGCGCCTCCGTCGATCAAAGCCAGCTCGGTCCCCAACCGCTCTCTAAAATGACTTCGGATGTCCTGCACGACATCCGGCTTTGCTGTCGCGGTCAAGCAAAGCACTGGAGCCGGTTCGTCGCCTGAGCTTTCCTTTATAAACCGCGAAACGTATCGATAGTCGGGACGGAAATCTTGCCCCCATTTGGACACGCAGTGCGCCTCGTCCAGCACCCACAGTCCTACTTCGCGCTGTGCTAAAACGGACCGAATTGTTGTGCTACGCAGTTGTTCTGGTGAAATTAGCAGGATCGCAGCATCCCCAAGCCGCACCTTGTCGAGCGCATCCTGACGCTCGGGCAAGGACAAAAGCCCGTTGATCGTAACCGCCGACGAAATTCCGGCTCGCACCAAGCCCTGAACCTGGTCCGCCATCAGCGCCACGAGCGGCGATATCACAACAGTCAATGCCCCGGTCTTGTCGAACCGAGACAGCGCTGGGATTTGATAGCAAATAGACTTGCCCGTGCCTGTCGGCAGGATGCCTAATAGGTTTTCGCCGTCCATGGCCGTCGCCACGATCTTTTCCTGAAGTGGGCGACCGTCCTCGTCGACCGGTTCCGGGCGGAAACCTGGAAAGCCGAACCAACGTTCGAGTGCACGGGTGGGATTGTTGTGCTCTGCGCAATAGCCACAGTGCGGATCACGGCAATTCGAGTCCCTCAGGTCTTTGACGAGCCGTGCGGCGTCACGGAACTGTGCTCGGACCCAAGGCGGCATGACAGAATCCCCACCCGCGACCGAAATCCAGGCAAGAGCATAAGCCATCGGCCAGCCCAGCCCAGTGTCATGGAGCCGCTCGAGGACTGCCTCCACTTGGGCACGGCAGGCAGCCTCTTTCAACAGCGTCCGAAGAACCCCGTGCGCTTCAGCTTCGGTCGGGATAGACGCCCCACGCACATGGCTGAACAACCGATCAAATCCGTCGCTACTGGGCCCTCGGCAACATAGCCAGTGATAGGCCAGAATTGTCTCTGGCGATGATTTGTTCAGCGACACAAAAGCGTCGATCTGGTTGCAAAGGACCTTGAACACAAGACGCGCGTCGAACTCGGGATCGTTAACGTGACCACTTTGAAGCCGCCCATCGTGGTAGTGTTTGACCAGACGGTGATAAGGATTGCGCGGAAAAGCCAAAGGGTTGAGCCACAGGGTGTCGATCGGTCTGTCTGCGAGCTTTGCGAAGCGCGGCGACACCGCCATGAGATGCGGCAAGTCGTGGTGCAGAATATTGTGCCCAATGACATGGGAGAAGCCTGCACAGAACTGGTCGAGTCTTTCAAGCGCGGCCCTCGGGTGACCTTTCCGATGAACAATCCCCTCTCCTTCACCGTCCGGCACGGCGGCAAAGGCGAAGATTTGGGCTTCTTTAGGATCGACCTCCAGATCAATCGACAGGCAGCGTGACAAGATTTCGGAATAGTCCCGCGGCATTTGAATACCGATATTACCCGCTGAGTCGGCTTCTGATTTTTCAGATTGCTGTGGCCGGGTGCGGGAAAAGGCTTTCGCTATGCCTCGGGTAATTATGTTTTTCATGCTGGCAGGTTAGTATTCATTTCTAAGGAGCGAAACCATCGGCAGCCATTTGATCTAAGATATTCTCGCGATGCCATGCCAAATTTGTCAGGTGGGGCCAGTTTCTCTCGTGTCTGGGTCACGGCAATCAGATTGACATCGCAATTCAGCGAAAGCAGGAGGCCGATGAACGTGAAACCTTGCTTCGCAAAATGGGCAACCCCGCAAGAAACAGTTTTTCCATGTTTGACTCTATATGCCGTAGGAGCTCTTGCGGTGCACAACAAAGGTGAAATTGACGCAATGTCATCCTCGAGCGCCTTATTACAGTTGGTCAAGCTAATCGGCTCGTGATCGAGAATGTCACTCAAGGAGCGGCATTGCCTTCCCCAATATGCGCATCAATCGACATTTTTCCTGTGAAGGGTCACGTTGAGATCAACGAAGTGGAACTTTTTATCAGCAGCGATGATGTCATGCCGATAGCGATTATGGTGATCATAGATCCGTAGCGGACCTTCCCGCATTCCGCGGCGAACGTCCGCAATCCGCCCATGTAATTGTGCGGACAATTTTGCGCTCTCTTATATCAATTTTGGACTAAGAATAGCAGCTCCTGAGTGGTGAATATCTTCTTCATACTAGAGAAACGTCCTCAAACTCGCCATCAGCTACGACGCCGCCGTCGTGTCAGGTCCGTCAAGGCAATCACACCCTGCACACAGTCCTGCGAAAACTAAAGGGGGATCGGATAGGAGTTAACATCACTGCATAGCTGTATAGCCACATCAAGATGTAACCATATGAATGGATAGCTCAATGAACCCGATTAAGCACAGGAGGCGGGACCGCGCCAGAACAAGATAAGCAGGAACACACGTGCCAACTGTCTCTGGTGCCACACCAGGATCTGAAAAGCACAACGCTAACGATAGGGAATGGCTCGACATGGTGGTAGACGTCGATGGTCATTCACGAAGTCCTAGAAAATGCCCATGGGTGCGATGGGGATGTGTTCAGGTGCCACCAAGACCCGAGATCTGAAAGCTCCTCTTTCTGAAGCTGGCTCGACCTCTGCACATAATGGCCGAAATCAGAAGAATCTTAGCCACGCAGAATGCCCGACTCTGATCGCAAGATTGATCAGCACAGCCAAAAGCACGACATCTGGGAATGACGACTTTTTTCTACTTTTTGAGGAGCGAGTTGATTTGCTTTAGGCTTCAGAATGGCCTTGTTTCAAGGGACACCCCGTTTGTCAGCGTTCTAAAACCCTAATTACTTAGTAAGCAGCCACTTACTACTCTTCACATCCGTCAGCTTAAAACAGAAAACAGGATAGCTGGCCTAGACCCTACCTGCCCGCCAAGCTCTCCGCTCCCGTTCACCCAGGTGCCGAAATGCGATGGAGACCTGCTTATTGAGAGCTTCATACGCTATCATGGTAGATGTCGCGCCGCGGCCAACCTTGTTTCTGGTAACAGTCCACCCGTTATCCCGAAACACCCTTCTAACTTCTGGCCTCACTGAAACCTTGTGAGCGTCCCAGACCTCATCTCGCCTCATAACCGCGAGCAGGCCCGCATCTAAGAAGATATCGGCGCGCTTCTTTTCTTCCAACTTGGTGAGCGCTCGGATAGCTGAGCCTATTTCATCGCTGGGGGTCTCAAACGTAGGCAGCATGAACTGAAAGAACTTCTTTTGCAATTTCGAGTATTTGAACTCCGCAAGATCAGGTAGGTTACAAAGCCCAAGCGCCTCCAAATCGCGGCCTTTCAAAGTCACTTCAACGCGGGCTCTTTTTTGTTTCGGAGGCAACTGTTTGTATGTGCCTTTGGATGGGTTTTGCTGATCCCTTTCTTTGTTTTGGATACGGACCATGCTACTCGCGCCTCGTTCTCCCAAATACATAGTTCCATCAAGAAACGGGCTACGAAACTCTTCCGGTTCAGGCCGCACTGTGAGCGAGGATTTACGCCTGTCTCCCATCTCAGGCGGCAAGTATTTGGTTGTGGCAGTGAGATCCGGCTGATTCGCAATCGCTGCGATCGAACGAGGCATATCCAATCGTTTTTCCCAGCGCCCAACTTCGGCATAGTAAGTCCTCTGCAAAAGCCCGACCATCTGCTCACGTTTGCTATCTGCGCCATCGCGGCTGTAGACATCTAGGCTAAACTCAATTTCCCGGAGCTGCGCTATTCTGCGTTCCCCATGTCGAGCGCTTACTGCGGCGATCGCAACCGCCACGAGAGTGGAGGAGCTTGGCTCTTGGATCCTGACGTCAAACTCTTCAGCCTCTGTGCCTTCACCCGGGTTAATTGGCGTTATCCAGCTATCACGTGGTAAGACCGTGCGAAGTTCTTGCTGGATCCATTGAAACTGAGTTTTATTGGTGAAAACCCGGACAACCATAAAGTCGATGACTGCCTTGAAGCGAAACTCCTTAAGATCGAGGGTCGGATTGAGCACTCGGCGGTTTTGGAATCGTGCTTGTGTTAGACCGACTTCGGCTTCAACAAATGTTAACTTGCGCCTTGGTCTCGCAGGATCTAACGGCAATAACGTAGTTGAACTTGGAAGTGACATTCTGGTGCCTCGATGATGAGTTATCAGTCTAAGCTTTCTTGCACAGGTATTTCAGTTGAAACAAAACATTCAAGGTTGTGCGACCTTTCGTCAATCACGCTTGCACTCTTGGTCGCCTCATAACATCCTATACGAGAAAATAACCCAAGACACATATGAGAGGTAGCAACATCAACAGCTTGGAAAGCTTCCTTTGTTCCAAGGCAGGACTTGAGGGCAAGTTGCCGTTGATTGACACCAATGGTGGTGCGGCTATTGGCGTGAGCCGAAGCAGTGTTGAGAGCCCTAGATTCAGAAGTCGCCGGACTACCGAAAGAGAGATTCGAGTGTTTCCCTTTCTCAGTCGACCGCTTTCTTATTGCTTTGGTAGGAAACGCATCCTATATCTTAACGTAACAAGACCCGCCACGCCTCGGACGAAACCTCGGTTTCGCACTGCGCACCCAGGCGGGTTACTTGTTTTAGGGGGGTGGACTTCGCTGCGGGGTGTCGTTGCATGAAGTTCAACAAACCATCCACTTGTATCCTGGATCAAATTGCCTTGCTAAGGGGCCGCGGCATGGTCGTTGCCGATGAACCGCGCGCCCGGCACTATTTGCAATTCATCTCCTATTACCGGCTACGTGCTTACTGGCTGCCATTCGAGGTGCCTACTGGGGCTGGTGCACACGCCTTCCGCCCTGGCACTGACTTCGAGGATGTGCTCACGCTCTACATCTTCGACAGAGAGCTTCGTTTATTGGTCCTAGATGCCTGCGAAAGAATTGAGGTCGCTTTACGCGCTCAATGGGCGCACTACATGGCCATGACCTATGGCCCCCATGGCTACCTCGATCAAAGCCACTATACGAACATCGGCAGACACGCGAAAGCAGTGGCCGATTTGACGAAAGAGTTCCAGCGTTCGAAAGACACTTTTGCCGCCCACTATCGCAACAAGTATACTAGCCCTGAATTACCACCAGTGTGGATGGCCGCAGAAGTCATGTCATTTGGCCTTCTCTCAAAATTCTACAGCGATTTAAACCAGCGCGCCCAGCGGCAAGCCATCGCTAGACCCTTCGGATTGGACGAAAAAGTGCTCACTTCGTTCGCCCACCACATGAGCCATGTGCGAAATATCTGCGCTCATCACGGTAGATTATGGAATAAGCGTTTCACGGTGAAAATGGCCGCACCGAAATACCCAGCTAAGCTTCCCATTGCCATGCGCGACGCCGATGCACGTTACCTTCACAACACCTTAGTCACGCTGGACTACATGTTATCAATCATCGCGCCCGACAATGAATGGCGGAAACGCGTCGTCGCTATAATTGATAGTTGCCCTCTGGCCGCTCCTGCCAACATGGGCTTCCCTCCAGACTGGCGCACCCGTCCGGCGTGGAGACTAGTGTGATGAACGACCTTTCGCTTCAGAGCGACCCCTCCAGGATGGATAGAATGCGACCTCAATAAACCCTACGTGGAGTGAAAGCTAAGTTCAGCGGCAACGGCAATTCTTCCTTGCGCGAATAACGCGAGGCTCTGCTTGACACTTCGGTAAACGGCCTAACAGACTTGGCTGTTTGCGGCCAAAGACGAGACCATCAAAACGAAGAGGAGACACTAAGTGGGTGAGATAACCGAAAGAGAGGTTGAGTGGGCTACAGTGCGTCGTATGCAACAGATGCTGCACACACCTCACCGAGCCTTCGAAGAGACGCACACCTATTCGCTCTTCAACAGCATCCTGTGCTGGACCCTTCAGCGTATCCGCTCGGTTCCAACGCACCCAAACGAACCTCCCAATCGAGCTCAACGGCAAGAGAACGCACGTGCTGAGGACCCACTGTTTGATGCGGTCGACGGGCTGCAAGACCACCTACAGCAAACTACGGTCGAGCGCGTTTTTCCCGGCATGGTAGCAGGTGAACAAATTGAAGAGCCGCAAATCAACACTTTGCCGAACCGCGATGCTGAAGGTAACGAAATTTCATGCTTGGCGTTCCTCATTGCTTTGAGGAATGCCACAGCACATGGAGATGGGCGAAAAGTAAAACCCATCAACCAAAACAATCGCTTAGTAGGATTCGAATTACCCCTAATAAATCCGAAGCATTTTCCAGATTGGACAGCAGTTGTGCGACTTGATCGCGCAGGGATGTGCCAAATCTCCGATACACTTGTCACCAATTTTTGTAACGCGCTGATCAATCCCGAAGACCATGAGGCCATCGAACACGCCAACGGGTTGGTGGAAACTGTTCGTCAGTGATCAAAATAGACCGACATTTCCAGTTGAAGACAGATTTAGACACATTTTCACCCTGAAGGGATAATCATTTGAGAGACGCACAAAAACCCAACCAATTTACCCTCAACAACCTACTATCACGGCTCCAGGAAGGACGTTTTGTAGTCCCAGACTTTCAGCGTGAGTTTGAATGGAAACCCTGGGATATTCGCGATCTGATGAGATCGATTTTCCTCGACTACTACGTAGGAAGCTTGTTGCTCTGGAAGGGCAAAGAAGAAAACTTCTCAGCGCTCGCCTGTGAACCAATTTACGGTCACGCAGGTGGAGGCTCAGCTGAACACATTGTTCTCGACGGCCAACAACGCTTGACCGCTTTATACTACGCATGTGTTGCCCCAAATGTTGCCTTGCCAAACAGAAGTAATCGCGCGATCTATTTCATCAACGTCGATCGGTTCATGCGAGAGGAATACGACGACGCTTTCAACTATGACTGGAAGTCAAAACGTATCGAGAAGTTGGAACAAGATCCTGCGCTTCAATACCAAGAGCACATCTTCCCTTTGTCTATCGTAGGGGCTGGTGGATGGGAGATGCCGACCTGGGTTCAGGGCTATAGTCAATTTTGGCTCAACAAACTGGCAGAAGCAACGGCACTGGACGACCGAGATGAAGTCGAAAGATGTGAACTCTGCGTCCAGAATGCTGAAAAATTTGGAAAATTTCTGAAAGAACTCACCGAGCAATATCAAATTTCATACATCGAACTCGACAAAGATCTGGGACTGGACAAGATCTGTGACATTTTCACCCAGATCAACAGCAAAGGGATCCGGCTTGATGTGTTCGATCTGCTCAACGCGCTGCTAAAGCCGCGTGACCTTCAGCTCAAGTTCATGTGGCGCAAGGCAAAGGGGCGATTGGAGTTTGTCGACAGCCCAAAACTCAACGTCTACATCTTGCAAGTAATGTCCATTCTCAAGCAAGCTTACTGCTCTCCAAAGTATTTATATTACCTCATGCCAGGCCACGAGAAGACTATCAGGACACAAGGTGGCAAAATAGACAAAGAGATCCTGCTCAGCAGCACCGAGGATTTTGTCGACCTCTGGAACACATCGGTCGATGCTATGGAGAGGGCTATTGAAATGCTCCGTCATCCCCATGAGTTCGGGGTCACTTCTTCCAAATACCTACCTTATGTTTCGATCCTTCCTGCATTTTCCGCCTTACAAGAACATGTCAGACATCTCCCCGCGGATCAGAGACTTGAGGGGCAACGCAAGGTTAGGTTCTGGTATTGGGCTTCAATCTTCACGAACCGCTACTCTGGGTCCGTTGAATCCACAGCCGCACGTGATTTTCAAGACGTGCGGCTGTGGATTCAAAAGCCAGATGCTGAACCACCTCTCATCCAAGAGTTCAAATCGAAGTTCAAAAATCTAGAACTGCGTCGTGAGGTAAAGTTTGGCTCATCAACCTACAATGGCTTGTTCAATTTGCTCATTATGAATGGCGCGCGAGACTGGGTCACCGGAAACATTCCGGCAAACGGAGCGTTGGATGATCACCATATTGTTCCCGCTTCTTGGGGAGAGGAGAACCTTCAGGATAGGTCAGTTCACTCCATCCTGAACCGAACACCACTTCTCGATGAAACAAACCGTCACGTCATTGGGAAAAAGTTACCAAACGAGTATTTACCTGAACTCATCGCAAAGAGTGGCGAGAACCATGTGCGGGCGATCTTGGAAAGCCACCTCATATCCCCCGCTTCATTTGACATTCTCATGAGAGATAATTTCTCCTTGGAGGACTTCGAAGAGTTCATAAAGGAGCGGCAAAGAACATTCATCGAAGCTATTGAGTCGCTATTAATCAAAGAAAGGCTGGCGCTTTCGCCTCATCTGCGGACTCTGGATGGGCAGATCGAAGTAGTCGAGCTCGGGATACGTGCATTGCTTGCCAGCACTTTGCGAGGGCAGGAAGACCCCATTCCCCGGCATGTCATGGATAAGATGCAGCATCGCTTAGCAAGTGCACAGAAGAAGAACCCAGGGTTTGACCAAGAGCACTATGGCACATTGGAAGGCAAGTTAGAGTTTTCTGATCTTCAGGAGTTAAAAGATATCGTTCTTGCTAAATCGAACTGGCCGCATTTTTCTTCAACCTTCCCCTCTAAAGAAGACGTTGGAAAGCGGTTCGATCAGCTTGCAAACATGCGCAATAGCATTAGGCACAGCAGGTCTGTAGACGAAATCTCCCAAAAAGACGGTGAGGCTGCCCTGCTATGGTTTGAAAAAGTGAAGTCAATCGTCTGATCAAACCCATGAAGACCGCCTCCCGGTAATTCGTCTGTTTCAACTTTAGAACGTCACAAAATTTTGGGGAGGGAGTTTCAAACTCAAAGGACACCTTTGTCTCTGATATTGATCTGCAGGTTGCTTCAACCTATCCGATACTCTAGCGATGGAAGATAATTCTTCCATAGGGTTTCATATTATGACCGCACTTGACGACCTCCTTGAATCCTATCGTTCTGCAGCCTTAACAGAGCGCGAGAAAGGCACATATTTTGAACGTTTAGCCACGACTTACCTTGTTCATGACCCAGTCCAGAGGGAAGAATATGATGAGGTTTGGACATGGTTCGATTGGGCCAAGGAACACGGAGAAAGCGGCAAGGACATTGGGATCGATTTAGTCGCCAAGTTACGGAACGAAGACGGCTACGCAGCGATTCAATGCAAGTTCTACGCCGCCAAGCATCGAATCCAAAAGGCTGACATTGACAGCTTTATATCCGCTTCGGGCAAAGCTCCATTCGTGCGCCGCATTGTCATGGATACGACCGAAGGGGAGTGGGGTAGCAACGCTGAAGCGATCATTGCTGGCCAAACCATTCCCGTTGTGCGGATCTCGCTCGGTCACCTGCGAGAGAGCCTGATCGACTGGACAATCTTTGGTATCCGTGGCGAGGCCCAACTTTCTGAAAAGAAAAAACTCCGGCCACACCAAAATGAAGCCCTGGAAGCCGTCCGAACGGGCCTGTCAGAAGCGAGCCGTGGAAAGCTCATCATGGCTTGTGGAACCGGTAAAACATTCACTTCGCTGAAGATTGCAGAAAGTCTCGCTGGAAAGGGAGGGCGCGTTCTGTTCATGGTCCCATCATTGTCGCTCATGTCTCAGACAGTAAGGGAATGGACGAACGATACGGAGACTCCCTTGAGGTCCTTCGCGGTATGCTCGGACACGCAGGTCGGCAAACGGCGCGTGTCGAACGACGATGCGGCAGAAATTGAAGCCCATGATTTAGCGTTTCCCGCGACCACCAATCCGGCACGTCTGGTTGAAAAAGCTGCCGAGAATGATCCTGACCGTATGACCGTAGTCTTTTCGACCTACCAGTCGATCAGCGTTCTAGGCGACGCTCAGAAAGCTGGCCTTCCGGACTTTGACCTGATCATCTGTGACGAAGCACACCGCACTACTGGAGCGACGCTTGCTGGGAGTGAAGAGTCAAATTTTGTCCGCATCCACGATGATGCCCACGTAGTCGGCAGAAAGCGCCTCTACATGACCGCAACACCGCGAATTTTTGGAGATGCTGTTAAAACCCGCGCGGACGAAGAAGCTGCGGTTCTGGCGTCAATGGACGACGAAAACCTTTACGGAAAGACGCTTCTGCACAAGGGGTTTGGATGGGCAGTTCAGAACGGCTTGTTGACAGACTATAAGGTCATAGTTCTTGCGATGGACGAAGGCCTGGTCAGCGCCAACGTCCAGAGACGCTTGTCTGATGAAAACTCCGAACTCGACCTCGACGACGCCACGAAAATTATTGGCTGCTACAAAGCCCTGACAAAGCAGGATCTGAAACAGGACCTATCCTTCGATTCACAGCCCATGAAGCGTGGGCTAGCTTTCTGTAAGACTATCGCGGCATCAAAGCTCATCCGCAACGAATTCGACAATGTCATCGCAGAATACACTGGTGAAGATGCCCTGATTGAAGACGATGCATCGCCTTCTCCTGGCCGTCTAAACATCGAGATTAAGCACGTCGATGGAACCTACAATGCCAAGTCCCGCAATCAACTTTTGGATTGGCTTAAAGCCGACACCGAGGACAACAAGGCACGCATCCTGACCAACGCCCGCTGCATGTCCGAAGGTGTAGATGTCCCCTCCCTTGATGCGATCATGTTCCTGCATCCACGCAAATCGCTAATCGATGTGGTGCAATCCGTAGGCCGGGTGATGCGAACATCCAAAGAAACCGGAAAGAAGATGGGCTATGTCATCCTCCCCGTGGGCGTCCCAGCCGGGGTGGAGCCAGAAGTGGCATTGAAGGATAACGACCGTTATCGCGTTGTATGGCAGATCCTGAATGCCCTTCGCGCCCATGATGAGCGCTTTGACAGCACCATCAACCAAGCTTCCCTTGGCCAGAACGTCTCTGACCGGATCGAGATTGTCGGCGTCACGCAGGAATCCGAGGAGTTGCGATCCATTACGCACGAAGTGACTGAGTTGCCCTCCCACCGGGCGCAGCCTGCCAGTGCCATCGGACAAGGTGGCGACAGCGATACGGTGACCACCGGCCCCGCGCCAACGCAGGGCGAGTTGTTCATCGATGAATTTTCCCACGCGATCATGGCCAAAATCGTCAAGAAATGCGGCACCCGCGATTATTGGGAGGACTGGGCAACCAATATCGCCGAGATCGCACAGCGCCACATTTCGCGCATCACGGGCATTCTAGCGGAACCGGAAACCCAGGCGCGCAAAGCCTTTGATGGCTTCCTAGCTGAACTGCGCGATGACTTGAACGATAGCATATCTGAACAAGACGCCGTTGAGATGCTGGCCCAGCACCTCATCACCAAGCCAGTCTTCGAAGCCTTATTCGAAGACCATCAGTTCACTGACCAAAACCCCGTCTCTCGCGCTATGCAGCAGGTGCTTGCAGTGCTCGATGAGAATAGGATCGACAAGGAAGCCAAGGATCTCGAAAAGTTCTACGAAAGCGTTCGCAACCGCGCGCACGGTATCACTGACCCCCAGGCCAAACAGCGCCTAATTGTCGAACTTTATGACAAATTCTTTCGCAACGCCTTCCGCCGCACGACCGAGAAGCTGGGGATCGTCTACACCCCGGTCGAGATCGTCGACTTCATTCTGCACTCGGTCAACGAGATGTTGCAGGAGCATTTCGGCCAAACGCTCGGCTCGCGTGGCGTCCATATCATGGACCCCTTCACCGGCACGGGCACCTTCATCACGCGGCTGCTGCAATCCGGCCTGATCGCGCCGGAGGAGCTGGAGCACAAGTATCGCCACGAGATCCACGCAAACGAGATCGTGCTGCTGGCCTACTACATCGCCGCGATCAACATCGAGGCGGTCTACCAGGGCGAGGCCAAGAAGAACGAGTATGTGCCCTTCGAGGGGATCTGCCTCACCGACACCTTCCAGATGTATGAGGGCGATGACGAGCTGGCGCTCTACATGCCCGACAACTCCGAACGCCGGACTCGGCAGAAGGAGCTGGATATCCGGGTGATCGTGGGCAATCCGCCGTATTCGGCAGGTCAGCGAAGCGAGAACGATAACGCAGCTAACATCGATTACGGGCTTCTGGATTCGCGCATCAGAGATACATACGTGAAAGCCTCAGATGCAAAACTCCAACGTGCGATTTACGATAGCTATATCCGTGCGATCCGGTGGGCGTCCGACCGCATAGGAAACTCTGGCGTGATTGCATTCGTCACAAACGCAGGCTGGGTGGATGGTAATGCCGCTGACGGCCTTCGTGCTTGCTTAGTCGAAGAATTTACCGATCTTTACATCTTCCACCTCAGGGGCAATCAACGCACAAGCGGTGAACAATCAAAGAAAGAGGGCGGTAAGGTGTTTGGTTCTGGGAGTCGGGCTCCCATTGCAATTAGCATCTTCGTAAAGAATCCAAACGCGGCAGAACATGGCCGAATCTTCTTCCACGATATTGGCGACTACCTTGACCAAAAGCAGAAACTTGCAATCGTCCGGAATTTCGGCTCGGTCGCCGGGGTTAGCGAGGAGGATGGTTGGGCGAGGATTACACCCGATGACCAGAACGACTGGTTGAACCAGCGCGATCGGAGCTTTGATAAATTCATCAATATTGGCGAGAAGAAATCAACCAGAGGTGAAAACCTTTTTGGCAGCTACTCTCAAGGCATCATGACAAACCGGGACGCCTGGTGCTTCAACTTTTCGAAGGAAGCATTGGTCAATAATATTAAGAGATTCATCGAATTCTATAATCAACAAGTGGAAGCAAGAACCCAAAGCACTGAAGAGATAGGGCTGGATCGTGATCCGAAAAAGATCAGCTGGTCTCGCGCTCTTTTGGCGCGGGCCCAAAAAGCCCAATTGATCGATCTTGAAGAAAAAGCCCTTAGAATCGCGTTGTATCGGCCCTTCTCCAAGCAATGGCTTTATTTTGACAAGTCTGTGAACGAGACGCCCGCGCTAATGGACAGAATATACCCCGACAAAGATCGCGGGAACATCTCGATATGCACGACCGGTGTCGGAGAGAACCAGCCATTTTCCGTCATAATGACTGACAGGCCTACTGAATACAAAACCCACTACAACGGAAAGAACTTTCCCCTCTACTGGTATGAAACATCAGGAAACCCTGGCGGCCTCTTCGAAGGCCAGTCCTCCGGCCTCCAGCGCCGGGACGCGATCACCGATGCCGGGCTGGCGCATTTCCAGTCGGCCTATCCGGGCGAGGAGATCACCAAGGAGGACATCTTCTACTACGTCTACGGCCTGCTGCATTCGCCCGACTACCGCGACCGCTACGCCGACAACCTGACCAAGGAACTGCCGCGCATCCCGGGGGTGAAGACCTACGCCGACTTCCGTGCCTTTTCCGACGCCGGACGGCGCCTTGGCGATCTGCATGTGAACTACGAGACGGTGGAGCCATACCCCGTCACCTACAAGCAGGGCACGCCCGAGCTGTGGACCATCGGCGACCCCAAGGCCTTCTACCGCGTCACCAAGATGAAGTTCGGCGGCAAGGCCCGCGACAAGGACAAGACCACGGTGATCTACAACGCCAACATCACCATGACGGACATCCCGCTGGAGGCCTACGACTACGTTGTCAACGGCAAGCCCGCGCTGGAATGGGTGATGGAGCGCCAGGTGGTCAAGACCGACAAGGCCAGTGGCATCGTCAACGACGCCAACGACTACGCCAACGAGGCGATGGGTAACCCGACCTATCCGCTGGAGTTATTCCAGCGAGTCATCACAGTGAGCCTGGAGACATTGAAGATCGTCCGCAACCTACCGAAGCTTGACTTACCAGAGTGAAGCTATGGCAGGAGGCCGCCTGCGGGATCCTAGATGCTAGATCTAGGACCTAAAGCCATAGGCAGGGATCTAGCGAAAAATACGTGGAGGTGGCGATGAGTGGTCCGGTCTCCCTCGCCACCTGTCCCTTAGATGGGCGTTTGCTGCCTTGACGTGAACATAAAAACTCACCGACGTAACCGAGAGTCGACCTCAACAAAAGTAGCCCAATCTTCCATCATCATTCGTCGCTTCTCAATCATATCGCTGCGCAGGTAAGCCCGCTCAACGTCGCTGCCTACCTTGTGGGCCAATGCCATTTCCGCCATATCGCGTGGGTAGTTGGTGCGCTCGGCCGTCCAGTCACGGAAGCTTGAGCGTAGCCCGTGTGGCACCGCTGGGCGCCGTGAGCGAGGGTCTAAGAAACCGCGGCGACCCTCCTTTTCCTCAGCAGCCTGGACGCGCCGCATCACCGCCGAGATCGTCATGTCAGACATCTGGCCATTCTTGGGTGACGGGAAGACGTAGGGACACTCAATCAGACGTGGCAGTTTTGTGACCAATTCGACTGCAGCAGAGCATAGTGGCACTCGATGCTCGCGCCCGGCCTTCATTCTGTGCGCAGGTATGATCCAGATACCATTCGCTAGGTTCATTTCGTCCCAGAGCGCGCCACGCACCTCTCCCGATCGTGACGCAGTAAGAGTAAGGAACTCCAGAGCACGGGCTGCCATGCCGTCTCTGTGGCGCAATATGCGGAACCAATCGGCAATCTCGTCTAAGTCAACGGCAGGATACCGGTTCTCCTTCTGCACCTTGTTGGGCGACGGAAGGAGCTTTGCCAAATTACCCTTCCAGAGAGCCGGGTTTTCCCCTTCGCGCAGGCTCATCACCTTGGACCAGTCCAAAACGGCCTCAATGCGCTGTCTTACTCGCGAGGCGGTCTCGTTCTTTGTCATCCAAATGGGGCGAATGACAGCCAAAACATCCTCAACTGTGATTGACGCGACAGCCTTATCTCCGATCACAGGGAAAGCGTAGGTGGTGAGAGACGAACGCCACTGCTTGATGTGCTTGATGTTCTTGAGCTCACCCTGCACCTTCGTCTCATAGAAGCTGTTGAAAGCTTCCTCGAAGGTGGTGCAATGCTTTTGCTCCAAAGCGAGCGCTGCTCTCGCTGCTTGCCGTTCTGCAACTGGGTCATTGCCATCTCTGATCTCTCGTTTCAAATTTAGAGCCTTCTCACGAGCTTCTGCGAGAGAAACTTCCGGATATGATCCAAGACCTATATGTCGACGGCTGGCTCCAATAGTGACCCGAAATATCCATGACTTGGCTCCGGTCTTTGTGATATTCAAGCTTAGACCTGGTGGGGTCCCACCGACGGCGTGGCGGCCAACTTGGGTCAGTCTCTTTACCTGAAGTGCCTTGAGTTCTTTAGCTTGCTTGGGCACGCCTTACCACCATCCTTACCACCAAAAAGTCTTCTACTAGTTGCATCGAATTGAATTCGAATACAAGCGATGAAGAAGGTAGTTCCCTGAAAATAATGATAAAAGAATACTCCACGCCAGCATTTACCATCGCCTGCAACCCAACACAGGCGGACTTCGTCTCCGCCATCACACTTGAAATAGTGGCGAAATTTCAAAGAGTTAAGCGCATAGCTCCACTCACCACCCCCCAATTCATCCGCCATTCCAAACTAATACAAAACCCAATCCCGCCACTATCCGTAGTCCTGAAAGAAGCGCTCGGCCTCTTTTATGTCCAGCAGGTGAGCATATTTTTGGATGAATTCAACACTGGCGTTCTGCTCACACCATTCGATTCTTTGTCGGTGTTTTTCATATGTCCGCCACCACATACCTTTGGGTTTGCGGGCGATAAAATGTGCCGCCCCCGGTTCCCCGCCCAGCGCCATCCGTAACTTGTTGGCGCGTCTCAACAACCTATCGTGGCGTTCTTCTGATTGACTGCCATAGGCGACGGAGTAGCAATGGCGACAAAGAAAATACCGCCCCCCCTGAAAACAGCTTACCTACGCGCCGTCCGCAGTTCTGGCCGTTGACGATGCCGGGACAAAGGAAGAAGGGCCTCTGACCACCGAAATTGCAATCCACCTGGCTGATGTTCACTGGCTGCGTTACCGGCTCCCAATCGCCGCCACGCAATCGAACCCGATAATCCAAGACAATGCGCCCTTGTTCGGCCCGCATTCCAATTTTCGACAGCACCTCACCATTGCGAGACCACTGCCAGTTGCCGCGCCAACCTTCTGACAGGCAACCCTCGCGGTGCATCAGGTTTACATCCAGCGAGCGGCAGTTCTCGGCTTTTTGCTTATAGCCGGTTCGCCCAGATCCATATCCCCCCACTAGAGCACCCTCCAATTTTTTCCGAAATCCATAGGCAACTTCTTTCTATTCACACTCTATGAACGTCGTGAACTTGGTGGCTTGCTCTGCGATTGCGACTGGCGCAGCCACATCTCTGGAGAGGCTTAATTCCGGGTCCACACCGTTTTGTGCCAGAAATAGCTTAGCTATCTCTCCTCTTATGGCAAAATTTACATTTTGCGGCATATCTCCGAGCGACCCTGCGACCTTGATAGCATCCAGCTTTGAAACAACGACGCCCACAACGTTTCCGCTAGGACCAAGTAACGGCCCACCTGAGTTTCCACTTTGAACAGGGGCAGTGACTTGCATTGTTGTCGCGTCTCCGCCCAATCCTTTCAGGGAAGAAACCGAACCGCGCGTGACATTTAGACCACCTAGCAATCCCCCATATGGGTAGCCAACTACTGTGACGTCCGAATTCAGTTTAGCGGGGAACGCCGAAAAGGTGGCGACAGCCTCCCCAACGGGTGTGTCCGCATTCAAAATAGCTAAGTCAAACTCTTGGGAAGATTCGATCAGGCGAGCGGGACCGCCGTCAACTAGAATTTCGTTACACCCTTCAATCACATGGGCATTGGTCAGAATGTGACCCTCTTGGGAAACAACGAAACCTGACCCAGCAGAACCGTTTGCTTCCGCCCCTTGATCTGTTCGGCTTACGTTTTGGGATGCCTCATCTTGCTGCCTCCGAGTTTCCGTTCCAACGACCTCCAGAGTGTCTCTTATCGCATTTTCCAAGTTGCCGTTGGGAGTGATTGTCAGCTGATTTGCCCTGCCCCTAGTGAGGCTGGAAGCAACGGCATTGAGGATAGAGGCATCATAGCTCCTCGCTGACAGCATAACTGTAGACCAAGCCCCATTGATGAAATTGGAGCGCGCATACAGCAGGGAACCATCAGATTTTGTAACCGAAGAAATAGCCAAACTGCTTTTGCGCACGGAATACGGCGCTGAGGAGCGGGCATGTGCTCCCATTGTAAAATCATGGATACGCTGAGCCGTAGCTTGGCTGTGTATTCCCATGGAAATTGACAAGCTACTGCCACTGTGACGCAGGTTTGTGAAGTTAGCAGAAGGCGGATCTGTGACAAGTGTCCTTAAGGGGACCAACACCGACATTTCTAAGCCGGGATAGAACTGCATATCCCAGTGAACAGCCCCACTTGAGTGGTCCAAATTGAAAGTTAGTGCATGGTTGGCCTTTGGT
>CAJXIL010000009.1 GCA_913054455.1 uncultured Roseobacter sp.
TCAAAGAAGAGGCGATCCCCTTTGCCTGGGAGCTGATCACCAAAGAATTTGGCATTGACAAAAACCGACTGCTGACCACGGTTTATCACACCGATGATGAGGCCTTTGGGATGTGGAAAAAACTCGGGGTGCCCGAGGACCGCATTATCCGCATCGATACCGCCGATAATTTCTGGCAGATGGGCCCCACTGGCCCCTGTGGTCCCTGCACCGAGATTTTCTATGATCACGGCGATCACATCTGGGGTGGCCCTCCCGGCTCTGCAGAGGAAGATGGCGACCGTTTCATCGAAATTTGGAACGTCGTTTTTATGCAGAACGAAAAGTTCGAAGACGGTTCCATGACCCCCTTGGATATGCAGTCCATTGACACTGGCATGGGGCTGGAACGCATCGGTGCCCTGCTGCAGGGCAGTCACGACAACTATGATACCGACCTGTTCAAGTCCCTGATCGAGGCCTCGGCCGATGTCACCAGTTCCGATCCCTATGGCGATCAGAACGTACATCACCGCGTCATTGCGGACCATCTGCGGTCCACCTCTTTCCTGATGGCGGATGGGGTTATGCCTTCCAACGATGGCCGTGGCTATGTGTTGCGCCGCATTATGCGCCGCGCCATGCGTCACGCACATCTGTTGGGGGCAAAGGATCCGGTGATGCACCGTCTTGTGCCGGCTTTGGTGCAACAAATGGGCGCCGCCTATCCTGAGCTGGGGCAAGCGCAGTCCATGATTGAAGAGACATTAAAACTGGAAGAAACCCGCTTCAAACAGACGCTTGAACGTGGCCTGAAGCTTTTGGACGATGAGGTGTCTGGTCTGGACGAGGGGGCGCCGCTGCCGGGCGCCGCTGCCTTTAAACTATATGATACCTTTGGTTTCCCACTGGATCTGACGCAGGATGCGCTGCGCGAAAAAGGCCGCGAAGTTGACACCGACGGCTTTGATAGCGCTATGGCAGAGCAAAAGGCCAAGGCCCGCGCGGCCTGGGCCGGGTCTGGTGAAAGCGCCGACAGCACCGTTTGGTTCGACATTGCCGACAAACATGGCGCCACTGATTTCCTTGGCTATGAAACCGAAATGGCCGAAGGCCAGGTTGCGGCCTTGGTCAAGGACGGTGGCGAAGTCAGCGAAGCCGGGCAGGGCGATAAGGTGCAACTAGTCCTGAATCAAACGCCGTTCTATGCCGAATCCGGTGGTCAGGTTGGCGATAGCGGTGAGATCCGTGTTGATGGCGGGCTTATTCGTGTCTCGGATACCAAAAAATCCGCTGGCGTCTTTATTCATATGGGCGAAGTGGTTGAGGGACTCGTCACCATCGGTGCTCCGGCACAACTTATGGTTGAACAGACCCGTCGCTCGGCTATTCGTGCCAATCACTCAGCCACCCACCTGCTGCACGAGGCCCTGCGCGCGGCGCTTGGGGATCATGTTGCGCAGCGTGGCTCGTTGAATGCTGATGATCGGTTGCGGTTTGACTTTAGCCATACCAAGGCCTTAACTGATGCGGAACTCAGCAAAGTGTCTGCGGATGTGAATGCTTTCATTCGTCAAAACACCCCTGTTGAGACCCGTATCATGACACCAGATGATGCACGCGCCTTGGGGGCACAGGCCCTATTCGGTGAGAAATACGGGGATGAGGTTCGGGTTGTGTCTATGGGCCAGGCCGAAACTGGGAAAGGGCAGTCGGGCGACACCTATTCCATCGAGCTCTGTGGCGGGACTCATGTGCGCCAGACCGGTGATATCGGAACCTTTGTGATCCTTGGCGATAGCGCATCCTCTGCGGGAGTACGCCGGATCGAGGCCTTGACCGGGGCACCGGCCTTTGACCATTTGCAACGTACAGCGGGCCAGATGGCCGAAATCACTGGGACGCTCAAGGCGCAGCCCAGTGATGTGATGGATCGTCTGAAATCCATGATGGATGAGCGCAAATCACTACAGAATGAGATTTCCAACCTGAAACAACAGCTTGCCATGGGCGGCGGGGCCGGAGGCGGCGCGGAGGCGAAAGAGATTGCTGGCAAGAAATTCCTGGCCCAGGCTCTGGAAGGGGTTTCGGGCAAGGATCTGAGAGGGTTGATTGATGCCCATAAGCAGAGCATCGGCTCTGGCGTGATCCTGTTGATTGCTGAAGAGGGCGGTAAAGTCGCCGTGGCGGCAGGTGTCACGGATGATTTGACGGGTGACGTCTCTGCCGTGGATGTGCTGCGTGCAGCCGTGCCTGCGGTTGGTGGTAAAGGCGGCGGAGGTCGCCCCGATATGGCACAGGGTGGAGGTAAGGACTTTGCTGGTGCCGAGGCCGCAATCGCCGCCGCCGAGGCATTTTTGGCGGGTTAGCCTATCTGTCATTGGCAGCAAAAGCTCTGCTTATAAAGTATTCGAAAACGCCCGCTGTCGTTTGACTCGCGGGCGTTTTTTGTGAGTTGGACCATTTGGTCAAAAAAACTGATCGACCCTGCGTTTCAATTGCCTATGCTAACAAAAAGCCCAGGCAGATTACCGGAGGATCCCCCATGCCCGCACTTTGGATTGCACATGTTACCGTGACTGATGAAGAAGCCTATGGCAAATATGCCAAATTGGCCGGTCCAGCCGTGGCTAAGGCCGGCGGCGAGTTTATCGCCCGTGGCGGCCGTTTTGTGCAGCTAGAAGGCAAGGAACGCCCCCGCAATGTGGTTGCGAAATTCCCTAGCGTTGAGGCTGCGGTTGAGTGCTACCACAGCGCCGAATACCAAGATGCGTTGAGCCATGCGCGCGGCGCGTCCGAACGGGAATTGATGGTCGTTGAGACCAGCGAATAATTCAAATCACCTGCTGAACTAAAGTGAAAAGGGCTCCTGGTTGGAGCCCTTTTCCTTTTTGGTCACGTCCCTAGGGGAAAAAAGCCTGGTCTTGGAAATGAAAAGGACGCCCAGAGGCGTCCTTCCAATTGCATTTCAATCAATGGCTTAGCCGTTTTCACGAGCCATCCGCTTGCGCTCATGTGGGTCAAGGTAGCGTTTGCGCAGACGGATCGAGTTTGGCGTAACTTCCACCAGCTCGTCGTCATTGATGTAGGCGATGGCCTCTTCCAGCGACAGGGTGATTGGTGTGGTCAAGCGGACCGCTTCGTCGGTGCCGGAGGCCCGCACGTTGGTCAGCTTTTTGCCTTTCAGCGGGTTCACTTCCAGATCGTTTTCGCGGGAGTGTTCGCCGATGATCATGCCTGTGTAGATATCGACTTGCGAGCCGATGAACATCTTGCCGCGATCTTCCAAGTTCCACAGCGCATAGGCCACGGACTGACCGCTTTCCATTGACAAAAGAACACCAGCACGACGGCCAGGAATGGAGCCTTTGTGCGGTGCCCAGCCGTGGAACACGCGGTTCAAAACGCCAGTGCCACGGGTATCTGTCAGGAACTCGCCGTGGTAACCGATGAGGCCACGCGAGGGCACATGGGCGATGATGCGGGTCTTGCCGGCACCGGCTGGTTTCATCTCGACCAGCTCACCTTTGCGCGCACCAGTGATTTTTTCAATCACGGCACCAGAGTATTCGTCGTCAACGTCGATGGTGGCTTCCTCAATGGGCTCCATACGAACGCCGTCGACTTCTTTCATCAGAACCTGAGGGCGCGAGATCGACAGCTCAAAGCCTTCACGGCGCATGTTCTCGATCAGAACGCCCATCTGAAGTTCGCCACGGCCGGCAACTTCAAAGGCATCGCCACCTGGGGTGTCGGTGATCTTGATCGCAACATTGCCCTCGGCTTCTTTCATCAGGCGGTCCCGGATGACCCGGGACTGAACCTTTTTGCCGTCACGACCGGCCAGCGGGCTGTCGTTGATGCCGAAGGTCACGGTGATGGTGGGCGGATCAATCGGCTGGGCATCCAGTGCCTCGTCCACGGCCAGGGCACAGATGGTGTCGGCCACGGTGGCTTTGGTCATACCGGCAAGCGAGACAATATCGCCAGCCTGGGCCTCGTCGATGTCCTGCTGCGCCAGACCGCGGAAGGCCTGAATTTTGGTAACACGGAACTGTTCGATCTTTTGGCCAATGCGGGACAGGGCCTGCACGGTGGCGCCAACCTTCAGGGTGCCGCTTTCAACGCGACCAGTCAGCAGGCGGCCCACAAAGGGGTCAGAGCCCAGGGTGGTGGCCAACATGCGGAAATCTTCGCCTTGGCGTTTGATCTGCTTTGGCTCGGGCACGTGGTTGACGATTAGATTGTACAGCGCGTGCAGATCCTTGCGGGGACCGTCCAGCTCGGCATCGGCCCAGCCATTGCGGCCCGAGGCATACATATGTGGGAAATCAAGCTGATCTTCAGTTGCATCCAATGAAGCAAAGAGATCAAAACATTCGTCCAGCGCACGGTCAGGTTCAGCATCGGGTTTGTCGACTTTGTTCAGCACCACAATGGGGCGCAGACCCAAGGCCAGGGCTTTGGAGGTCACAAACTTGGTCTGCGGCATGGGGCCTTCGGCGGCATCCACCAGCAGAACAACACCATCAACCATCGACAGGATTCGCTCAACTTCACCGCCGAAATCGGCGTGACCCGGGGTGTCAACGATGTTGATACGGGTCCCATTCCATTCCACCGAGGTGGGTTTTGCGAAAATTGTAATGCCCCGCTCGCGTTCCAGGTCGTTGCTATCCATGGCACGTTCAGCCACAGCCTGGTTTTCGCGGAAGGCGCCGGATTGTTTCAGAAGCTCATCAACCAGGGTCGTTTTACCGTGGTCCACGTGAGCAATGATCGCAATGTTGCGCATGTCCATGACGTCAGCCTTTGTAAGGAAGTTGCGCCGCGCATAGCCCGATCCCAAGCCAAAGGCCAGAAGAAATACGCCCAATCCTTGCTGTTAGGCAAAACCTGCAACAATACTGCGTAATTGAGCGGAAATTTTTCCGATTTCGTGCAGGATCTGCCGCGTGCAGTCTGCTCGCCCGGTCTGTTGGTGGGGCGCCGAAACCTTTGGGTTAGTGTCCGGAAGAGGAGGAGAAGAGGTGAATGACCAGAACGCCGGAGAGGATCAGGCCGATCCCCAGGATGGCAGGCAGGTCCAGTCGTTGGCCAAACATCACCAATCCGATAAGAGCGATGAGGACGATCCCCAGCCCAGCCCAGATGGCGTAGACGAGACCAACCGGCATGTATTTGAGCGTCAGTCCTAACATGTAAAATGAGAACCCATAGGCCACAAACACCAGGAGAGAGGGGCCTAGGCGGGTGAACTGCTGGCTGGCCTGCAATGCGGTGGTACCAATGGTTTCTGCCACGATGGCGACGATCAGATAGAGGTAATGAATGGGCATGCCCGGATCCCTTTTCAGCTCTGGACCTTGGTGGTTTCACCCTTGGCCATATCCGAAGGTTTTGATCCGGGACAGTCAGGAAACGGCAGTCAGCGACGTTTTTTCTGCTAATTTGGGCCGGGAGTGAGGGGAGAGTATTGCAGCATTGAACAGGTACCTGTGCGGTCGGGATGCTCGACGACCTACAGGGCTCTCTGTATCTACAGGCCCAATCTCTCTCTCCTCGAACAAATAGGAAACCAGATCAATGTGTCGCTGGGCCGCTTACCTTGGATCGCCAATCTTTCTCGAAGACATCATTTCGCGCCCAGGGCATTCCTTGATTGCACAAAGCCAAGAGGCTGCCGAGTGTAAGACAAGCACCAATGGCGATGGATTTGGTCTTGCCTGGTACGACCAACGGCCAGAGCCTGGATTATACCGCGATGTATATCCGGCCTGGTCGGACACCAATCTGCGAGCGTTGGCGCGTCAGGTGCGCTCAAAGTTGTTCCTGTCTCATGTTCGGGCCTCAACCGGGTCGGCGATCAGCCGAAACAACTGCCACCCCTTTGCAGCTGGGCGTTGGTCCTTCATGCATAACGGTCAGGTCGGCGGGTTTGAACAGTTTCGCCGCTATGCCGACATGTGTGTCCCGGATGAGCTGTACCATCACCGCAAAGGGGCTACCGATAGTGAAATCCTGTTTCTGCTGGCTTTGAAAGAGGGGTTGGACCATGATCCGTTGTCGGCATTGGAACGTGCCGTTGCAAAAATGGAGAGCCTGTCTCGCAGTCGTGGTACCACGCCCCATATGCGGTTGTCGGTCGCTCTGTCAGATGGCCATAAACTCTATGCAGCACGTTATTCATCGGATCACATCGCGCCGTCACTTTATTATCGTTGGAGCAACAGCCGCCAGGGCTGGGCCGTGGTCTCCGAGCCTTTGGAACAACAACAGGACGGCTGGCAGCAGCTGCCTGCAGGTGGCTTCTTGACGCTCACAGCAGATGGCGCTCATGAGGGGAGTACGGTTACGGCTTTTGATCCGAACCGGCATGAAGTTGACCTGAACTGCCCAGGATAACAGCCTACAGGCGTTTGTTTTCCTCAAACCAAGGGCTGATCCTGTCTCGGACGTAGCTCCAGACCTCGGGCGCGCCGCGCGTGACTTTGACGCCAACGCGGCTTTCAACCTGGGCAAAGCTAACATCATACTCCAGCCAGCTGCCGCCCCCGTTTAGAAGGTTCAACAAAACGGGCTGCACCCGATCAATAGCCTTGGCAAAGGTGGCATCTGCGCTTGTGGCGGCTTCGAACTCATCCCAAAGGGCGCGAAACTGCTGCGCTTGTGAGACTGGCAAAAGGCCAAAGAGACGATCGGCTGCCTGCAGTTCCTGAGCCTCTTGTGCCGCCTGGGCCTCAGGAGATTGTGCACCGTGAATTGGGGTGTCGCCAGCATCGATTTCGACAATATCATGCAGGAGCAACATATTGATAACGCGCGATATGTCGATATCTGAGTAGGCGTATTCGCCCAAAATCCAACCATAGAGCATAATATGCCAGCTATGTTCGGCGGAATTCTCTGCCCTTGATCCGTCCCCAAGCCAGGTAGCGCGCAAAATGGTCTTGAGCCCGTCTGCTGCGTTGAGGAAGGGCAAACGGTCTGTCAGGGCGCTGACCTCCCTGCCGCTACCATCGCCCAACAGATCAAGCGCGTGAAAATAGGCCTCTGGGAAGCTGTGTTCCAGGGCTGCAGCGCGACCACCAAAAAGATTACCGCGGACCACCTCTAGGTGGTCGGGGAGCGGCGCAGCCCCATAGAGCGTTTGAAAAATCGGCTGGCAGTGATCCAGATGTTTGGCAAATCGTGCATCTGGCGATTCGGCCTGTTCAAATTCTTGCCAGAGCGCATGAAGCTCAGCCCCCTGATCGTTTGGCAGCAGGCCAAACAGCCGGGTGGCGGCAGCCTGTTCGGCCTCTGCCACAGCCTGCCAGTCGACTGCATCACTAATGGGGTGGTCGCCGGCGTCGATCTCTACCAAGTCATGCAACAGGAGCATTTGAATGACGCGGGTGATTGTAACCTCTGGTTCAGCAAAGGGAGCCAAAACCAAGGCGTATAGCGCCAAATGCCAGCTATGTTCTGCAGAGTTTTCGCGACGCGAACAATCCAGAATAAGGTTCTGACGCTCAATCCCGCGCAGCCTGTCTGCCTCTAGCAGGAAGGCAAATTGCGCCTGGATGCGTTGGGTCATTTATTGGCTTTCTCTTCCAGGTCACTTTGAACTTGGGCCAGTTTTTCCGCAATGAAATCGCGCGCTTTGCGTTCAGCAATGCGGACACGCATTTCGGTCAGGAACGCTTCTTCCAAGGATTGAGAGGCTGCCCCAAGCACTTGGGCAACCTCCATATAAAACCGATCCTCGCCGATGGCGTCCTGGACTTTCAGCGTATCGATAGCCAGCTTTTCACCTAGCTTTTCGATGGTACCCATTAGCGGGTATTCTCCGTCAGGCGGCGTTTCACATAGTCGGTGGTGTGCCCCATCAAGGTGTCCATGTGATCGCCCTGGAAGAAGTGGTCGGCGCCTTCAACTTCGGTATGGGTGACGGTGATGCCTTTTTGCTCGTGCAGCTTGTTCACCAGATTGACGGTATCCGCCGGCGGCGCCACCCGGTCAGATGTGCCGTTGATGATCAATCCAGAGGACGGGCAGGGCGCCAGGAAGGAGAAATCATACATATTGGCTGGCGGGGCCACTGAGATGAAGCCAGTGATTTCAGGACGCCGCATCAGAAGCTGCATGCCAATCCAGGCCCCAAAAGAGAAGCCAGCAACCCAGCAATGTTTGGAGTTGTTGTTCATCGACTGCAGATAGTCCAGCGCCGATGCCGCATCGGACAGTTCGCCAATACCCTGGTCATATTCGCCTTGCGAGCGGCCTACGCCACGGAAATTGAACCGCAAAACGGTAAAACCCATATTGTAGAATGCATAGTGCAGATTGTAGACGACCTTGTTGTTCATCGTGCCGCCAAATTGGGGATGGGGGTGCAGAACAATCGCGATGGGAGCGTCTTTTTCTTTTTGCGGGTGATAGCGGCCTTCCAGGCGGCCTTCGGGTCCGGGAAAAATGACCTCAGGCATGGGTGGGTTAATCCTACTCTCAGTTTTCTGCAGATGCTGTGCGGGAATACTTGACGAATTCCATCAGCCATCTTAGAACAATTCTAATTGTTGGCGCAGGCCATTGCAGTGCACCGTCACGCTGAGATACGCACTCAGGCGGTTGAGGTCAATGTTTTCGCGCCAGCGCCCGGATGTTTGGAGAGATGGAAAGATGAAGCTTTCTACCAAAGGACGCTATGCGATGGTCGCGCTGGCAGATATTGCGCTGCAGCCTGAGGGCGCATTGGTCGTGCTTGGCGATATCTCCAAACGTCAAAATATCTCACTCCCCTATCTTGAGCAGCTCTTTGTGAAGCTTCGTCGGGCTGAACTGGTTGCATCGGTGCGCGGTCCTGGTGGCGGCTACCGTCTGGCGCGGCGCCCTTCCGAAATTCGGGTCGTCGACATCCTGAGCGCTGTCGATGAAACGGTTGATGCCATGCATAAGGGGGCCGGGGCCTCTGGGGCGACTAGTGGCAGTCGGGCTCAATCACTGACTAACCGTCTGTGGGAAAGCCTAAGCGCCCATGTCTATGTGTTTCTGCATCAGACCCGTTTGTCTGATGTCATTCAGAATGACTTGGCACCTTGCCCCGCAGTTCCCGGCCTATTTTCGGTTGTTGACGCAGAATAATTTGGACATGATACCGCATAGGCTGCGGGTGTTTGGTCCCTCTCGAACGGAAAAGATGACTCCATGACACGGGTTTACCTCGATCACAACGCGACCACGCCATTGGCCCCTGCGGCTCGTGCGGCGATGATCGCGGCTATGGATCAATGCGGTAATCCTTCCTCTGTGCATGCTGAGGGGCGGGCTGCAAAGGCTGTGATCGAACGGGCAAGAGCGCAAATCGCAGCAGCTTTTGGCGCAGATGGGGCGGATATCGTCTTTACCTCGGGGTCCACTGAGGGAGCATCACTGGCGCTGGCAGGGCGCGACCTGCACGGGGCAGCGATAGAGCATGACGCCGTAAGGGCTTGGATCAAAGAGGATCTTACGGTTTCGAGTGATGGGTTAGTAGAGGTTGAGATCCCGGCGGAAACAACCCTGCAATTGGCCAATTCCGAAACCGGCGTGGTGCAGACCCTGCCCCAGGGCCTGGCCGTGAGCGACGTGACACAGGGCTTTGGAAAACTGCCGATAGCCTTCAACTGGCTTGGTGTCCGCATGGCGCTGATTTCTGCCCACAAACTGGGTGGACCCAAAGGCATTGGAGCCCTGGTAATGCCACGGGGCACTGATCTGGCGGCGCAGATCAAGGGCGGTGGTCAAGAAATGGGACGCCGTTCGGGCACCGAAAACGTGATTGGCATCGCCGGTTTTGGCGCCGCCGCCGAGGCCGCAGCCGCGCAATTGGCCAATGGTACCTGGGAAAGGGTGCAACAGCTTCGCGATCTGATGGAAGAGGCCCTTGTTGCTGGCGCGCCAGGGCTTATCTGTGCAGGCAAAGGCGTCACGCGCCTGCCCAATACCTCCTGCTTTGCAGTGCCAGGTTGGAAGGGCGAAACACAGGTGATGCAGATGGATCTGTCTGGCTTTGCCATCAGTGCTGGCTCGGCTTGCTCCAGCGGTAAAGTGCGCGCCAGCGCTGTGCTGACCGCGATGGGATTTGACGAAGAAACCGCCCAGGGCGCCGTGCGCGTCTCGCTAGGGGCAACGACAACAGAAGAGGACGTGCTGCGTTTTGCGCAGACATGGATTCAGAAACATAAGAAACATCGCGCCCGCGTGGCGTGAGTGCAGGAGAAGAACATGGCCGCTTTGGACCAGACCCAAGTCAAGGAAGGTGTTGACCAGGAAACCGTGGATGCGGTGGCCGAAGTCAGCACGTATAAATACGGCTGGGAAACCGATATCGAGATGGAATATGCCCCCAAGGGCTTGACCACTGATATCGTTCGCCTGATCTCGGAAAAAAACGAAGAGCCGGAGTGGATGCTGAACTGGCGCCTCGAGGCCTATGATCGCTGGCTGCAAAAGGAAGAGCCAAGCTGGGCCATGGTCGACTACCCTGAGATCGATTTTCAGGACCAGTATTACTATGCCCGCCCGAAGTCTATGGAAGTGAAGCCAAAATCTCTGGATGAGGTCGACCCCAAGCTTCTGGAAACCTACAAAAAGCTTGGTATCCCGCTGAAAGAGCAGATGATCCTGGCCGGTGTTGAAGGCGCTGAAGATGCCCCCGCCGAGGGCCGTAAGGTCGCTGTCGACGCAGTGTTTGACTCCGTTTCTGTTGGCACCACCTTCCAGGCGGAGCTGAAAAAGGCCGGCGTTATCTTCTGTTCGATCTCTGAAGCGATCCGCGAACACCCCGAACTGGTGAAGAAATACCTCGGCTCGGTGGTTCCGGTCTCAGATAACTTCTATGCGACGCTGAACTCCGCCGTGTTCTCGGATGGCTCTTTTGTTTATATCCCGCCGGGCGTGCGCTGCCCGATGGAGCTGAGCACCTATTTCCGCATCAACGCGGAAAACACCGGCCAGTTTGAACGCACCCTGATCATCGCCGACAAAGGCTCCTATGTGAGCTACCTGGAAGGCTGTACCGCGCCGGCCCGTGATATCGCCCAGCTGCACGCCGCTGTGGTTGAAATCATCATCGAAGAAGACGCCGAAGTGAAATACTCCACCGTGCAAAACTGGTATCCCGGTGATGAAAACGGCAAGGGCGGTATTTACAACTTTGTGACCAAACGCGCCGATTGCCGGGGGGACCGGGCTAAGATCATGTGGACCCAGGTGGAAACCGGATCGGCTGTGACCTGGAAATACCCCTCCTGCATCCTGCGCGGGGCCGAGAGCCAGGGCGAGTTCTACTCCATCGCCATTGCCAACAACATGCAGCAGGCCGACACCGGCACCAAGATGGTGCATCTGGGGCGCGACACCAAATCGCGGATCGTCTCCAAGGGTATCTCTGCTGGTAAGGCGCAGAACACCTACCGTGGTCTGGTCTCGATGCATCCAAAGGCAAAGAACAGCCGCAACTTCACCCAATGTGACAGCTTGTTGATCGGCGACAAATGTGGCGCCCACACGGTGCCTTACATTGAGGTGAAGAATAACTCATCCCGGGTCGAGCACGAGGCGACAACATCAAAAGTGGACGACGATCAGCTGTTCTATTGCCGCCAGCGCGGCATTGGCGAAGAAGACGCGGTGGCCCTGGTGGTCAACGGCTTCTGCAAGGACGTGCTGCAGGCGCTGCCAATGGAGTTCGCCATGGAAGCCCAGCAACTGGTGGCGATCTCCTTGGAAGGGTCTGTGGGGTAATGAGCTCTGAAATCGATTTGAAGGAAGCTCATAGGTACTCCATCTATAATAAACCGATTGTTTTGAGATCCAAAACTTGCGGCTGTTTTCGGTGTTGCGCTGTCATAGCTCCCTCTCAAATCGATGAGTGGATTACTGAGTTTGATGAGAACGAGAAGGAACTGGGAGATGATAAATCAACCGCAGTTTGTCCGCATTGCGGAATCGATTCAATCTTACCTTCCGAAAGCGGACTGCCAGTAGGTAATGTCGAGTTTCTGATGAAAATGAAAAACCGTTGGTTTGAGGATGAAATATGATCGTCACTACCACTCCCTCTGTCGAGGGCTACCAGATCGCTGAATACAAAGGCATCATTGTGGGCGAGGCCATCATGGGCGCCAATGTGGTGCGGGATGTCTTTGCCTCCATCACCGATATCGTCGGTGGCCGCTCTGGCGCCTATGAAAGCAAACTGCAGGACGCGCGCGAAACTGCGCTGGCAGAGCTGGAAGACCGTGCCCGCGATAAAGGCGCCAATGCGGTTGTCGGCGTTGATCTCGATTACGAGGTCGTTGGCAATTCGATGCTGATGGTTTCGGCCAGCGGCACCGCGGTGGTGATCGGCTGAACATGACTTTAGCGGCTCCTCATAACGTGCCTTTGCGCCTGTTCTGGTGGAAAGCGGTGCCAAACTTTGGCGACGCGCTTTCGGCCTGCGTGGTGGCGCATTTGAGTGGTCGTGAGGTAGTGCATGCTGGCCCCGGTAAGGCGGATCTTTTTGCCATTGGGTCGATCCTGCAAATTGCCCGACGCAAGTATTCCGAGGCCAAGGCCTATGCGCAGAAACCCATCATCTGGGGCTCTGGCTTGCTGCATGCGGTGTCGTCGCTGGAGTTTTTATCCAATGTAAACATCGCCCTGTTGCGTGGTCCTATCACGGCCAACCTGCTGGGGATAAAAACAGATCAGTTTGGCGATCCGGGATTGCTGGTTGCAGATATCTTTGCACCAGCGCCTTCCAAGACGCACGGGATCGGGTTGGTCCCCCATCACAGCCAGATGGAAGACCCTAGAATTCAGGGGCTTACGCGCGGCAGTGAAGAATTCTTGCTGATTGATCCGCGTCAGGACCCGGCCACGGTCTGCCGTCAAATCAGCGCCTGCGATCACATCTATGCTGCCTCGCTGCATGGGTTGATCACGGCGGATGCTTATGGCGTTCCTTCGACCTGGGTCTCGCCTGGGGACCAGGGCCATCTGAAATACTATGACTATGCCGCCTCCATCGGGCGGGCCCTTATTTCTCCGCTGGATTGGGATCAGATCCCCGCCCATGCGCGAAACAACAATCAACCGGCAGAGCTGCCCTATGGCCCGGGCATCGCTCGCGCCAAGACCGATCTGCGTAATAGTTTCCCTGCGCCTTTGCGCGCTGAACAGAACACAGGAACCGCCTGAGGGCGCGACCAAAAGAAAAGAGACGAGGAAAAAATGCTCGAAATCAAAAACCTGCACGTCAAACTTGAAGACGAAGACAAGCAGATCCTGAACGGTCTGGATCTGACTGTTGAGGCCGGCAAGGTGCATGCAATCATGGGCCCCAATGGTTCTGGCAAGTCGACGCTTTCTTATGTTCTGTCCGGCCGCGATGGCTATGAGGTGACCGATGGCAGCGCCACTCTGGCCGGAGAAGATCTGCTGGATCTGGATCCCGAAGAGCGCGCCGCTCTGGGCGTGTTCCTGGCCTTCCAATACCCGGTGGAAATCCCCGGCGTTGGCAACATGACCTTCCTGCGTACCGCGGTGAATTCGCAGCGCAAAGCACGTGGCGAAGAAGAGCTGTCGGCAGCTGAATTCCTTAAAACCATCCGTGCCAAGGCAAAAGAGCTGAAGATCGACGCCGATATGCTGAAGCGTCCGGTCAATGTGGGCTTCTCTGGCGGTGAGAAAAAGCGTAACGAAATCCTGCAGATGGCTATGCTTGAGCCCAAGATGTGTATCCTGGATGAAACTGACTCTGGTCTGGATGTCGACGCCATGAAACTGGTTGCCGAAGGCGTCAATGCCCTGCGTGATGAGGGCCGTGGCTTCCTGGTCATTACCCATTACCAGCGTCTGCTGGACCATATCAAACCAGATGTCGTGCACATTCTCGCAGGCGGCAAAATCGTAAAAACCGGTGGGCCAGAGCTGGCGATGGAAGTCGAGAACAACGGCTACGCGGGTATCTTGGCGGAGGTTTCCTGAGATGGAATTGGCTGATGTGAAACAAACTGCCACCGAGGCACGTTTGGCGGCGCTGAGCCTGCCAGAGGGCGGCTGCCTTGCCGCTGCTCGGCAGGCGGCCGTGTCGCGGGTGCAGACCATGGGTTTGCCGGGGCGTCGCGATGAGTATTGGAAATACACCCGCCCAGAATCGCTGACGGCGGCTGAGGTCACAAAGGCGGCTGTGTTCACCGCCGATGAGGCGCCGATGTTTGATGAATTCGATCGGTTGAAGATCGTTTTTGTGGACGGCGTCTATAATGCTGAGGCCTCGGATGATTTGAGCCTGGAAGGTGTGCAGATCGACCGGATCGCAGATATCTGCAGTCAGGATATCCACTGGGCCAAAGACTTGTACGGCGTTCTTGAAGCGCGCGGTCAGTCACCAGTCGCACGCCCGTTGGCAGCCTTGAACACCGCCTTTGCACAGGATGGCATCGCCATTCACGTGACCGGCAAGCCCAGCAAACCGATCAATCTGGTCTATGTGCATTCGGATGAGGCATCCGACGCGATTCTTCATCACGTGATCCGCGTCGAAGCAGGGGCAGAGGCGACCATTCTGGAAAACGGTCCGGCTGCCTCGCGGTTCAACAAATGCATGGAGATCGACATTGCCGACACCGGCAAGCTGCATCTTGTGCGCGCCCAGGGGCGTGATCATGAGCGCCGCGCTGCGACCCATCTGTTTGCCCGTCTTGGCACTGAATCTGTGTTCAAGAGCTTTACCCTCACGGTGAATGGCATTCTGACCCGTAATGAGGCCGTGGTTGAGCTCTTGGGGGACGACGCCATTGCCCATATCGCTGGTGCCTGTGTCGGGGACGGCGAGTTCCACCATGACGACACGGTTTTCATTACCCATGACGCCGTGAACTGCGAAAGCCGTCAGGTTTTCAAAAAGGTGCTGCGCAATGGCGCAACTGGCGTGTTTCAGGGCAAGATCCTGGTGAAAGAGGGCGCTCAGAAAACTGATGGCTATCAGATCAGCCAATCGCTGCTTCTGGATGACGACAGCCAGTTTCTGGCCAAGCCTGAGTTGGAAATCTACGCCGATGACGTGATTTGTTCTCACGGCTCCACCACCGGTGCCATAGACGAGGAGGCGCTGTTTTACCTGCGCTCGCGTGGGGTTCCCGTTGCCGAGGCAACGGATCTGTTGACCCTGGCGTTCCTCGCGGAAGCGGTGGAAGAGATCGAAGACGGTGAGATTACTGCCGCTATTGTAGCCCGCCTGGAAGGCTGGCTTTCGCGGCGCCGCTAAATGGCGGTCACCGGCGATATCCTGGCAACCTACCGGGGGCCGCGCAGGGTTTTTGCGCGGCTCTTGACCATGGGGCCACGCGAAGACCGCATGTTGGCGATCCTGATGGCGGGCTGCGCTTTGATGTTCATATCCCGCATGCCCAGCCTTGCGCGGGAAGCTCATCTGACGGGGCAAGAACAGACAATGTTGCTGAGCAACGCTTTGTTCGGCATCATTTTTGTCGCTCCCCTGGCGCTCTATACCCTGGCGCTGTTCGCCCATTTCCTGGCTCGTGCTCTGCGCGGCACTGGTGAAAGCCATGCAGCGCGGCTGGCGCTGTTTTGGAGCTTTCTTGCGGCGAGCCCCCTAATGCTGCTCAATGGGCTGGTGGCCGGCATGATTGGGCCAGGAACAGAGCTGAACCTGATCGGCGGGCTGTGGTTCTCGGCCTTTTTGTGGTTCTGGGCCTCTGGCATGTATCAGGGATACTGGGCCAAGCCGCAGGTGCAAGCATGAGGTTTCTGTGGTCCTTTATGATCCTGTCGCTGCGCCAGCCTGGCGTTGCGGCGCGCAGCATCTTGCTGCGTCAATGGCCCAATGAGGCCATATGGACCGGCCTGTTCCTAGCAGTTATCCTGAATGCACTGTTTTTTGGGGTCCTGGGCGTGATCCTTCCCAATTCCAGTGAATTGGCCATGTTTGATATGTCACCGGAATCGCCGGGTCTTTCGATGATGGTTTCCGCGCTTCGAAGCGTTCTCTTCGCCGCAATGCTCACGCTTGGCGGTCGCTGGCTCGGGGGCACCGGGCGCTTCATGCCTATTCTGTCGCTTTTGGTCTGGGATCAACTGCTGCAGCTGGCCCTTATGTCCATCGGTATTGTGATCTTACTGATATCGCCTCAACTGGGCAGCATGGTGTTCTTGCTGATTGGCCTTGTGTTGCTCTTTGTACTGCTGAACTTTGTCAATGAAGCGCATGGGTTTGCCTCTCTTTGGCGTTCCTTTGCGGTTGTTCTTATGGCCAGTATCGTGATGTTCTTTTCCATGATCTTTATCGTCGGGCTGCTTGGGCCTGCCAACCTCGGACTGCTCGAAAATGTATGACGTAGAAAAAATCCGCAGCGATTTTCCAATTCTGTCCCGTCAGGTCAATGGCAAGCCGCTGACCTATCTCGACAACGGGGCCTCGGCGCAAAAGCCGCAGGTGGTGATTGACGCGATCAATCAGGCTTACTCGCAGGAGTATTCCAACGTTCACAGAGGCTTGCATTACCTTTCCAATCTCGCGACCGAGAAGTACGAAGGCGTGCGCGGCACCATCGCAAAGTTCCTGAATGCCGCAAGTGAAGACAGTATTATCCTCAATTCCGGCACCACCGAGGGCATCAATATGGTGGCCTATAGCTGGGCCATGCCACGGCTTCAGGCTGGGGATGAGATCCTATTGTCGGTGATGGAGCATCACGCCAATATCGTTCCCTGGCATTTTCTGCGGGAACGTCAGGGGGTGGTGATCAAATGGGTGGATACTGCTGCGGATGGCAGCCTGGATCCGCAGGCGGTTCTGGACGCCATCACACCCAAAACCAAGCTGATTGCTATAACACATTGTTCTAATGTCTTGGGTACTGTTGTTGACGTCAAAACCATCACTGAGGGTGCCCATGCCAAGGGCGTTCCGGTGCTGGTGGATGGCTCACAAAGCGCCGTTCACATGCCCGTGGATGTACAGGATCTGGGGTGCGATTTCTTTGCCATCACCGGGCATAAGCTCTACGGGCCGTCGGGGTCTGGTGCGATCTATGTGCATCCTGAACGGATGGCAGAGATGCGGCCTTTCCTTGGAGGCGGTGATATGATCCGCGAGGTCTCCAAAGAGGCGGTGATCTACAATGACCCGCCCATGATGTTTGAAGCCGGCACGCCAGGCATTGTTCAGACCATCGGATTCGGTGTAGCGCTGGATTATATGATGGATCTGGGGATGGAGAATATCGCAGCCCATGAGGCAGGGTTGCGCGACTATGCCATGACCCAGCTGACCGGGCTGAACTGGATCAATGTACAGGGTCAGGCGATCGGAAAGGCTGCGATTTTCAGCTTTACGATGGAGGGAGCAGCCCATGCCCATGATATCTCCACAATCCTCGACAAAAAGGGGGTCGCAGTGCGGGCTGGCCATCACTGTGCCGGGCCCCTGATGGATCATTTGGGCGTTTCCGCAACCTGTCGCGCCTCCTTTGGAGCCTATAACACCAAGGCAGAGGTCGACACGCTGATCGATGCGCTAGAGTTGGCGCATGAGCTGTTTGCCTGAACCAAGGCATAAAACAGCTGTACGACATTAGGGAAAGCGACGGTTTCCCGTCGCTTTCCCATTTGCTTATGAGCCGAGGTGAATATTGAACCGGCTGCGAATTTCTGCATCCAAGACAGGGTCAAAACGGGCAGATGATCGCTCTGACAGGATCTGCTCCTTACGTGCTGTCGCCTTTTCCAGCAGGTCTGGCTTGCCCAACTCGGCCCATTCCTTTGGTGAGGTGCGATCTCCCAGTGCTGGGTATACATAATCCGTCTGCATCCGAGACAGCGTCTGGCTGGTGCCCAAATAGTGGCCAGGTCCCCCGATGCAAACCTCAGCAATCTGGTCCAAGGCCAGGGTTTCATCATTGACCTCAATTCCACGCACACAACGCTGTGCCTGCCCAATAAGATCGTCGCCCAAGATCAGGGATTCATGGCAAAACCCTAGAAGTGAAGCATGCATGCCCGCGGCTTCATAGACCATGTTGAGGCCAGAGAGTCCTGCCATGACATTTGAACACATCTGCTCCCAGCCGGCTTGCATATCGGGCATTTTGGAATCGCTGGCTCCGGCGGCAGCCCCGCCTGGTATGCCATAGAACTTGTGCATCTGGGCGCAGCCCGCCGTCAGGAGCGCCTGCTCGCCAGAACCCATGGTCATCGCGCCTGTGCGCAGATCAAGACCAAAGGGCCAAGTCCCAACGATGGCTGGTGCTCCAGGTTTCACTGCGTTCACATAGACCAACCCAGCGAGGCACTCCGCAACGGCTTGGGTAATTGCCCCTGCAATGGTGGATGGTGCTGTAGCCCCGGCCATACCAGCCGAGAGCAACAGAACTGGCATGCCATGCAGGATGCATTGCTCCATGACCTCACAGCTTTCGGTGGCGAATTTCATCGGCGGCACAACAAAACAGTTGGAGTTGGAGACAAAGGGGCGTTCGCGCCATTTGTCTTCGCCCCCTGCAATCATATGCAGCATTTCAATGGCCGGCGCGACAAAACCCGGTTCGGAGAACGATACGCCGATATGCTTGGTCGTTCCGGAGGTGGTGGCATAGATCGAATTGAGATCCATCTCCATATTGTCGGCGATGTCCCGGCATACCATTGGGCGCTGCACAAAGTGGATATTATCAAGCCTATCGCAGATGCGGGCGGCATCATGTAGATCCTGTACGGTCGACTCACGGTAATGACGCCCCTGCACATCAACCACATGGACTGCCGCGCCTGCCGTGCCGTAGTGGACGCGGTTGCCAGAGAGCTCCAGATCCTGTCGCCCATCACGGCTATGCAGCGTCACAGACCGGTTTACCTTGGTAAGCATGTCCTCGACCAGGGCGCGGGGGAAGCGGATGCGACCATCATCGCCTTGGATACAGCCCGCCTTTGTCAGATAGTCCACACCACTGGGGGGGGCATCCGCGAGGCCAATGGTTTCAAGCGCATCCAAGGCGGCGCGATGAATGCGTTCAACAGAGGCTTGGCTCAGCGGTTTTAGAACACCACCCTCCATGCCAGGGCGGATGGGACGCATGTGGTCGGGCAGGGCGCTGGCTCGGGCGGTTCGACGTGCGGCGCGGCCCCCGCTGCGTGTAGATGCGCGGGCGGGGCTGCCAGATTGATCTGTCATTGGAAGGATCCTTAATGCAGGAAATAGTCAGTTGTTTCAGAGGGGTGAAGACAACGTTCCGCCGGGGCGCCCACGGGCGGCACGGCCTCTGGTTGCGCCTATCGTGCGCCAAACCAGATTAACTACACAGCGTTCCGCCAGCATATTGGATCCTTCTTCCTATCTGTCCAGCCTTGGCGGTTTTTGAAGCTGATTCTAGCAAGTTTGCGACCTAAGTCGAAAATGCGACTTCTTTTTCACCGAACTCCGATCTTCAAATGCGGGGGATTTCTCCACCAATCCAGAAAAATTCAAACCTGTTGTGATTTCCCTGAAGGCCTGGTGCCGTTTTCTTTCACTTCCTGCGGATTGAGGAAAAAAGGGAACCGCTCGTTAAGGAGTTTCTCCGAAAATAACAGGGTAGAAAATGCCGCGCCCTGAAAGGCGCCTGAATGGGCAAGAAATCATGCCAGCTGCTCACATGAAACAAACAACAACTGCCCTGGTGCTCTCACTTGGGGCCTTGGCGGCGACCGCCTCGTCTGCTCTGTCTGGCGATTGGAAATCCACCTATTTTTTCTCGGCTCATAGCGGTGCGCTGCGCGCCACGAGCGGGGGGGCGACGACACCCGCCACTAGGTTGGCGTTTTCCGCAGATAGAGACTATGGGCTGCTTGTTCTGGGGGGCAGTTATCTGCGTGGAAACATGCATCCTTATCCGGGATTTATCGGCGCCACTGGAACAGAACAGATGAGCCTGCGGGCGGGGTATGACTTTGGCGATAGCCTGGGATATATCTCCCTTGGCCGCCAGCAAGGGCTGGGAGCAAATAGCCACGATGTGGCCGAGACCCTGGGCATAGGGTTTCGGGTTTCGCTTAATCGTGCCTTGCAGCTCACCGGTGAATACCTGCATCACACGCCATCTGGTGGTGGGGCAGGTCCGGACCTCTCTCCAAACACAATATCCATTGGCGCAGCCTTCCGATTTTAGACAACCCTCTTGGCGGGCCAAGTAAGAGGTGCTAGGACTTTGGCATGAACCAAATCTGCGCCCTCATTATTTGCTGCATTCCCTGCTGAAATCCTCAGCGGGCTGGTTTCTGTCGTTTTCTTCACCTTGACAAGTTGCTAAGCCCGCGCTGCGCGCTTGCACATCCGTGTCCGTCCAAGGAGCTGTCAAGATGACCTCGAACACCGTGATTAAACTGCACAATACCAAGACCCGCAAAAAGTCGGAGTTTACTCCGATTGATGCCACCAATGTGCGGATGTATCTCTGCGGCCCCACGGTCTATGATCGGGCGCATCTGGGCAATGCGCGCCCCGTGGTTGTTTTTGACGTGCTCTACAGGATGCTACGTGCGGTCTACGGCGCGGATCACGTGACCTATGTGCGCAACTTCACCGATGTGGATGACAAAATTAACGCCACCGCTCTGGCACGCAAAGAAGCAGGCGCACCTGGTACGCTGGAAGACCTGGTCGCCGAGCGCACCGAAGAGACCATTGGCTGGTATCTGAACGACATGGGCAAGCTAGGGGCGCTGGAGCCGGGCCATATGCCACGCGCGACGCAGTATATCGACCAGATGGTGGCGATGATCGAAGACCTGATTGCAAAAGGCCATGCCTATGCTGATGGATCGGGGCATGTATTGTTTTCGGTCAAGAGTTATGAAAACTACGGCCAGCTGTCTGGGCGGTCTGTAGATGATATGATCGCTGGTGCCCGTGTGGAGGTGGCAGACAACAAACGCGATCCGATGGATTTTGTGCTGTGGAAACCGTCGACAGATGAACTGCCGGGGTGGGACAGCCCCTGGGGCCGGGGACGCCCGGGCTGGCATATTGAATGCTCTGCCATGTCGCAGGAGCTGTTGGGCGCAACCTTTGACATCCATGCCGGTGGCAACGACCTGATGTTCCCCCATCATGAGAATGAAATCGCGCAAAGCTGCTGCGCCAATGGCGATGACAGTTTTGCGCGCTTCTGGTTGCACAATGAGATGCTGCAAGTCGAGGGCAAGAAGATGTCCAAGTCCCTGGGCAACTTCTTTACCGTGCATGACCTGCTGGACCAGGGCATTCCCGGTGAGGTGATCCGCTTTGTGTTTTTGCAGACGCACTACCGCAAACCGATGGACTGGACCGAGAAAAAGGCAAAGGAGGCAGAGGCTACGCTACGCAAGTGGCGTGCGCTGACAGCGGGCATCGAGCCCGCCGCCAACGCTGCTGCCGCGGTTCTGGACGCACTGGCTGATGATCTCAACACCGCCGGGGCTATCGCGGAGATGCACAAACTGGCTGCTGCGGGGGATGGTCCTGGGCTATTGGCGTCGGCACAGCTGATGGGGCTATTGACCCCCGAGATGGGAGAATGGGCGAAGAGTAAGGGAATTTCCGATGACATTCTCGCCTTGGTAGAGCGAATTCTTGCAAGGCGGACCAGTGCGCGAAATAGTAAAGATTGGCCAACAGCGGACACAATTCGTGATGGGCTAAAAAACGCAGAAATCGAGATCAAAGACAGTAAAGACGGTGCAAGTGTAGAAATTCAAATTCACGATTTCCAATCTGCTTATCGTGAGTTTAATCGGGCTAGATACTTAGATGATGAACCCGCGATGGAGTACTGGGATACAGTACTGAAGAACTTTAAGGATGATCCAAAGTTTTGGGAAAACAGGACTCGTCGGTTATTGGAAACTCTTATCGAAAAGGTTGGGGCATGAGCAAGGAACGGCTGTACCTTTATGACACCACCCTGCGCGACGGGCAGCAGACCCAGGGGGTGCAATTCTCCACTGCCGAAAAAAAGCAAATCACCCAGGCGCTCGATGACCTAGGTATTGACTATATCGAAGGCGGATGGCCCGGAGCCAACCCCACCGACAGCGCGTTTTTCGACGAGGCGCCCAAGACCCGCGCCACCATGACCGCCTTTGGGATGACCAAACGGGCAGGGCGCTCGGCGGAGAATGACGATGTGCTGGCCGCAGTGATGAATGCTGGCACCTCCGCGGTTTGTCTCGTGGGCAAGGCCCATGATTACCACGTGACAGCCGCACTTGGTATCAGCCTCGAGGAGAACCTGGAAAACATCCGGGCTTCGATCACCCATCTGGTGAGCCAGGGACGTGAGGCACTTTATGATGCAGAGCACTTTTTTGATGGCTACAAGGCAAACCCCGACTATGCGCTGGCCGCCTGCCGTACAGCCCTGGAGGCCGGGGCGCGTTGGGTCGTTCTGTGTGATACCAATGGCGGTGCCATGCCAAGCGACGTGCACCGTATTGTGGCTGAGGTCATTGCAGCGGGCATTCCCGGTGAAAACCTCGGCATCCACACCCATAATGATACCGAAAATGCAGTTGCCTGTTCTCTGGCCGCGATTGAGGCCGGGGCCCGGCAGGTTCAGGGCACCTTGAATGGGTTAGGGGAGCGCTGCGGCAATGCCAATCTGACCACCCTGATCCCGACGCTGCTGCTGAAACAGCCCTATGCGGATCAGTTTGACATCGGCGTCAGCCAAGAGGCCTTGGCGGGCCTGACCAAACTCAGTCGGATGCTGGATGATATTCTCAACCGGGTGCCCAGCAAGCAGGCCCCCTATGTTGGGGCCTCAGCTTTTGCCCATAAAGCGGGGCTGCATGCCAGTGCGATCCTTAAGGATCCATCGACCTATGAGCATATCGCCCCTGAACTAGTAGGCAATGCGCGGATCATCCCCATGTCAAACCAGGCTGGTCAATCCAATCTGCGCAAACGCCTGATGGATGCTGGGCTAGAGGTTGCAAAGGGGGATCCGGCCCTGGCGCGCATCCTAGAGCGGATAAAAGAGCGCGAAGCTGAGGGCTATTCCTATGACACTGCACAGGCATCTTTTGAATTGCTGGCGCGCGAAGAGCTAGGGCAGAGCACCGCGTTCTTTGAGGTAAAGCGCTACAAGGTCACGGTCGAGCGCCGCAAGAACAAATACAACCGCATGATCAGCCTCTCTGAGGCAGTTGTGGTGGTCAAAGTCGATGGGGAAAAACGGCTGTCTGTCAGCGAGTCCATGGATGAAACCGGCAGCGACCGCGGGCCGGTGAATGCTTTGGCCAAGGCCTTGGCCAAGGATCTTGGACGTTATTCGTCGATCATCAACGATATGCATCTGGTGGATTTCAAGGTGCGCATCACCCAGGGCGGCACAGAGGCTGTGACACGGGTCATTATCGACAGCGAAGACGGGCAGGGTAGGCGTTGGTCCACTGTTGGCGTGAGCGCAAATATAATCGACGCCTCCTTTGAGGCGCTGTTGGATGCCATGCGGTGGAAACTGATGCGCGATAGCGGAGAGCTCAAGTGATCAACAAGGCGCTAAAGTTCATTGCTATGTCCGGGGCGATCACTGCGCTTATTCCGTTAGGGCTGATCCTGTCTCAGCCGGTCAAACCGCTCGAGGCTGCGGGGCCGACCCTGAATTTCGACAGAATTTTGCAGAGCGATGATGTATCTGCGGTGACATCTCCGTCGGCTGAAAATGTCGTAATGAGAGATGGTTACGGGCTACAATTGCGATCCTATATCAATGGCGACGGGCCTCTGATTGTTTTGGTGCACGGCTCGGGATGGAATGGCCTACAATTCTCCAAGCTGGCACCACAGCTGCGCGGTACCGTCTTGGTGCCTGATCTACGCGGACATGGCGCGCAGCCCGGTCGGCGTGGCGATGTAGACTATATTGGCCAATTCGAAGATGATCTTGCGGATTTGATCACGGCAAAGGCCGTGCCAGGACAAAAGGTTGTGTTGATCGGTCATTCCTCGGGCGGCGGGCTGGTAGTGCGTTTTTCCGGAGGGCAGCACCGCGACCTGATGGATCGCGCCGTGCTCTTGGCCCCGTTCCTGCACCATCGGGCCCCGACAATGCGCCCCAATTCCGGCGGTTGGGCTCAGCCGTTGCTGCGCCGCATTATCGCCTTGTCCATGCTCAATGGCGTTGGGATCACCGCCTGGAACCACCTAACAGCCATTCAGTTCAAGATGCCGTCCGAGGTGCTTGAGGGGCCTTTGGGACATTTGGCGACCACATCCTACAGCTACCGGCTCAACCAGTCTTACGCCCCACGCTCCAACTATCTAAATGATATTAGGGCACTGCCAGGCTTTCTTCTCCTAGCGGGGGACCAGGACGAAGCCTTTGTTGCTGAGGCATACCGCCCCCTGATGGAGGCGGAAACTGACAAGGGGCGATATCAAATCCTGGCGGATATCGGACATCTGGATCTGGTGGATGCGCCGCAAACTCTGGGGGCTATTCAGGAATTCTTGGATGATATTTGACGATGACCTCACCAGCTGCGCTGAATTGGTCCAACAGGGGGATCCTGACCGCTTTATGGCAGTGATGGCCGCACCTGCAGAGGCCCGGCCGCTGCTCTTTGCGCTGTATGCCTTCAATATTGAACTGGCGCGGGCACCCTGGGCCAGTCAGGAAAGCATGATTGCCGAGATGCGGGTGCAGTGGTGGCGGGATATCGGGGAAGAGATCGCCCAGGGCGGACCTGTGCGTCGTCATCACGTCGCGACCCCCTTGGGGCGATTGCTTTCCGCCGAATTGGCTGGCCATATAGATGCCCTGGCTGAGGCCCGCCGCTGGGATATCTATACAGAGCCCTTCGAGGATGAGGCAGCGTTTGATCGCTACATTGACGCCACCTCTGGCGGGCTCATGTGGATGGCAGCCGCATCCCTTGGCCAGGCTGATGAGGCGGTCGTGCGTAAATTTGCCTATGGAGTAGGGGTTGCCAATTTGCTCCGCGCTATCCCGGACCTTGTGGCGCACAAGCGTATCCCGCTGCTGGACGGCACGCCTGAGGGGCTGCGTCAACTCGCCCGTAAGGCTCTGGCCCGTATCCAGGAAGCAGAGCAGAAGCGCGCTATGGTCTCCACAGAGGCGGGCATGCCGCTGCTGTCCGGGTGGCAGGCCAAGGCCATCCTGAAACAAGCCCTGCGGCAGCCAGAACGTGTTGCTGAAGGCAGCCTGGGGCAAAGCGAATTTCACCGCCGGACGGGCCTTATTTGGCGGGCCGCACGTAGGCGTTGGTAGGCCAAGTAATACTTATATCGTGTTGATTAAATGAACAAAGGCGCTCCAAATGAAGCGCCTTTATCGTTGGTTACGTCTGGCTTTGTCGGTTCACGCCTCTTTGGGGCGCATAGCCAGCCAAAGCAGGGCACCGCCGGCCAGAACCAGGAATGGGGCCATTGCCATATTGACAGCGCTCCAGCCCTCAACCGGGTTCCCGCCAGAGCAGTTCATCAAACCGCCAGAAGCCAGTGAGGCCATGGTAACACCGCCAAAGACCAAGAGGTCATTGAGCCCCTGCATCCGGCCGCGTTCCTCTGGGGTATGCGAGGCTGTCAGCATTGTGGTTGCCCCGATGAAGCCAAAGTTCCAGCCTACGCCGAGGAGGATCAAGGCGATAAAGAAGTTTTCAAGTTCAACACCGTGCAGCGCGACCGCGCCGGCAGCTGCCAGAATGATCAGACCGGCCGCGACGATCTTATGCACGCCAAAGCGCGCGATCAGATGCCCGGTAAAGAAGGAGGGCACATACATCGCCAGAACATGCAGTGACACAACATCCGCCGCATTGCCTTCGGTAAAGCCGCAGCCCACTACGGCCAGCGGCGTTGAGGTCATCACCAGGTTCATCAGTGCGTAAGAGACCATGGAACAGATTACCGCAACGGCGATCGCTGGGGTCTTAAGCAGCTCCATACGGCTGCGCCCTGCAGGCAGATCTGCGTTGGGGGCTTCTGGCTTGGGAATGTTTAGAAACAAAAACAAACCAGAGCCAAAGACATTGATCGCAATTACAGTAAGATAGGTGCCAAGAAATGGAATAACAAAGACTTGGCTGGTGGCCTTTACCAATTGCGGTCCCAGCAAGGCGGAAAGCAAACCGCCTGCCATGACATAGGAGATCGCCTTTGGCCGGAAGCTTTCAGAGGCGGTATCCGTAGCGGCAAAGCGATAAAAGCCATGGGCGCTCATGTAGACGCCAGTCAGCAAACTGCCGAGCAAGAAGACCGGGAAAGACCCGAGGTAGAGCCCATAGGCGCCAATGACCCCACCCAAGGCCCCAAACATCGCGCCGGTGAAAAAACCCGCGCGGCGTCCCCATTTTTGCATGATCGAGGAGATTGGCGTCGCCGCCACCATCGACCCTGCAACGATCAAAGAGATCGGCAGGGTGGCAAAACAGGGGTTAGAGGCCAGCGACTGGCCAGCCAGCCCACCAATGATAAAGATCATCGGCATTTGAGAGCCGAGGATGGCCTGGGCCAATACCAGGATGGCGACGTTTTTCTTTGCGACGCGGTCGCTTGGGGTGGTCATGTGAACTGTCATATGAGATGCGTAGCGATCAATATTCAAGGGAACAAGCGGCAAGCAGCGTTTTGGTACAATGTCGCCTGAAAAGGGAACGCTTTGCGCGTCGAGGAGGTTGCCATGAGCTCTTTTGTGACCTGTTGCGGTCCTGCAGCGGGCCGTATCATTTGCACCTCTGCCTGTGTCGATGAAGGCGCCGCCTGGTTGGCCAATCATGACCCAGCCTTTGCGCGGGCCCTGGCGCAATGTGGCCCGCTGCCCCTACGCCGCAAACCGGACGGTTTTGGGCAATTGCTCAGTGCGATTGTGAGCCAACAGGTTAGCGTGGCTTCAGCCAATGCGATCTGGCAGCGGCTCACCGAGGCGCAGCTCACCACGCCATCCCAGATCATGGCCGCAACCGAGGATGATCTGCGGTCAGCGGGGCTTAGTCGACAAAAGATAAGGTATTCCATAGCGCTAGCGCAGGAAGCTATTGATTTTGAGGCGCTGCGGGATCTGCCGACACAGGAAGTAATCACGGTCCTGACAAAGGTTACCGGTGTTGGGGTTTGGACTGCAGAGATCTATGCGATGTTTTCCCTGGGGCGGGCCGATGTCTTTGCCCCCGGCGATCTGGCGCTGCAAGAAGCTGCGAAAGCTCTGTTTGATCTGCCTGAGCGGCCAAAGGAACGCGAACTGCGGCAACTGGCCGAGGCTTGGTCGCCATGGCGGTCGGTTGCAGCCCGCATCCTCTGGGCCTATTACCATGTAGCAAAGGACAGGGAAGGGATCCGATGACTCGTGTACTAAAAGCTGAGCGCAGAGAGCCGCTCTCCGGGGTGACCCGGTCTATCGTGGTGTTTCTGCATGGCTATGGCGCCAACGGGGCGGACCTTTTGGGGCTTGCGGATCCATTGGCAGAACATCTGCCTGATACCCTATTCGTGGCACCAGATGCGCCAGAGAATTGCCCCGGAGCGCCAATGGGGTACCAGTGGTTTCCCATTCCCTGGATTGATGGATCTTCGGAAGAGGAAAGCATGCGGGGTATGAATGCCTCAATCGAGGATTTGAATGCCTTCCTTGATGCGCTCATGGTGGATGAAGATGTCTTGCCTGAGCAGGTCGTTTTGTTTGGCTTCTCTCAGGGCACCATGATGAGCCTACATGTGGCACCACGCCGCGAGGATGCAATTGCCGGCATTGTGGCCTTCTCAGGCCGCCTTTTGTCGCCCGATACGCTCAAAGACGAAGTGGTCAGCCGGATGCCGGTCATGCTGGTGCACGGGGATGCCGACGACGTGGTTCCGCCGCAATCCCTTCCAGAGGCAGCAGAAGCTCTGGATCAAGCAGGGTTCAAGGATGTCTTTGCCCATATCATGAAGGGCACAGGCCACGGGATCGCCCCCGACGGATTGAGCGTCTCCCTCGCCTTTATGCGCGACAAGCTGGGGCTTTAGGCTATCGAATATGAAAAAGATGCGGGCGGCTAGGCCTGCATCTTTTGGCAGTGCGAGCGGACCTGATCTATCTGGATTTGTGCCGAGGTTTGCTGCGCCGCTTTTGCGTGCCAGATGCGCTGCGCTCGGGGTCCTTGCCATCTCGGCCATTGGTTCTATTGGCTTTGTTCTGTTGCATCCTGCGGTTTGGCAGCTGCGAAGGTTTGGCAGGGCCTGGAATAGATGGAACCTCCAGATCCTCCCAATTTCCCTGGGGCAGCCCGTCCAGGCTCCAGGCACCGACACTATAGCGAATGAGACGCAGGGTTGGGAAACCCACGGCAGCAGTCATCCGTCGCACCTGGCGGTTTTTTCCCTCTTTTAGCGTGAGAGAGATCCAGCTGGCGGGGATGGATTTGCGCGCCCGAATTGGTGGCTCCCGTGTCCAAAGCTGCGCAGGCTCTTCCATCAGAAAAGCCTTTGCAGGCCGGGTTACACCATCTTTGAGAGTCACGCCTTGTTCCAAAGCTGCCAGAGCGACGGCATCTGGCTCTCCCTCCACCTGCACCCAATAGGTCTTGGCCATCTTGTGCTGCGGGTCGCTGATCCATGCCTGCAACCGGCCGTTATCGGTCAAAAGCATCAGGCCTTCACTGTCGCGATCCAATCGGCCAGCAGCATAGACGCCGGGGCAGTTGATATAGGCGCTCAGCGTTGGGCGTGCAGAACCCTGGCTGCCGGAATCGGTAAACTGCGGCAGCACATCAAAGGGTTTGTTAAAACGGATGAGACGGGTCATGGCGGATGCTTAGGTCTATCCGCAATGGCATGCAAGCGATCTAGAAGCTCCCTGTCACAGGGCTGTCATGGGGCGGTGATAGCGATCATGCGAAATCTTGTGGCTGACAAGGGCTTGCCAGAGAAAAACCACGAGATATAGTCAAAGTTATGCTGGGGCGGGTTCCCCGCTCTGGTGCCGGGAACGGGCAGACAGGGCGAGGAAGACGTAGCATCATGGATGGCGATTTCAGAACTGATTTTGTAAGAGACCCCAGCGCATTGCGGCAACATCCTGCCCTTGTGCTCAACGCGGACTATCGACCGCTATCCTATTATCCGCTCTCACTCTGGAGCTGGCAGGACGCTGTCAAGGCAGCCTGGTTGGACCGGGTGGATATCCTGGCGGAATATGACGAAGTGGTTCATAGCCCCAGTACTCAGATCCGAATACCCTCTGTTGTGGTGCTCAAAGACTATGTCAAACCTCAAAAGCGCGTGGCCTTCACGCGCTTTAATTTATTTCTGAGGGATGAGTTTTGCTGCCAGTACTGCGGAGCCCGTGGAGATCTGACTTTTGATCATGTGGTTCCGCGCGCAGCCGGCGGGATCACCAGCTGGGAAAACGTGGTGGCAGCTTGTTCTCCCTGCAACTTAAAGAAGGGGTCCAAGCCTTTGCATATGTTGCCTATGTCTCTTCGGAAGGCGCCCCGGCGTCCTGGCGCAGAAGAGTTGCGCAACACCGGGCGTAAGTTCCCCCCCAACCATCTACACGACAGTTGGATGGATTTTCTCTATTGGGATACTGAACTCGATGCGTGAAGGCCCAACTTGGGTGCTGGGCCTTCCAGAGGTCAACGCTGGGTCACCTAAAGACGCTCCCGTTAATGCTCTGCGCGTTGCAGCATGCCAAATAGATCCCGTGGATCATCTGGATCAGCCAACATGTCCAAATCAATAAAGAATTCGGTGTCTTTGATGCGATCACGAATGTAGCGAAGGGCGCTGAAATCTTCGATGGCAAAGCCGACGCTGTCAAACAGGGTGATCTGTTTATTATCGCGCCGTCCGGGTTTTTGCTCCAGAATGACCTGCCAAAGCTCGGTCACTTCAAAATCGTCCGGCATTTGTTGAATTTCTCCCTCAACGCGGGTTTGTGGAGGGAACTCAACAAAGACATCTGCGCGGGTCAGGATGCCTGCCGCCAGTTCGGTCTTACCTGGGCAATCGCCGCCGATGGCATTGATATGCACGCCAGCCCCCACCATGTTGTCTGTCAGGATCGTGGCGTTTTGCTTGTCCGCAGTACAGGTGGTCAGAATTTGCGCGCCTTCAATGGCTTCCTCGGGCGTGGAGCAACAAACTACCTCAAGGCCTACGGCGGCCAGATTGCGGGCGCATTTCTCTGTTGCTGCGGGATCCTTATCATATAGGCGCACGGTCTTCAGCCCGCAGATTGCCTTCATTGCCAGGGTCTGGAATTCAGACTGCGCCCCATTTCCGATCATCGCCATGGTGTCAGACCCCTTTGGGGCCAAATGTTTAGCCACCATTGCTGAGGTGGCGGCGGTGCGGAGAGCCGTGAGCATAGTCATTTCTGTCAGCAACACCGGATAGCCGGTATAGACATCGGCCAGCAGCCCAAAGGCGGTGACCGTCTGCAGGCCTTCGCTGGTGTTTTTGGGGTGGCCATTGACGTATTTGAACCCATAGGCCTCCCCATCGGAGGTGGGCATCAATTCAATCACGCCAACCTCAGAGTGGCTGGCAACGCGCGGAGTTTTATCGAACAATTCCCATCGCTTAAAGTCAGCCTCTATATATTCCGCCAGATCGCGCAGCATGGCCTCTATGCCAATGTCATGGACCAGACGCATCATATTGTCGACGCTGACAAAGGGAACGAGGGCTTTATGCGAGGGCAAAGTCATGAAGGGGTCCTTTCACGGGGGCTAAGATGAATACCTGCCAACATGCAGCGTACCGATCCCCCGGCTGTTTCGATTGTAGGAATAGACAGAGGCAGCAGCGTCGTGCTGCGCTCGATTATGCTGACCTGATCCGGGCGCAGGGCCTGCAGGGCGCGGCCAGAGAGCGCCAAGAGGGGGGCAGCTCCTGTGAGGGCAAACGCATTACCTGCGAAATTCTGGATCTGCTCTTCAGTGAGATCGATGACCTCATGGCCGGTTTCCTCTAGGCGTGTGGCGATTTCGGCGCGCCGAGTCGAGTCACTGATCATCGACAGGCAAATCATGGCAAAATCCGTGCCAATCCCCATCAAGACATTGCTATGATAGACTTCGCACCCCTGTGAATCCCGGGCCTCAAAGGCCATGGGTTCATAGTTAAAATGAGTGCAAAATCGCTCCAGCAGAACCGGATCGGCGCGGTTAGATTTTACCGTATAGGCAATGCGGCCAATGTGATCGAGCACCATGGCGCCGGTACCCTCCAGCGCCAAGCCATCCTCCTCAAGGCCAGAGAAGTCGATGACATCCTGGACGCGATAGCTGCGTTTTAGTTCTTCAATGATGTCCCAGCGCCGTTCCAGTCGGCGATTGGGAGCATGCATCGGATAAATGGCAATATGGCCACCGGAGTGGGTTGAAAACCAGTTGTTGGGAAAAACGCTATCTGGCGTGGCGGTTCCGGTGTCGTCAAAGACATGCACCTGAACGCCAGAGGTGCGAAGAGTTTCTACTGCTGTATCAAACTCTTGGAGCGCATTCTTGCGCACTGACGCTGGTTCGCCCCCGGTGATTTGAAAGGCGTTGTCACCTTTGGTATCTGGGTTTGAGCAAAAATTATGCGGGCGCACCATCACCACGGCGCGAGGGGCTTGCAACGTATTCAATTATAGCTCCGAGTTGGACGGTCAAAGACCCTGCGTCCAAGGGCGGATGCGCAAAGATCGACCATCAAATCTGCAGTGCGGCCTCGTTCGTCCAAGAAGGGATTAAGCTCGACCAAATCCAACGAAGTCATCAATCCGGAATCATGGAGCATCTCACAGACCAAATGCGCCTCTCGCACGGTCGCCCCTCCGGGAACCGTGGTGCCAACGGCGGGAGCCACCGAGGGGTCGAGGAAATCCACATCCAAAGAGACATGTAGCAGGCCATTGGCGGCGGCAACCTGACCCAGGAACTTGGCCAGCGGACCAGCGATCCCGTTTTCGTCTATGTCGCGCATATCTTGGCGATGGATCTTGCTGGCCTCCAGTGCTTGGCGCTCGGCTTTGTCTACAGACCGCAGCCCGATCATGAAGACATTTTCTTCTGGAACCGGATTCGAGACAGAAGGAAAACCCGCAAAACCCTCGCGGCCAGTGAAGTACCCAACAGGGGTTCCATGCAGGTTGCCGCTATCCGTGGTCTGGGGGGTGTGAAAATCCGTATGGGCATCCAGCCACAAGACAAATAGCGGACGCCCAACTGAGGCGGCATAATCGGCTACGCCCGTAACAGACCCTAGGGACAGGGAGTGATCCCCGCCCAAAAAGATAGGCAGGCCTTCGGCCATGCTGTGGCGCGCGATTTCGGCCAATGTAGCTGTCCAGCCAATGGTCTGTTTTGGGGCAAAAACAGGGCCATCTTCGGAATCCGGATCATGTGCAGCTGGCGTCAGATTACCGAGATCCGTGATTTCATGGCCAAGCCCCGCCAGCGCTGAGACAAGACCCGCCGTGCGGTAGGCATCCGGCCCCATCAGGCAACCAGGGCGGCGTTTACCACTGTCCACGGGGGCGCCAATCAGGAAACAGGTCTTCTTGGTCACGGTGAAAATCTCCACTATTGAATCTATGAAGTCTATAAATCTCCGAAATGAGGTGGTTGAAATCGATCAAATTGGCCGATATGGAGGGCTATGTCACAATATGGAGGCTCAGATGGATAAAACGGACGAGCGATTGATTGCAGCGTTGCGGCGCAACGCACGTGCTAGCCTTTCAGATCTCGCATTGGAGCTTGATCTGTCCCGCACAACCGTAAGGGCGCGGATCGAACGTTTACAACTGCGCGGTGACGTTCTGGGCTTTACAGTCGTTCTGAAAGAAGACGTTCTGCGGGATCCCGTGCGTGGTTTGATGATGATCGGGATCGAAGGGCGCGGTGCCAGCCGGATCGTGCGCCAGCTACAGGGCATCCCAGAGGTACGCGCCATTCATACAACAAATGGCCGTTGGGATCTCATCGTCGAATTGGGTACGGAAACCCTGGAAACGCTTGATGCAGCGCTTGCCAAGATCAGAACCTTTGATGGGGTGGTGAGCAGCGAAACCAATCTGTTGTTGGCGACCAAAAAGGATTCGTGATCAGGTTTTACTGCGCGCAGCAGCAATCCAAAGGCCGACCAGCGCAAAGGAGATAATTGCGTTCCAGCTGGCCATCGACAGCGTGAACAGCTCCCAGGGCACCTCATCGCAGCGCACCAGCGGGGCACCCATGATCTGCTCCATCAACTGCTCGGGGGTCAACCCGCCAACTGGACCGGAGGTGCAGGTCGTCGGCCCCTCCCAATAGCCACGCTCGACCCCAGTGTGGTAGACGCCAATCCCGGCAGTAACCAAGGCCGCGAAGGCCCCAAGGTACAAGAGCGCGGTCATCCCCACACCAGGCAGCAGAAATGCAAGGATCCCGATGCCCACGGCCGCCACATGAGGGTAGCGCTGCCAATAGCACATTTTGCAGGGCGGTAGCTCTCCAATATACTGAAAACCAAGCGCTCCCAGCATCATAGCCGCAGAGCCTAAGGTTGCTGCCAGGATAAGAATTCGTCGCATATCACAGATACCTCAATACCAGAAAGCCGCCAAACAAGAGCGCCACAAAGACCGTGAAGACAAGGCCCAAGCGCTGTTCGATGAAATCACGAATAGGGGCCCCAAAGGCCCGCAGCAGCCCGGCCACAATGAAGAAGCGCAAGGCCCGGGCCAAGATGGAGGTCGCCAGGAATGTCATCACCGGCATGCCGGTCCAGCCGGACATGATTGTAATGACCTTATAGGGGAAGGGGGTAATACCAGCCCCCAAAACAGCCCAGAAGCCGAAGTCATTGAATTTGGTGTTAAACTCTTCGATCGCCGCACCCTTGCCCATGGCCTCTAGGATGGGTTGGCCAAGGCTTTCATAGAACATGGCGCCGATGGCATAGCCCAACATACCGCCGGCCACCGAGGCAATCAGCGCGACTGAGGCAATCAGCCAGGCCCGCGAGGGACGCGCCAGGATCATTGGAATCATCAAGACATCGGGGGGAATGGGAAAGAAGGAGCTTTCTATAAAGGAGACCGCAGCGAGCCACCATAGAGCGTGACGGTGATCCGCCAGGGACATGGTTCGATCATAGAGCCTGCGCAGCATCTGAAACCCCTTTAGTTTTCCCTGCATTAGCGGCGTCGCACAGGGGCGGGATGAGGTCAATATCAGTGTAAGACCCGCAGTGGAAAATCGCCAATTTTCTCTATTCTCCGTGACGTTTTCCTCTGGACCTCCGGTTCGGGCTTGGGTAGGAACAGGGCGTTGCCCAAGTGGCGGAATGGTAGACGCAGGGGATTCAAAATCCCCCGCTGGTGACAGCGTGCCGGTTCGAGTCCGGCCTTGGGTACCATTAAAATCAAGGCCTTGTGCGATTAAGTTCGTGCGAGGCCTTGTTTGTTTTGAATGATTTAAACCAGACTCTTTGCGGCCTGCATTCGGCATCGCGGGGCATTCAGTTCGCCTGCATTGCTGTTTAAACGCTCCAAAATAGCGCCCATTGCTGTGCAAAAACCCACTCCTATTGACTGCTTGTTTTTTACGCGGCTCGCCGCCCTTGACTTTGCGTCATGCCCTTAGGTGACAGGTGGTCAGGCACATTTAGTTCATATACGAATTAAATGAACAACCGGACTGGAGCCATGTTTTGACAGTAAAGTTGCGTGTCTTTCATCAATTGCAGGTGGCCCATAGTGCCTTGTTTCGCGCAGCGGACCGGCGGACACGGCAGGCAGTGGGGCTGACCACAAGCCAGTTTGCTGTCCTCTTTGTGCTGTCACAATCAGACGCTCAGCCAATTTCAGAAATCGCCAAACGCCTTTCTATGGGGAAATCCAGCCTGACCGGCCTAGTGGACCGCATGGTTGAGCGGGGTTTGGTTGCGCGTCGGGCCTCACCCAGCGACGGACGCGTGACCAATATTCACCTTGAGCCCAGCGGCGTGGCGCTTCTTGCCCGGGGCAAAGAGGAAACCAAACACTTTAATAGGGCGCTTCTATCGCCGTTTAACGAAGACGAACAGAGAGTTATACAGCGTTTCTTAACTCACCTGACTGAACACGCTGATGAGATTATCGATCCTGAAACCACCCGGAGTGGAGGCGAAAATGATCCAGTCAACGCGGCGTGAGCCGATTACCTTTTCGGCCAGCGACGGGGTCACCTTGAAGGGAGACCTGACGCGCTGTGACAAGCCTAATCTAGCGGTCGTGATCTCTGCTGGGACAGGGTTCCCGCGCCAGTTTTATCATGCCATTGCCCAGTACATGGCCGAACGCGGTGCCATAGTGCTGACCTATGATTATCGTGGCATTGCAGGTTCTTGTCATGAAGATCTCGCCCAATCAGAAATCGAATATGCCGATTGGGGCCGCTATGATATGGTCGCAGCGGTCGAGCAGCTTTCCCAAGCAGCACCTGGTTTGCGTATCACCCATCTTGCCCACAGCGTTGGTGGCCATTTTATCGGTGTGATGTCCAACCACCAGACCATTGATCGTCACGCCTTTATTTCGGTGGGGACAGGATATTTTGGCGGGCATCAGCTCAAGAATTGGCCGCTTGAGCTCTATTTCTGGTGGGGTTTGGGCACCTATTCGCTGCTACGTTGGGGCTATATCAAACCTGTTGGTGGCTGGCAGGGGGAGGCGCTGCCGCCTCGGGTCTTCAAGACCTGGCGCAAATGGAGCCGAGGTCGGCGCTATTTCCAGGTCGATTATGACGGGTTACTCAAGCCGCAACATTACGCAGATGTGACCGCACCTATCCGGTCATGGGTCTTTAGCGACGATCCGATCGCCACCCCACGCGCAGCCCAGGATCTGCTGGATTGCTATCCTAACGCTGCGAAATCGTTGCAAGTCAGAACGCCCGCTGACATTGGAGTAAGGCGTATTGGTCACGAAGGCGCCTTTCGTGCTGGCCGCGAGGCGCTTTGGGCGGAATGTTGGAATTGGCTTTCACAAGACCAGGTAACCCCATGAACTGGCAGGAATGCCTTTTGGAACAAGACACGTAAGGACTGCCGATATGAGCGACAATATCACTCTTCAAACCCTGGATCAGGTGACCACTTTGACCATCAACCGATCCCAAAAGCGCAATGCCATAACCCAGGAGATGTATGGCGCTATGGCGGATGCGCTCAATGCCTATGAGGCCTCTGACACCCAGCGTGCCTTTGTTATCACCGGGGCTGAGGACTACTTTACCGCAGGAAATGACCTGCAGGATTTTTCGATGGCGGATCACACAGGCGATCTCCCGCCCGTGGCGCGCTTTCTGGAAGCTATTTCAACCTGTAAAAAGCCGGTGCTTGCCGCAGTCAACGGCCCGGCGATTGGCGTCGGGCTGACCATGCTGTTGCATTGCGATCTGGTCTATGCCGCTGAGAGCGCGACCTTCACAGCCCCTTTCGTCAAATTGGGCCTGGTGCCAGAGGCTGGCTCTTCCCTGCTGTTATCGGCCTCGGTGGGAATGGCTGTTGCCAATGATATCCTTTTGGCCGGGCGCACGTTGACCGCCGTAGAAGCGCATGACTACGGCTTGATTTCACGGATTTTTCTTGATGCCGACCTGCAGGCGGAAGTCGCTGCAATAGCCAAACATATTGCGTCATCCGCTCCGGAGGCGATGAAGCTGTCGAAGTCTTTGATTCGTCACCAGCGCGATGAGGTGGCCGCACAGATGCAAGCGGAGGCCGAACTGTTTGTCGCGCAGTTGAAGTCCTCAGAGTTTTCTGAAGTTGTCACTGCGATGATGCAAAAGCGGCAACCCTACTTTTCCTGACCGGGACAGTATCAGCGTTTGAGATCTTCCACGGGTGGCGCTTTGAATTTTTGCGAGGCGCCACCGCTTTGAATTTTATGACCTCAGCTGAAAACTGATGGGAAGCAAGGCCCCCATGAATCCAGCGCAGGCAGCGAGGTCAGGACCACAACAAACCAGGCTATTTCCCAACACTTTTACGCCACCTAAGACGCAATCAATACTTTGGGCAGGGAGAGTTGGCGCACCTGAGAGGATTCGAACCTCTGGCCTCTGCCTTCGGAGGGCAGCGCTCTATCCAGCTGAGCTACAGGTGCTGATGTTATGGGCGGTATAGCGGCCAAGAGACTGAGCCGCAATGGCAAAACTGAGGAGGTTTAAAAAATCCCTCAGAAGGCAAACGATGGCCACTTACGGGCATCAGGCCTTCCTAAATACAGCATCTAGCCGTTCCAGCTGCGCACGACACCACAGTCCATATGGACAAAATTTGAGCCACGGTATTTGCCGACACCACCTGCGCGGCATGCTTTGGCGGCATTGGCCATCTGGCTGACCGAGCGGGAGGAGAGACGCAGATCAGCGGCCTGACCACGCATATGCAGCGAGTTCTTTGCGACACCGCGGGAGCGGCTGCGCAGCATCGCGTTGGTCTGCGGGCTGCGATATCCCGACAACATCATATAGGGCTCGGTCACATCCAGCAGGTTATGCGAGGCTGCCATGATGTCGATGGTGCGCAGATCCATGGATTTGACCTGATCGGTCCGCCAGTCGCGCATAAAATAGTTGATCTCTTTCACGGCGTCTTTGATGTAGTCGCCATCAATCCAGTAGATCATGTCGATACGTTCACCAGTGCGCCCGGAAAACATACGAATGCGGCGAATGTCCCCGCCACCGCGCAAGAAACCTGCCGCCTGAGAGAAAGTGGGCGCCGCTGCAACAGTGGTCGCTGCAAATGCCCCGAGAAGTGCCCGCCGGGTCATGCCCGTCTTAGTGAGTTCTGCCATGTCTTAACTACGCCATCCCGAACGTGTTTAATCCTGCCTATGCCCGATGTTACGAGCCTACTGCGTTTTTTTACCTGTGGACGGTATGCCACAAGGAGAATCAATTACCAAGGTCCGTTTTGCCAGCGATCAATTTGCCGAGGATTTTCGGCAAAATTCTGCGCATAAGGGGACGAGTGGTTAATTTTTCCCCTAAGAGTGGCGTCGATTACCCTGTTTATGCGACCGCATCGCACCAATGTGACACTGTCATAGCTTGGTTTCGTAAACGTGAATGGACATTCGGGATTGTCTTTCACCAATAATTCATAGAGCTGCCACCATTGTATCCGTTCATCGCTGTTGAGGACCAAAGAATTATGACCAAAACCAAACTCACAAGCCGCGCTACCCCGCTGAAATCCGGGCTTTTTGCATTGGCCTTGAGCGGCATCAGCTGCTTTGGTTTTGGCTCCATGGCCACCGCCCAATCCACGGCATTTCGCCAAGCCGTGGCTGAAATCGCTTCGGTTAACGATGGTGTTGCGAAATTTTATCGAGAAAATACCTATTCGCCGCTGTGGACCGGAGCAGACGAAGCATCGAGCCAACGGCGTGCGGCGCTTTTGCACGCTTTGGAGGAGGCCACTGCCCATGGGCTACCTGATCAGTCCGGTACCGCTGCGAGCCTTGTAGAGCAGATGCGAAGTGCCCGTACTGCACGGGATTTCGGCCAGGTAGAGGCCGCGCTTAGCACTGCCTTTGTTAACTATGCGGCCATGGTGCAGACCGGATTGCTTAAACCTTCCAGCATTGACAGCGGGATGGTTCGTAAACGCCGCGACCACGATGGCGCCTCTGTGCTTGCGGGAATGCGAGACAATCAACCTTTTGCCTATTTGCGCACCCTGGTTCCAGCCTCGCCGCAGTACCGCGCCCTGATGCGCGAAAAGCTGCGTCTCGAGCAGTTGCAGGCCGCAGGTGGTTGGGGGCCAACGGTTCCGGGTAAAAAGCTGGAGCCCGGTGACACTGGTAGAAATGTCGTCGCCCTGCGCAATCGTTTGATTGCCCTCGGCTATATGGAGCGCAGCGCGACGGCCAGCTATGACCGCGATATGGAGCGCGCAGTAGAAAGCTTTCAGGCCGATCACGGGTTAGAAGTGGATGGTGTCGCCGGCGGCGGTACTCTGAAAGAGATCAATCGGCCGGTTCGGGACCGTCTGAAATCTGTGATCATCGCAATGGAGCGCGAACGCTGGTTGACGCCCGACCGCGGTGAGCGCCATGTCCTGGTCAACCAAACTGATTTCACCGCCAAGATCATTGATAATGGCGATGTGACCTTTGAGACGCGCTCGGTTATTGGCAAAAACCAGTCAGATCGCCGCTCGCCCGAGTTTTCGGATGTGATGGAACACTTGGTGATCAATCCGAGTTGGCACGTGCCCCGCTCGATCATCACCAAGGAATACCTGCCACAGCTGCGCAACAATCCCAATGCGGTGAGCCATATTCAGATCACCGATAGCAGGGGGCGGGTGGTCAATCGCGGCTCTGTTGATTTCTCTCAGTACACCGCCCGCAGTTTTCCTTTTGCCATGCGTCAGCCGCCCAGCACTCGTAACGCTTTGGGACTGGTTAAGTTCATCTTCCCCAATAAGCACAACATCTACCTGCATGACACACCGCAAAAGAGCCTGTTTAAACGCGAAGTGCGTGCTTTCTCGCACGGCTGTATCCGTCTGGCACAGCCTTTTGAATTTGCCTATGCGCTCTTGGCCAAGCAGACCGAAGACCCAATTGATTTTTTCCACCGGATCCTGAAATCCGGCAAGGAGACCAAGGTTGATCTTGAGCAGCAAGTGCCTGTTCACATTATCTACCGAACCGCATATGTGTCCAACAAAGGTCGGGCCGAGTTCCGCCGGGATGTCTATGGGCGTGACGCCAAAGTCTGGGCTGCACTGGAGCAGGCGGGCGTGTCACTGACAGACGTTCAGGGGTAAATCTGGGGCCCGTTCAGGAGCTTAAGCCGGAAAGGGCCCCTTGATATGTACACAGTTCGCGAGATCGCAGAGGCCATCGGTGTTGACGCGCAGGGTGACCTGGAGTTGGTGATTGCCCGCGCAGCAGAACCACAGGAGGCCGGCCCGCAAGATCTGGCCATGGCTACGTCAGCCAAATATGCTGAGGGCCTTTCCAAAGGGGCGGCTCAGGTGGCCTTGCTGTGGGAGGGCGCCGACTGGCAGGCGCTTGGCCTCAAGGCCGCGCTTTTTGCCAGCCGTCCGCGCATGGCCTTGGGTGGCGTTTCAGTCCTAATGGACAAGGGGCAGGGGTTTGGCACTGGTATTCACCCCTCTGCTGTGATCGACCCCAGTGCGATACTTGGCGAGGGTGTCTCTATTGGGCCTTTGAGCATTGTTGCAGCAGGAGCCAAAATTGGTGCGGGTTCGGTTATTGGGCCGCATTGTTATATCGGTGCTGAGGTTGAAATCGGTGTGGAAGCACAGCTGCGCGAGATGGTTTCGATTGGCGCACGGGCACGGATTGGTGATCGCTTTCGGGCTCAACCAGGAGCCCGCATCGGCAGCGACGGGTTCTCCTATGTGACGCCGGAAGTGTCCGGCGTGGAAAACGTGCGTAAAACCGTTGGCGATCAGGGCGATGCCAACTCGCAAAGTTGGCTGCGCATCCATTCGCTTGGCGCGGTCTCCATCGGTGACGATGTAGAGGTTGGCGCCAATTGCACAATCGACAATGGCACCATCCGCGATACCCAGATTGGCTCCGGCAGCAAGTTGGATAACCAGGTTCATGTGGGCCATAACACCCGTATTGGACGCGACTGCCTGATCTGTGGCCAATGTGGTCTGTCAGGCTCGGTTGAAGTGGGCAATAACGTCGTGATGGGTGGCCAATGCGGCGCGGCAGACAATATCTTTATTGGAGACGGTGTCATTGCCGGGGGCGCCACCAAGATCATCTCAAATGTGCCAGCCGGGCGCGTGGTCATGGGCTACCCTGCGGTCAAAATGGAAACCCATACCGAAATCTACAAAGCGCAGCGCCGTTTGCCACGTTTGATGCAGGATATAGAAAAGCTGAAAAAGGCTGTTTTCAAATAGGGTTTGAGCCGCTACATCTGCCGGGACATCACAGATCAGGGGGCCAAAATGAGCACTCAGGACAAGGTCATTGCAATCATCGCCGAACAGGCGCTGCTTGAGCCATCGGATGTAACCCTTACCAGCACCTTAGAAGATCTCGGGATCGACAGTATGGGGTTGGTGGAGTGCATTTTTGCTATCGAAGAGGAATTTGACATCTCAATCCCCTTCAACTCCAACACCCCAGAGGACAGCGAGTTTGATATCTCAAATGTGGCGGCCATCGTCGCCGGAATTGACAAATTAGTGTCACAGAACTCGTGATATCAGCGCCAAAACCCTTGGGGACAAAGAGATGAAGCGCGTTGTCATTACCGGAGCGGGCACGATAAATGCCTTGGGGCATTCGGTTGCCGCCACCTTTGAAGCCATGCGTGAAGGACGCTGCGGTATTGGAAAGCTGGAGTTTCGCGACGTAGACCGGCTGTCCATTCGTATTGGTGGGCAGGTGCGTGGATTCGAGGCCGAGGGCCGTTTCAACCGGCAACAGATGAGCCTTTATGATCGTTTCACCCAGTTCACATTAACTGCGGCGAAGGAAGCGATCGAGCAATCAGGTTTGGAATTTCACGGCGAGTTGTCTGCCAAGTCCGGCGTGGTTCTGGGCACCGCCGGGGGCGGTGTGTCTACCTGGGACGACAATTACCGCTCAGTCTATGAGGATGGCAAAAACCGGGTACATCCCTTTGTGGTGCCGAAGCTGATGAACAATGCGGCCGCAAGCCATGTCTCGATGCAATTCAACCTCAAAGGCCCAAGTTTTACTGTCTCAACCGCCTGCGCCTCTTCTAACCATGCCATGGCACAGGCCTTCCAAATGGTGCGCTCAGGCATGAGCCCAGTGATGATAACCGGTGGATCTGAATCCATGCTGTGCTTTGGCGGCGTGAAAGCCTGGGAAGGGCTGCGCGTCATGTCGAAAAAGGCCTGCCGGCCTTTTAGTGCCAACCGCAATGGTATGGTTCAGGGGGAAGGCGCCGGGATCTTTGTCTTTGAAGACTATGAGCACGCGCAAGCGCGCGGGGCGGATATCCTGTGTGAAGTTCTGGGCTTTGCGATGTCCTCGGATGCCTCTGACATTGTCATGCCCAGCAAACAGGGGGCTGCGCGGGCCATTTCAGGCGCTTTGCAGGATGCGGGCGTCGACCGCGACCGCGTTGGCTATATCAATGCCCATGGCACCGGCACTGTGGCCAATGACAAAACAGAATGCGCTGCGGTGGCCGATGTCTTTGGGCCCCATGCGGATCGTTTGATGATGTCCTCTACAAAATCCATGCATGGCCACCTGATTGGTGGGACCGGCGCGGTTGAGCTCTTGGCTTGTATCATGGCGCTCAAGGACGGGGTGATTGCACCAACGATTGGCTATGAGGAGCCAGACCCGGAATGCGCTCTAGATGTGGTTCCAAATCAGGCCCGCGAAGCGCGCGTAGACGTGGCGCTGTCCAATGCCTTTGCCTTTGGGGGTTTGAATGCGGTGCTGGCTCTGGGCCGGATCTAACCCCGTTCGATCAAACGAACCCAGTGGGCTCAAAGACGCACTTTGATCCAAATAAGACACCGCAAGCAAAGCGCCTACGGTGTCTGGATTTTTTGGCTCTGAGCAAATCCTGCCTAGAGCACCGGGGAGGCCCCGCGGTTATTGTTGTACGACATCCACAACGTTGTAGCCGGCGGTAAAGCCCTTCAGCGACATCTTCATTTCAACCAGCTGATCAGGCGCAGGAGCAGGGCGCAGTGACAGTGTGGCTTCGCCCCCTGCTTTGAAAGTGTCGATATCAGCCTGGGTCAGGCCAATCTGGGCGATGCAGCCAAGGGGGTTGCAGAAGGAATAGTTGTACCGTTTACCCGGCGCGCCATCGACAGAAATGGTCAGGGCGGCAGGCAGCAGGGTTTCCAAAGGCACAATAATGGTCGCACCGGCAACAGCCTGACCACCGGGCTGATCGATACGGAACAGAGAGACTTCAGCCATTGGATTGCCGTTTGGATCTGTCAGGATCTGTAGCAAAGAGCAGGGGTCGGTCTCGGCTTCGGTCATCACGCAGGCCAGATCCCAATCACCATGGGTCTCTTTTGCATAGCGGTCGCCAAGCTTGGGCGTTCCATCGTCGACGGGTTGACCTAGATCCAAGATTTGATCCGCAGTTGGTTCGCTGGCTTGCGCGGTCTGTTCGGTCGTATCGGTCGCGGCTGTTCCGCTTTCCTGGGCTGACAAAGAGCTCGTCACCGCGATTAGGGCGGCTAGGGTCATTGGCGTAAGGGACTTGATCATGAATGCCTCATTATTCTCAGGTCGTTTGCAAAGCCTTTACCATGTTGCAGCTGAGGTGTCAGGTCTCAATCCCTCACTCAATCAAGAATAGGCAAGGAATTGTAGGCAAATTTAATAACAAGTGAAGCGCTTGGAACAAAAGCAAAAAAGGAAGCTCTCCGGCCCCCTTTTTTGTGTAGTTCTCCCCGTCGGACTGGCCGACTTAGTTATTGAGTAGGACGTTACGAAAGGCCTGTGCCTGGGTCAACATCCAATAGCAAAAAAATGTGACACTCGGCGACTTTACTTGATATTTCTTCGTGGGCGGGCCGTGAAAGTGGCTTGTTTCCGGCGTGATCGACCGCTCAAGCGACCTGGCGACAGAAAATTAGCTGCGGTTTGAAGTGGCAAGAGCAAAAGTGCTCTGTGACAAAAAAGGGCCGTGCCAAGGGCACGGCCAGTCTGACAGGGAGGAAATGCCCGCCGCGATCTCGATTAGAGAGGACGAGCATGACATAGATCGCATATAAAAGTTAATAATGTGTTTTCAAGGGACCCTCCTAGGAGGGAGCAATCACCAATCGGTGATTCCACACCTATCGTGGGCAGATAATCTTTTGAGACAACGACTGGCGGGCAAAGGACGACCATGACAAATAGGATTTTTATTGGCGGCGGCGGTGAAGGCTACAGTGAGCCTCAGGAAATGAGTTTCAAATACGCCAATCGCCACGGATTGATCGCCGGCGCGACAGGGACCGGTAAGACTGTTACCCTTCAAATTCTTGCTGAAAGTTTTTCCCAAGCCGGTGTTCCGGTGATCCTGGCAGATGTCAAAGGCGATCTTTCCGGGCTGGCAAAACCAGGCACGGCATCGCACAAGTTACATGATGCCTTTATGGGGCGGGCAGAAAAGATCGGGTTTGACACCTATCACTATCATAGCTGCCCGGTGACCTTTTGGGATCTGTTTGGCGAGCAAGGCCACCCGGTGCGCACCACGGTGGCGGAGATGGGGCCTTTGCTATTGGCTCAATTGCTCGAGTTGAGTGAAGCCCAAGAGGGGATTTTGAACATCGCCTTCAGGCTTGCGGATGAGCAGGCCTTGCCCTTGTTGGACCTCAAAGATCTGCAGGCGCTGCTGGTCTGGATTGGCGAAAACCGTGGGGAACTGTCGCTGCGCTATGGCAATGTTTCTCCGGCCTCAGTGGGGGCGATCCAGAGGCGCCTATTGGTGCTGGAAAATCAGGGGGGGGCCGATCTGTTTGGCGAACCGGCGCTGGCGCTGAGCGATCTGATGCGACAGGACAGCGCCGGGCGCGGCATGGTCAATATCCTTGCCTCGGATAAATTGATGGCTGCGCCTAAGCTATATGCCACCTTCCTGCTCTGGCTATTGAGCGAGTTGTTTGAAGAGCTGCCTGAGGTTGGTGACCCGGACAAACCCCGTTTGGTGTTCTTTTTTGATGAGGCGCATCTTTTGTTTGACGATGCCCCCAAGGCCCTGGTTGATAAAGTCGAGCAAGTGGCGCGATTGATCCGTTCCAAGGGCGTTGGCATCTATTTTATCACGCAAAACCCCGGTGATGTTCCTGAGGATATTTTGGGCCAGCTGGGCAATCGCATCCAACACGCGCTGCGCGCTTTCACAGCAAGAGATCGCAAGAACCTAAAACTGGCGGCTGAAACCTACCGCGAAAATCCGCGCTTTTCCACCGAGGACGCCATTCGTGAGGTGGGGGTAGGCGAGGCGGTGACCTCTATGCTGCAAAAGAAAGGCGTGCCCGGCATTGTGGAGCGCACCCTGATCCGTCCGCCCAGCAGCCAGTTGGGCCCGCTCAGCAAGGCCGAGCGCGCGCAGATGTTGCAGGCCTCTGATATGGCCGGGAAATACGACAAGCCCTTGGATCGCCATTCAGCCTATGAGATCTTGCAAACCCGCGCCGCCAAGGCCGCAGAAGAGGCAGAAGCGGCAGAGACCAAGGCAGAAGAGGCATCGGAACCCATGGCGCGGGAGTTCAATGCAGCGCGACGGTTCTCTGGTTCGCGAATTCCGCGCTCGTCCGCGCGCAGGCATAGACCAAAAGATACCTTTGCCTCTGCCATGTCAGAAGCGGTGATCAAAGAATTGAAAGGCACCACAGGCCGACGTCTGGTGCGCGGAATTCTGGGTGGTTTGTTCAAAGGACGATAAATGAATAAGGGGGCCGGCAACTGCCAGCCCCCTAGGGGTCCGCCTTTGGCGGGAGTATTTAGGGCCACATGAAATATGGGCCAATAGCAAGGGCCGCCCCTGGTGTTTGGGCGGCCCTTTGTTTTTGTGCTACTTCTCCGGGATCAAGCCGCGTGGGCTGAAGCGGAGCACCAAAAGCAGGATCAATCCCATGGTGAACAGCCGCATATGGGCGGCGTTTTCCAGCAGGTGTTCCCGCAGCATGTTGGTTTCGTCCAAACCAGAGGTCAGCAGGGTGATCAGCTCCAGGCTCATCGGTTCCACCTTGATCCAGAGGAACCAGATCAGGAAGCCGCCCAGCACCGAGCCAAAGTTATTGCCAGAGCCGCCGACGATAACCATCACCCATATCAGGAAAGTAAAGCGCAACGGGTTATAGGTGCCCGGTGTCAACTGCCCATCCAGGGTGGTCATCATGGCACCAGCAATACCGCAGATGGCCGATCCAAGTACAAAGATCTGCAAATGGCGCTTAGTGACGTTTTTCCCCATGGCTCGCGCCGCGACTTCATTGTCGCGAATGGCGCGCATCATCCGCCCCCAGGGGCTTTTGAGTGCCATCTGTGCCATCCACAGCAAGGCAATCAAAACCACGGAAAACAGCGCCGCGTATCCGAGTTTGACATAGAGCGTGGAGCCCAGGACGGGATCCAGCCCAAGGCTGGCAAACCAGTCGACATAGGCCGGATCGTTTTGGAGATCGACCTCGTAAGGCACTGGACGGGGCAGGCCGACAACGTTTTTCACCCCCCGCGAAAGCCAGTCTTCGTTTTTGAGGATGGCAATGATGATTTCGGCAATCCCCAAGGTGGCAATTGCCAGATAGTCCGACCGCAGCCCAAGGGCCGTTTTGCCGATCAGCCAGGCAGCTCCGGCTGCCAGCAGCCCCCCCATGGGCCAGGACAGGAGCACTGGCCAGCCAAGCCCACCGATATTGCCCGCAAGGGCCGGATTGATGTCTTCGATCGCCTCAATCGATGGGTCAAACAGGGCACGATAGATGACAAAACCAACAATCAGGATGGCCACAATCAGCGCCGCGCGCAGGCCGCCTTTTGGTAGTAACCGCGTTGCGGCCACTGCTGAGATCACCGTCAGCGCCCCCATCACCAATGCCATGACGACACCCGGACCACCGGCGCTCCAGGCGCCCGGGACTGGCGGCGTAGAGGTCAGCACCACAGCAAGACCGCCCAAAGCAGTGAACCCCATGATGCCCACATTGAACAAGCCAGCAAAACCCCACTGCAGGTTGACCCCCAGCGCCATGATGGCCGAAATCAGCCCCATGTTGAGGATCACCAGAGATGAGTTCCAGGAACCCGAGAAAAAGCTCCAGTCGGTGAGGCCTTCGAGCAGGATCAGCAGCGCAACAGCCGCAAACATTAAGCTGTGTTTCAGTGTATCAGTCATACCGATTTCCCCTTGAAGAGCCCTGTTGGCTTGAACAGGAGGACGATGATCAGGATCGCAAAAGAAACCGCAAACTTATAGTCCGTACTCAGCAGTTGCACCAAACCATCTGGGTCCAGATTATCCGGCATCAGATAGCGCAGCACTTTTTTCCAGGCATAGGTGATGGTCACCTCGGAAAAGGCGATGATGAAACCACCTGCGATGGCACCCTGTGGGCTACCTAGACCGCCAACAATGGCTGAGGCAAAGATCGGCAGCAGCAGCTGGAAATAGGTGAAGGGTTTGAAGCTCTTGTCGAGCCCATAGAGCACTCCGGCAACGGTCGCCAAGGCGGCCACGATTAGCCAAGTGTACATCACCACGCGTTCCGGGTTGATCCCCGACAGCAGTGCCAGGTCCTCATTGTCGGAATAGGCGCGCATAGATTTACCGGTGCGGGTGCGGTTGAGGAACCAGAACAGCAGCGCCACGACCACAATGGCCGTCACCACGGTAATGCCTTGGGTGGTCTTGATCGCCAGACCCTCGCGCAGACCCGTCATTTCCTTAAAGGCGCGCGCCTTGATGATAAAGCGCTCGCCATCGGTGAAACGCTGATCGCCCGGCCCGATGATAAAGCGGACAAGGCCGTTCATCATGAACATCACACCCAGCGACACCATGACAAAAACCACGGGCTTGGCCTTTTGCGCGCGGTAGAACCGATAGACGGTACGATCTGTCACAAGTACCAGCGCCATGGTCGCCAGAATGCCAAAGGGCAGGGCGAGCAGGGCGGTTGGCAGCGGGCCAAAGCTGATGCCCCAAGACTGCAGCAACCAGGTGAACAGAATAGTCATCATGGTGCCAAAAGCCATGGTGTCGCCATGGGCAAAATTGGAAAACCGCAGGATGCTGTAGATCAGCGTGACGCCCAAAGCGCCTAGCGCCAACTGGCTACCATAGGCCACAGCGGGGATCATCACAAAATTAGTAAGCGCCACAAGGGCGTTGAGGAAATCCATTACGTGCCCTCCGGCGTGCAGGTGCCAAAGTCTGAGTTTGCTGAAGTACCAATGATTTTCTGATGATGTGTCCAGGTTGCGGATCCATCCGGGAACACCGATAGCAGTGATGTGTTGGCCGGGGCCCCCACCATGATGGCAATTACTTCTCCTTTGTCTTCGGTGCCGTAGGCCAAGGCCACCCCCTGTGAGTTTTTTCCATAGTGCTCAAGACTTGCGACGTTGCCATCTGGAGAGACATGAACCGAGATATTGCGCGGATTAGGTCCACAGCGTGTAGCATCGGGGCGGCCTGCAACGCTAAAACAGCCCCACTCAAAGGAGCACGTAAGCTTCAGGCCTGGCACCAGAGTGGGAATAACGGATTCTTTGGCAATCGCCGAATGCGCCAAGCAGGAAAGCAAACATGCGGCTGAGAGGCGGAATACAAACTTCATCTCTCAGCCCCCCAAAAACGATTTGCGCACTTCGGGATCCGCCAGTAGCTCTTGTCCGGTGCCGGTATAGGCATTGCGCCCCTGCACCAAAACATAGCCTTTGTCAGCGATCTCAAGCG
>CAJXIL010000010.1 GCA_913054455.1 uncultured Roseobacter sp.
GCTGTCCCTGGGTCGAAGGCGGCAAGCTCTACAATGCCTATCTGATCCTCAAGGATGGAAAGATCGCCTCGCGCTGCTTAAAGCACCACCTGCCCAATGAAACCGTCTTTGACGAGGTGCGTATCTTTGATGCGGGGCCCCTGGGCGGGCCCTATGCCGTTGGCGATACCCGCATTGGCTCGCCCATTTGTGAAGATGGCTGGCACGAAGATGTGGCGGAAACTCTGGAAGAGACCGGCGCTGAGTTCCTGCTGATTCCCAATGGCTCGCCCTATTATCGCAACAAGATGGAGGTGCGGCAGAATCACATGGTGGCCCGCGCGGTCGAGACCGGTCTGCCGGTGATTTACCTCAATCTGGTGGGCGGTCAGGATGATCAGGTCTTTGATGGCGGCACCTTTGTGCTGAACCCCACTGGCGCTTTGGCACTACAAATGCCGGTTTTCGACGAGGCGATCACGCAATTGGACCTGCATCGTACGTCCGAGGGCTGGCGCGCAGTTGAGGGCGACAAGGCGCATCTGCCGGATGAATGGGAGCAGGACTACCGGACCATGGTCGAATCCCTGCGCGATTATATGGGCAAGACTGGATTCAAAAAGGCGCTGCTGGGCCTGTCGGGCGGGGTGGATTCCGCCATCGTTGCCGCCATCGCCGTGGATGCTATCGGGGCCGAGAATGTTCGCTGTGTCATGCTGCCCTCGGAATACACCAGCCGGGAATCACTGGACGATGCCGAGGCCGTGGCCGAGGCGCTGGGCGTGCATTACGATTATGTGCCAATTGCCGAAGGACGCAGCGCCATCGCCAATACCCTGGCTCCGCTATTCGCGGGGCGCGATGAGGACCTGACTGAGGAAAACATCCAGTCCCGCCTGCGCGGATTGTTGTTGATGGCGATGTCCAACAAATTTGGCGAGATGCTGCTGACCACCGGCAATAAATCCGAAGTGGCCGTGGGCTATGCGACGATCTATGGCGACATGAATGGCGGCTACAACCCGATCAAAGATCTCTATAAAACCCGGGTGTTTGAGACCTGCCGTTGGCGCAATGCCAACCATCGCCCTTGGATGATGGGCCCAGCGGGTGAGGTGATCCGCCCCAATGTGATCGACAAGCCCCCCTCGGCGGAACTGCGAGATGATCAGAAAGACAGCGATAGTTTGCCGGATTACCCTGAGCTGGACGCGATTCTGGAGATTCTTGTAGATCAGGAGGGTTCGATTGCGGATTGTGTCGCCAAAGGTTTCGCGCGCGAAACAGCCAAGCGGGTGGAGCATCTGATTTATATCAGCGAATACAAACGCTTTCAGTCCGCACCTGGTACGCGGTTGTCACCGCGGGCGTTTTGGCTTGATCGACGCTACCCTATTGTCAATCGTTTTCGCGACACCTCTTAACTATTATATTGAGACCAAGCTGCACAACCGTGGCATTCTGCCGTCTGGATTTGCCTGATTTCAAAAGATTTAAAAGAAAAAAGCCGTGCCGAAAGAACCCACTATGCGTCCGAAAAATCACATTTTGTTCCCTAGCCGCAGGGGGGGTGTTTTGTCCTCTGGACCCAAAGCCAACAGCGCGGCATAGACCACCCTATGCCTGGACCAAAGCTGCCTCATTTCCAAGCCGATCTTGCTCTGCCCAAACGCGTTGACGCGGTTGTTGTTGGCGGCGGGATTATTGGCGCCTCAACGGCTCTTGAGCTCGCGGAACGCGGGCATTCAGTGTTGCTCTGCGAAAAGGGACAGATCGCGGGCGAACAAAGCTCTCGTAACTGGGGCTGGGTGCGCATTTCGCAGCGTGACCCGCGTGAGTTGCCATTGATGGCCGAGGCAATGCAGATTTGGCAGGGGTTGGAGGCGCGCACCGGTCATCCCACCGGCTACCAGCGCTCGGGCATTCTGTATACCGCAGAGCGTGGCCGTGAAGAGGCGAAGCTGGAAACCTGGGCACCGCATCTGGCGGCAATGGATCTACCGGGACAAATGCTCCGCGGAGAGCTGCTGAAGCAGGTTATGCCAGGCTATCAAGGCAAGGTGATTTCCGGCTACTACACGCCGCAGGACGGTCGGGCCGAGCCACAACTGGCGACCCATGCCATTGCCCGGGCGGCGCAGGCCGCCGGGGCCAAGGTGATGACGGAATGCGCAGTGCGGTCGGTTGAAACCGAAGCGGGGCGCATCAGCAGTGTGATTACCGAGCGTGGCCGCGTGGCCTGTTCTGCCGTTGTGGTAGCAGGCGGTGCCTGGTCGCGGCTGTTCTTGGGCAATGCTGGTGTCTCTTTGCCGCAGCTTAAGGTTCTGAATTCCGTACTGCGCACCTCTGCGGTTCAAGAGGGGCCGGAGACCGCCATGTGGGGCAATGATTTCTCGCTGCGCAAGCGGCTGGATGGTGGCTATACCATTGCCAATGGAACAGAAAATATCGTCGATATTGTTCCCGATACGCTGCGCCTGGGGCTAAAATTCCTCCCCAGTTACTTGCAGGAATGGCGCTCGCTTCAACTGCGCTTGACCGGGTCGGGTCGCTGGCGGGAAGAGGCGGCGCAGGATCGTCGTTGGACGCCTCAGCAGACAACCCCGTTTGAAAACACGCGGGTGCTTGACCCCGCACCGTCGCAAAAGGCGATCAAACAGGCCTGGGACGCGGCGCAAAAGGCCTTTCCGGTGTTGCAGGGGGCTGATGTGGTGCAGAGCTGGGGCGGGATGATCGATGTCACCCCGGATGCCGTGCCCGTGATCTCACAGGTGGATGATCTGCCAGGGCTGTTTGTCTCCACCGGCTATAGTGGCCATGGCTTTGGCATCGGACCGGCAGCCGGGCGTCTGACGGCGGATCTGGTCACCGGGGATACCCCCGTGGTCGACCCCCATGATTTCCGTCTGTCACGGTTCTGGAACAAATAGGCTACTGAAACCTGGTGTGATCCTGCGCAGGAGCCGCCAAGGTGATTTCCCTGACAGCCCCTTCTGGGCAGCGCCTCTTTCAGAGGTCAGCCCATCATCTGATAACTGACTGGCACAAAACGGAAACCGGAGCCGCGAGTCTCCACGTAGCCGGCAGCAGGGAAGGGCATATGGTAGCCAATCATTGGCGTGCGGGTGCTGGCCAACATATCGAGGACCTTTCGGCGCGATGTGGTGGCGGCTGATTTATCCATGTCAAATTTCACTTCCCAGTCGGGATGGGCAAAGGACCAGACATAGTGATTGGCCAGATCCGCAGTCAGCATGAGCTGTTGCCCACCGCTGTCGAGCATATAGCCCATGTGGCCGGGGGTATGGCCAAAGCTGGCCACGGCACTGATCCCCGAAGCAACGGAACCACCATCTTCTAGAAATGAGAGCTTTTCAGCAAAAGGCGTCACTTTCTTGGCCATCAGATCGCCAATACGGTTGCCTTCCCCCTGTGCCCCCCAGAAATCAAACTCCTGACGCCCGGTGAGATAGCGCGCCTTGGAAAAGGTCTCAGCCCCCTCGGTGGTCATGCCACCGATGTGGTCGGGGTGCATATGGGTAAGCAAAACCACGTCGATATCCTGTGGTGTCAGGCCAACCTCGGCCAGGGCCATCTGAATACCGCCCTGGCCAAGGCCTGTATCAAACAGGATTTTTTCCTGGCCGGTGTCTACAAGAGTTGGGGTGAAAAAGAACTGTGCCACATCGGCGGGAATAAAATTCTGCGCCGAGGTCGCGGCGAACTCAGCGTCACTGGCACCACCGCCAAAAATTGGCTTGGGGTTCTCAACGGGGCGGCTGCCGTCCAGCAGTGTTGTGACAGTGAAGTCACCCAGCTTGAAACTGCGGCTGTGGGAGGCAGGCGCCTTGGCCATTTCGGCGCTGGTGCTGGCACTGACGCTGCGTGCTGTCGCGGCAAGGGGTAGGGCAGCTGCGGCGGTTAAAGCGGCTCGGCGGGAGAATTTAACGGTCATGGGTCGTCCTCTCTGCAGGGGTGCGAAAATTTGGATTGCACCTGTTGCGGCGCTTTCCACAGGTTGCTTGGCAGGTCTGCGTCTTGATCGTCGGCTGAGAGACTAGCGCGGCAGAGCACAAATCAAAGAGGTTTGAGGTACCGTTCACGCAACTGTGTGCCAAAGTCTGACCTGTCCGATCAGTTGGCGGTCTGGTCCCGGTTGTGCATCGAAAGAAGGCGCGGATTGCTCGCCTTTTTGGCGGGGTTTTGCACCAGAGATATTGTGCGTGGAAGCGGCAAAAACTGGACAAAGCCAGCCCCATGTGAGATGGGCAAGGCAACAGGAGATATCTGATGACCACCACTCGATTTGCCCCGTCGCCCACTGGATATATCCACGTTGGCAATCTGCGCACCGCGCTGATGAACTTTTTGATCGCCCGCAAAGCTGGCGGCGAGTTTATTCTGCGCATTGATGACACCGATCCTGAGCGCTCGAAAGAAGAATATGTCGATGCGATCAAACAGGATCTGGACTGGCTTGGCCTCACCTGGGACCGGGTTGAGCGTCAGTCGAGCCGGTTGGAGCGTTACGTGGCCGCCGCCGATGAGCTGCGCAGCATTGACCGATTTTATGAGGCCTTTGAGACCCCGACCGAGCTGGATCTCAAGCGCAAGAAACAGCTCAATATGGGCAAGCCGCCGGTCTATGATCGCGCCGCCCTGGCCCTGTCGGAAGGTGAAAAATCCGCCCTGCGCGCGGAACGCGGCGATGGTGTCTGGCGCTTTAAGCTGGATCAAGAGCGCATCGAGTGGAAAGACGGCGTGCTGGGCGATATCTCGATTGACGCGGCTTCAGTGTCAGATCCGGTGTTGATCCGGGGTGATGGGCAGTTTCTGTACACGCTGGCCTCTGTGGTGGATGACACCGAGATGGGCGTCACCCATGTGGTGCGGGGTTCTGACCATGTGACCAATACCGCAACCCAGATCCAGATCATCAAGGCGCTGGGCGGCACAGTGCCGGAATTTGCCCATCACTCGTTACTCACCGGCCCGCAGGGCGAAGCCCTGTCCAAGCGACTTGGCACCCTAGCGCTGCGCGATCTGCGCGAGGCGGGGGTGCAGCCGATGGCGCTGCTGAGCCTGATGGCCCGGTTGGGGTCCTCCGATCCGGTGGAAGTGCGCAACGAGATGGCCGAGCTGATCGAGGGCTTTGACATCAATCGTTTTGGCGCGGCGCCAACCAAGTTTGACGTCGAGGATCTGTATCCGCTGACAGCGCGCTACCTGCAGTCGCTGTCGCTGAACGAGGTGAAGCCGCATGTGGAGGCCCTGGGCGTGCCTGCGGACAAACAGGACGCCTTTTGGGAGATGGCCAAGGAAAACATCACCACTCTGAAAGATCTGAGTGGCTGGTGGGAGCTGTGCCAAAACGGCGCCGCGCCGCTGATTGCGGATGAGGATGCGGAGTTCATTGCTGAGGCGATGAAGTTGCTTCCGGAAGGCCCCTATGATGATGGCAGCTGGAAGAGCTGGACTACTGCGGTAAAAGAGGCGACAGGCCGTAAGGGCAAGGGGCTGTTCATGCCTCTGCGCAAGGCGGTCACGGGCCGCGAACGCGGACCAGACATGAGTGCACTTATGGCGCTGATGTCTGTTGTTCAGGCGCGCGGCTAACGGCCTGAAAGGCACGAAGAATAGGGAAGGCGGCCCCAAGACGGGTCGCCTTTTGTTTGTAGAAAGCCCGACGAGTGAAAGGGCGTGCTCCCGCCTGTTCAGCCCCATTCAAAGAATGGGACGACACAGTTGGGCCTGGCGCCGGGCGATGCCCGGCGCAGCGCGGGAGGTACTGGATTTGCGCCTTTTCGGGTTTTGAAACAGGGCGCTAGGTTAGAATTTCTGCGTTGAGTTGGTTCAGGTGGTGGTCGACCAATTGGCGCTCTGTCGGGGATAGCTGCTGGTGCCGGGGATAGCGCGGATCCAGCCTGTCGTTCAAGATTAGTGCCTGCCAGCCTTTGGTACTGGCAAAGAAGTCCACGACACCCTGCTCACCAAAGACCCGCAAATGGCCCTGCACCACCACGTCCAGATAGCTGAGCAAGATGGGGTGACTCTGGCTGCCCTGGTTTTGGGCCTCGGTCGGCACTGCGTAGAGCGAGATCTCGGGTCGGCCTGGAAGTGTATGGCGGATCTGGTGATCTGCTGCCAAGCGGTCGTAGGCGAATTCGCGTTTGTCGAGGGCGTCCCAATCCGCATCGGGTACGGCAGCGATCAGCCCGTCAATCTGGACCTGCGGGGCAGGCTCCACCGTCAGGAATGCCACATCCCGCAGGGCCGTATGACACCAGCGGCGCTGCCACCCCATGAGCTGCGCTGGCTGGGCGTCAACATAATCATGAGTTGCTGTGTTCACCAGGCTGCCATAGCCAAAGAAATAGGGGGGTAGAGGCGTCATTTGAGCATTGTTCCGTTTTTGAGGCCAGGCCAATTGATGTATGTCAAACCGCTTTTTGTCGAGCCGTGCAATATAGCCTGAGCCTAAAGTAGCGGGAGCCAGGACTATGCGCATCACAAAAAGGACCAATATCGCCGTCCGGCTGCTGATGTACTGTGCGGCAAACGCGGATCGTTTGGTCACCAAGGCTGAAATCGCCGAATGCTGCAACATCTCGGAAAACCATTTGGCGCAGGTGATCAACCAGCTGAGCCAGCTTGGCTATCTGCACACCCAGCGCGGGCGCAATGGCGGCATGGCCCTGGGGCGTCAGCCCGAGGAAATCCAGATTGGTAACGTGTTTCGCGATGTCGAAGGCGCGCTGCCCATGGTGGAGTGTTTTGCCGATGCGGATAACACCTGTCCGCTTGCCAGTGCCTGTCGGCTAAAAGTGGCTCTCTCGGAGGCCGCGCAGGCCTTTTATGCCTCGCTGGATGATATCACTTTGGAAGCGCTGATCTGTGACAATCACGATCTGATGCGCATTCTGCAACCGGTGGCCTGTGCTGGAGCGGGAGCCGCTACGGCAGCGGCGAGCTGACAGCTGTGCTAACCGCCCGCTGTGAAAGCGCTTAGGGCTTGCCCCTTTGCAAAACCCCAGGTCCGTGCGGGCCCGGGGTTTGCTTTTTTCCATTCACCATCTGAAACAGGTTCCAGTGTTCCTACTCGCGGGCGCGCAGGATGCGGGCGGGGCGGGCCGCCAGCGGGCGCCAGGCAAAGATCAACCCCGCCAGAAGCGTGGTTGCAATCCCGCCAGAAACCACTGCCAGCGCATTGGGCCAGATCACCACATAGGCGGTCTCAAAGACGTAGCTATTCACCGCCCAGGCCCCCGCCACGCCTGCCAGCAGGGCAACTCCGCCAGCGCCGGCGCCCAGGATAATGGAGCGCAGGGCAAAGCTCAGCAGGATTTTGCGGCGTGAGGCCCCAAGGGTCTTGAGCAAGGCGGCCTCGTAACGGCGTGCGGGCTCTCCGGCGGCGGCGGTGCCGAGCAATACCAAAAATCCGGTCAGCAGGGTGGCTGCCGCACCATAGCTGGTTGCAGCTGCCAGCTGGCGCAGAATATCCGAGACCCGATCAATGGCATCGCGCACCCGGATGGCTGTGATATTGGGCATCGCCTGAGCCAAATCGCGCAGGATCTGCGCTTCAGAGCTGGCTTCAGCATAGACCGTGGCAATAAAGCTATGGGGCGCGCCGGCCAGAGCGGCCTCATTGAGGGTCAGCACAAAGCCCATGCCTGCTGTGGAGAAATCGACATTGCGAAAGCTGGTGATCTCGGCCTGGATATCGCGGCCCAGAACGTTGAGCGTGATGGTGTCGCCAAGGGAAAGCCCCAGTTCCTCGGCTTCTTCAGCGGCAAAGCTGACCTGGGGCGGGCCGGTGTAATCTGCGGGCCACCAACTGCCTGCCACCACCTCGGTGCCTTTTGGCTGGGCAGCCGCATAGGTAACCCCGCGATCGCCGCGCACCACCCAGTGATCACCTGCGACCTCTTGCGAGGGGGTGCCATTGATCTTGGTAATGACCGCGCGCAGCATTGGGGCGCTTTCGACCTTGCTCACAGCCGGGTCGCCCTCGACGCGGGCGAGGAAGGCGGGCATCTGATCGCGTTGGATATCGACAAAGAAATAGGAGGGCGCAACATCCGGCAGATTGCCCGCGATGGCACGGCGCATATTGCCGTCGATCTGACCAATGGCGGCGAGAACCGTGAGCCCCAGCCCCAGTGCCAGCACCGCAGGCACGGCCCCATCGCGCGAGGTGCCAATGGCGGCGAGCGCCCACCGCAATGCGGGGCGTCCGCGGGTGATGTGAGATCCACGCCGTGCCAGCCAACCAAGGCCAAGCGCGGCAATCAGCAGCACCAAGAGCGCGCCCATCAACCCGCCAGCCGTCCAGAGCGTCAGCTCAGCCGCGCCAGAGAACCAGGCGGCAGAGCCCACAAGCAGAGCCAGCGCCAAGCCGGTGGCCAGAATGTAGCGCAGGGCTGGCAAGCGACTTACCTCGCCCAAAGCGCCGCGAAACAGCGAGGCGGCGCGGATGCGCTCGGCCCGTGCCAGGGGCCACAGCGCAAAGATAAAGGCGGTGAGAAAGCCATAAAGCGCGGCCTCGATGAGGGTGGCGGGATAGATAGCAAAAAGGGCCGGGAAGGGCAGCTGTGCAGCTATCATTGGCCCCAGTAGGATCGGCCCAAGCCCGCCCAGGAGCAATCCAATACTGACCCCCAGTAGGGTGAGCGCGCCGATCTGTAGGAAGTAGGTGAGGAAGATCACCTGCCGTTCAGCCCCAAGGGTACGCAGGGTGGCGATGGTTTCGGTCTTGGTGGCCAGATAGGCACGCACAGCGGCAGAGACACCTACGCCGCCCACCGCAAGGCCAGAGAGGCCAACCAGCACCAAGAAACCGCCCAGACGTTCCACAAAGGTGGCAATGCCAGGGGCACCATTGCGGGCATCACGCCAGCGCATGCCATTTTCCTCGAACTGGGCGCGGGCTTCGGCCTGAAGCGCGTCCAAATCGGTCTCTGGTGGCAGGGTCAGACGGTATTTGGTGGAAAACAGCGAACCTGGCGCCAACAGGCCAGAGCCCTCAAGCGCGGGCAGGGCGACCAGCGTGCGCGGCCCCAGCGCAAAGCCAGAGGCGGCGGCGTCGGGCTCGGTCTTGATGGTGGCCATAAGCACAAAATCGCGGGTGCCAAAGCGCACCTTATCGCCAGGCTCCAGCCCCAGTCGGTCGGCCAGAACAGGCATCATAGCGACGCCGGGTAGGTCGCCGTCGCCGGTGAGCGCCTGTTCCAGCGGAATATCAGGCTGCAGGGTTAGAGTGCCGGCCAGCGGATAGGCGGTATCAACTGCCTTGACCTGGGTCAGTGCGCGCTCCTCACCCAGGGTCGCCATCGAGCGGAACTCGACCACTTCCGAGACAGCCTGGGCTTGCTCGGCCATCCAGGCGCGTTCTTCGTCATTGGCAAAACGATAGGTGAAGGTCATCTCGGCATCGCCGCCCAAGAGGGTGGCGCCTTCCTGGGTCAACCCGGCTTCGATTGAGGCCCGGATAGAGCCAATGGCGGCGATCACAGCAACGCCAAGCGCAAGACAGGCCAGAAAGATACGAAAGCCTTTGACGCCGCTGCGCAGCTCCCGCAGGGCAAAACGCCAGGCCAGTCGGAGTGAAGAGGCGGAGGCGCGGGCGTGTCCCGTCATTCTGCCGCCTCGGTTGCGGCTGCCGGGTCTGCCAATCGGCCATCGCGCAGCCGGATGACCCGGTCGCAGCGGTTTGCCAGTTCCGGCGCATGGGTGACCATGATGAGTGTCGCGCCAGAGCGGTCGCGCAGACCAAAGAGCAGGTCCATTACAGCGGCGCCGTTGGCCTCGTCCAGATTGCCGGTGGGTTCATCCGCCAGCAAAATTGCTGGGCGTGGTGCCAGCGCGCGCGCCAGAGCTACCCGCTGTTGTTCACCACCGGATAGCTGCGCCGGGAAATGGCCAGAGCGGTGGCCTAGCCCTACGGCCTCCAACTCAGCCTGGGCCACTTCAAAGGCGTCACTCCGGCCGGACAGTTCCAGCGGGGTGGCGACATTTTCCAGTGCGGTCATAGTGGGGATGAGGTGGAAACTTTGGAAGACTACCCCCATGTGATTGCGGCGAAACCGCGCCAGGGCGTCTTCGTCCATGGCGGTAAGATCCTGCCCCAGCGCGGAAATATGCCCGCCTGTTGCCAGCTCCAGCCCGCCCATCAGCATCAACAATGAGGATTTACCGGATCCGGACGGGCCAATCAGGCCCAGGGTTTCCCCCGGAGAGACATCCAGTGAGATATCCTGCAAAATTCGTACCGGCCCGGTATTGCCATTCAGTGTTAAAGACGCATCTTTAAGATGAAGAACGGGTTTTTCTGTTTCTGTCATGAAGCTGCGCCTGTTAAAAATACTGTATCGGATATGGAGCATTTGCCGCGATGCACAAGGTTTTGGCCCTGTTTGGGATAATTTTTTTCGTAAGCTACGCCTCTGATACGCGCGCAGAGGACCTGCGGATCACTGCTTTCGGAGATAGTCTAGTGCAGGGTTACGGCTTAACCCAGGGTGACGGGCTGGTCCCGCAATTGCAACACTGGCTGGATGCTCAGGAAGTTGCTGTCACCCTGAACAATGCGGGGGTTTCCGGTGATACCACCGCTGGCGGCGCTGCGCGGATCGACTGGACGTTGGCGGATCAGCCGCAGGGGCTTATTGTGTTGCTGGGTGGCAATGATTTGCTACGGGGACTGTCGCCAGACCAAGCCCGCAAAAATCTGCGTCAGATCCTGCTGGCGGCGCAGACCCGCGAGATCGAAGTGCTGCTGATCGGCATGCGCGCCCCTGGCAATTTTGGCCCGGAGTATAAGGCCAGCTTTGACAGTATCTATGCCGATCTGGCGCAGGAGTTTGACGCGCTTTTGCATCCAGATGCCTTTGCTGGGATTCGTGCTCTTGTCGGCAGTGATCCGGCGGCGGCGCAGGCTTACATGCAGAGCGATAACATTCACCCCAATGCCAAAGGCGTCGCGCTAAATGTTGTGGCTCTTGGGCCAGCGGTGCAGGTCCTGGCGGCCCGGATCACAGCAGCAGGTCAAGACAGCTAGGAGCCTGAACGCAAAAGCGGCCCCGCAACGGGGGCCGCCAGAATGGGTCGTTCGGGCAGCTTAAAGCAGCGCGAGGTCGACAGCAGATTCGCGACCATCGCGGCCGGGCTGCATCTCATAGCTCACTTTTTGGTTATCTGCGAGGCCAGTCAGACCGGACCGCTCAACCGCAGAAATATGAACAAATACATCGCTGCCGCCATTATCGGGGGCGATAAAGCCGAAGCCTTTTGTGGTGTTGAACCATTTGACGGTGCCAGTTGCCATCGTCTCTTCTCCTAGTTTCTTCTCACGCGCTCTGCCCGCAACATGCGGCAGTATGGCTCGCTCATTCTGGGGTAATCCACCCATCAGGGACCAATAGCACCCCTTTTATGACCTCGCGATGACAGCATTGGACAGAAGAAGCCCCCACGCAAGAAAAATTCACGCAGCCTGTGCTGTCCTGCTGGCGAACGTTGCATCAGGCGCGCGGATTGCGCTCGCGAGGGGAGCATTGCCTGCTAGATAGCCTTTTGAGGGGCGTTTTGCCCCTATAAGGCGCTGTGACCGCGGGGCGGGGCAAGCCCTGCTAAAGCACTGTGACCTTGGTGCCGATTGGAACGCGCTCATAAAGATCGGTAACATGTTCGTTCAACATGCGGATGCAGCCGTTTGAGGCGGAGGAGCCAATCGTTTCTGGCTGGGTAGTGCCGTGGATGCGGAAATAAGTATCTACCCCGTTTTGATAGAGGTAGAGCGCCCGTGCGCCCAAGGGATTGTCCGGCCCGCCAGGTTGTACATAGCTGTTGCCAGCAAAACGCCCATAACTGCGTGGGCTGCGCTCAATCATGTCCTGGGTTGGTCGCCAGCTGGGCCATTCGCGTTTGCGCTGGATGATGGCACTGCCGGTGAATTCCAATCCAGCCTTGCCCACGCCAACCCCGTAGCGAATAGCCTTGCGCTGTTCTGTCACGAAATACAGGTAGTATGATCGGGGCAGGATCAGGATTTCACCAGGCAGAAACTGTTTCTTGATCCTTACAAACTGTGGTGTGGGATCAAAAACCGGAGGGGCCTTTGCCAGGGCCGGGCTTGCCAGGGGGAGGTTGGATAGCGTTGCCGCCGACAGAGCAGCCAGGGCAGAGGTAGAAAACGCGCGGCGAGAAACCATCTGGGCCTCACATGTTGGAACAGGTTTGCACCAGTCTGCGTGCGGCAACCGTTAGGGTCAAGCCTTCTGGTCGATCTGCGGGCTTGTAGAGGCTCAGTTTGAGCTTATATCTGTTGGAAACAACGCACTGGAGACCTATCGATGGCGCAACAGATGACAATGAAGACCTTGACCTGTCTTGCTTGTGGCCAGCTGAACCGGGTGCCAGAGGTAAAGCTCATGTCGGGCGCAAAATGTGGCAGCTGCGGAACGGCATTGATACCAAAACAGCCGATGGATGTGGACCCGGCGGTCCTGCAAAAGGCGGCGCAGAACGATGATTTACCTTTGGTGGTGGATTTCTGGGCGCCCTGGTGTGGTCCCTGCAAGATGATGGGCCCTGAATATGCCAAGGCCTCTCAGAAACTGGCAGGGCAGGCGCGTCTGGTCAAATTGGATACCCAGCGCCATCAGTCTACGGGCGGCCGGTATCGGATCAAGGGGATCCCGACTCTCGTGGCTTTTGAGCGAGGCAAAGAGAAAAAGCGCCAAGCTGGGGCTTTGCGGGAGGGGCAGATCGTCGCCTGGGTCAAGGCCCGTTAGTTTGTGCCCTTCATAGTTTTAGGCGCTAGACCTGATAGAAGGTCCTACTTTTTGTAGGGAGAGCTGTCTCTTGTGCACACCGTCGCGAGGGAGGAGACCAAAGAGTTTTGGTAGTACTGATCATCGGTTTGGCAAACTTCCTGACCTTCCGATCGTGGCAGGCTGCGCAGGAATAGGATCGCGAAGATCACAGCTGTAAAGAGGCCAGCAGCCGTCGGATAAATTAACAAAAACGTCCAAATCGGAAGAGCGAGGAATATTAAGGCTGCACTTGTGGAAATGAGAGCCAAAAAGGCCCCTGTAACGGCGCTTGTCCAAATCAACGTATATTCTCCTACCCCTGTGGTTAAAGGTTAGGCAAGAATGTTGGATTTAACTAGTTTTAATTATGATAGGCCGACCTATCCCAGAGGATAGGAACTCCTATACTGAAGGATAGGAGCGCTGAGGCGTGATCAGGCGCTGGCCGTTGCCTGATCTTCCAGAGAGGGCGATGTGGACGCCCGGCCACTGCGCAGCACCAGAACTGTGATCGACAGTACGGCAAACACTACTCCAGATGTGGAATAGAGCAGCAAGCTCTGCCAGACATGCAGGTCAAACAGCGCAAAACCGGTAATGGCAGACAAGAGCCCAAAGACTGAGCCAAACACGATACTCACAAAAGCCATAATAGTTCTCCCTCGGCGAGGCCACTCCCAGAACTTAGCGCGGCATCGTCGGTTCAATACAGAGGCAAATGGTTAAGATTTTGTTTAAACCTTGTGCGTTTTGGGGCGAGGAGGGAGTGGTCAAGATTCAAGTCGCCGAAAAACAAGGGAAAAATAGTTGGCCAAATGGTGATTGGTTGAGCCTATTTTGAAACCAGCGCCTGACCGTCGCGGGGCTTTGGCATCCTGCCACGGCCCTGTTGCAGCACATGGGCGAGCTCATGCACCAGCAGATTGTTGTCCTTGGCGCTGGCCGGGCGGGCCAGATAGAGGTCATTGCCGATGGTGAATGCCTTGGCCCGCAGCTCTTTGCAGAGGTCTTTGGCATTGCCGCCGATATGCACCTTCACCTTGGAAAGCTTGCTGCCAAAATGCGCTTCCAGCCCCTTGCGCAGATCGCTGGGCAGTTTTTTGCCCTTGGTGCCTTCGGGTTCGCTGGTCAGTTTGCGGCGCTTGGCTTTTCTGCCCTTGGTGGCCTCGACCTTGGCGGCAATTTCTTCGGCGGAGATCGGCATTGGCGGACCCTTTCAAACCAGAGGACAGGGAAACAAACAGATGATGGGTTATGCCAAGCCTAGCGCAGGTAGGGCAAAAGGCAAACTGCAAGGGTGCGTGGGGGGAGAACGAGCGCCATGCGGCCTTGCCTCCGGCGGGAATATTTTTAGAAAGATGATAGGCTTTCCCTTTGCGCTGCCGCTTACAGAGGTCAGGACGGGTGCAACCCTTCACATGTAGCGGCGGCTTTGGGAGGCAACTGTTGTGAGCTTGTCCCGAGGCCGTCGGGCCCGCGCCTGGGGGAGGTGGGCTGGCGCAAATAACGGACTTACTCTTTAAGAAGATGCTCTTTCCATTCTCCGTAGTTCATAGCCTTTCCTTCGACTAGCCAATCAGTTCGCCCATTTCGTGAAGTCCCAAACAGAAAAACGGCGGCAGCGCTTGGGCTAGAGAATGCAATGTCTTCTAGTAGTTCAAAAGATTGATCGCCGACCTTAGAGATTTTCCCAACAGCGAGTTGTTGTTCCCTTAGGTTTTTCAATCTTTCATAAAAAGAAGCGGCCTCCCTTAGATCTCCAGTTGAACCGGAAAGCACAACAAATTCGCCTTCAATTTCCTTAGCAATGGCTGAAATACCTTTCCGTTTGTGCTGAATGGTGAAGGTCGGGGTTTCGGCAGAATCGCCACCGAAATTTCCAGCTAGAGCGGAAGGGACTTTTCTAAAAAAGTCTACGCCGACTACTGGTAGAACCAGCTGCAATTGCTCCAGAAATGACTCCATATCCGAAATATCTGCCTCAGGAAGCCTATCAAAATTCGGGTCAGTCTTATTTGTAACTTGGGACTTTTTGGCCTCTTTCAACAATGTAATCAGGCGGCCTTCTAGGTATTTCACATGGGCTTTTGTTAGGTTCATATCCTTGTTTGTGACAGCGATGAAGCGCTCCCAAAACGCTTTGTCATCATCTCTTGCATGGCTTGATAGACGTGTGGATATGTCATCTCCTTCGCCAATGTAAACCATCGGAAGGTCCGCGTCCAAAGGTGCCCCATACAGAATGTATATACCTGTCTTCTTCAGCTCACTTCGCTTTAGTGCTGTTTCTAGGCGTGTCCGCGGGGCTGAGAGGACATGACCTGTCCAGTTGACGATTTCAGCAGTCAGAATTCCAGTAGGTGTCCCTTCAGCCAAGAAAAGCCGTACTGATCGTCCTGTTGGCATGGTAAATACCTCTCTAGATAAAAAAGCCCCGCCAAGAGGCAGGGCTTCGAGTGTTTAACGTACAAATTTCTTGTGCTTCAGGCGCTTGGGCTCCAGCGCGTCGGCGCCGAGGCGGCGCTTCTTGTCTTCCTCGTAATCCTCAAAGTTGCCCTCGAACCATTCCACATGGGCGTCGCCTTCAAAGGCCAGCATATGGGTGCAGATCCGGTCGAGGAAGAAACGGTCGTGGGAGATCACCACGGCGCAGCCGGCAAAATCTACCAGCGCGTCTTCCAGCGCCCGCAGGGTTTCCACGTCCAGATCGTTGGTCGGTTCATCGAGGAGGAGCACGTTGCCGCCCTCTTTCAACAGACGCGCCATGTGGACACGGTTGCGTTCCCCACCAGACAACAGGTTCAGCGGTTTTTGCTGATCGCCGCCTTTGAAGTTGAACGAAGAGCAATAGGCGCGGGAGTTCACCTGGGCATCGCCCAGCTCGATGATCTCGGCGCCACCAGAGATGGCTTCCCAGACGGTTTCATTGTCCTTCAGGTCGTCGCGGGACTGGTCCACATAGGAAAGCTTAACCGTGTCGCCATAAGAGACAGAGCCGCTGTCGGGTTGTTCCTGGCCGGTCAGCATGCGGAATAGGGTGGATTTACCCGCGCCGTTGGGGCCGATCACACCAACGATACCGCCGGGGGGGAGGTCAAAGGAGAGGTTCTCAACCAGCTGCTTGTCGCCATAGTGCTTTGAGATGCCCTCGACCTCGATCACCTTGGAGCCCAGGCGGGGGCCATTGGGGATGACGATCTGGGCACGGGTCAGCTTTTCGCGTTCGGACTGTTCCGCCAGATCGTTATAGGCGTTGATCCGGGCTTTGGATTTGGCCTGACGCGCCTTGGCACCCTGGCGCATCCAATCGAGTTCGCGCTGCAGGGTCTGCTGCTTGGACTTGTCCTCGCGGGCCTCCTGCTCCAGACGTTTGGCTTTTTGCTCCAGCCAGGCAGAGTAGTTGCCCTCATAGGGGATACCCTTGCCGCGGTCGAGCTCGAGGATCCAGCTGGTGATATCGTCGAGGAAATAGCGGTCGTGAGTGACGCAGAGGATAGTGCCTTTGTAGTCGATCAGGTGCTGTTGCAGCCAGGCGATGGTTTCCGCGTCCAGGTGGTTGGTCGGTTCATCTAGCAGCAGCATGTCGGGGGCTTCTAGCAGCAGTTTGCACAGGGCCACCCGGCGCTTTTCACCGCCCGACAGATTGGAGATCTCGGCATCATCAGGGGGGCAGCGCAGGGCCTCCATCGAGACATCGACCTGGCTGTCCAGATCCCAGAGGTTTTCCGCGTCAATGCTGTCCTGCAGCGCGGTCATCTCTTCCATCAGCTCATCGGTGTAGTTCTCGGCCATCTCGACCGCGATCTGGTTGAAGCGGTCGACCTTGGCCTTTTTCTCGGCCAGCCCCAGCATCACGTTTTCACGTACCGTCAGGCTCTCATCCAGTTTTGGCTCCTGCGGCAGATAGCCAACCTTGGCGCCTTCGGCGGCCCAGGCTTCACCGGTGAAATCCTTGTCGAGACCGGCCATGATCTTCATCAGGGTCGATTTACCGGCACCGTTGACACCGACAACACCGATTTTGACGCCGGGCAGGAAGGACAGGTGAATGTTTTCAAAGCATTTTTTGCCACCGGGGTAGGTCTTGGAGACACCCTGCATGTGGTAGACGTATTGATAGGCGGCCATGTGACTGCTCCATGATGGGGGAATGCGTGCTGGACGGTGTGATAACGGATGGGGCGGCGCGGGGCAATGCGGATGCGGCTCATTGGTGGGGGCAGCCAGAAATTAAGGACTGTTCATCTTGATCCACGGGCAGAACCTGTATTAGCGTGAGGGTCTGTTGATGATTTCTATCAGCAGTTGTTTGGTCGCGATGTTTGGATTGTGACCTTTATTTTTAGTTTTCCCCTTTTGGGAGTTTCAATTATGTCTAAGCCAGTTTTTTCAGACCTTTTTACCTTTGAGGGACGTCGGAATAGGAAAAGCTATATTTTGTATACGCTTTCCCTGTTGGCGATTTCCCTTCCGGTCGGCGCGTTTATGGGGGCTGCTGCTTTCAATGCAGCGGGTCTTGGCACAGTTGTGTTACTTCTTGTCTATATTCCGCTTATGATATCGAGCCTCGCTGTGGGGTCACAACGATGCCGGGACATGGGCTGGACGGGGTGGGCCATTTTGATCGCGGCGATCCCCTATCTCGGCCTGCTGTTTGTGCTTGTGTTGATATTTTCTCCGGGGACACAGGGGGCAAATCGCTATGGGGATGATCCTTTGAAGTTCTACGGCAAGATTGCTACCTGAGACGCCGCTTGCAGTGGAGCCTGTGCCTAAGCAAAGAGGCCTTATCGGAGGGCCTTTTTGTGTTTCACAGGACAGCTGCCGATGCGCGGTTGGGGCTTGGCATCTCATAGATTTATGTGCATCAACCAATGGATGAGGCAGGGATTTCCATATCTACGCCCCGGTATGACCGTGGGCTTGCTCGGCGGGTCGTTTGATCCAGCCCACCAGGGCCATGTGCAGATCAGCCGGGCGGCCTTGCAGCGGTTTGATCTGGATTGCCTCTGGTGGCTGGTCTCGCCCGGCAATCCGCTCAAGTCCCGCGCGCCGGCCAGTATGGAGCGGCGCGTTGCAGCCGCACAGGATCTGATGGAACACCCAAAGGTTCAAATCAGCGATATCGAGGCGCGTTTGGGAACCCGCTATACGGCTGAAACCCTGCGGGCGTTGCGGCGCCTTTATCCGCAGGTGCGTTTCACCTGGCTGATGGGGGCGGATAACCTGGCGCATTTCCATCATTGGAAGGACTGGCAACAGATTATGGAGACTGTGCCGATTGGCGTTCTGGCGCGCCCTGGAGACCGGATTTCAGCGCGCCTGTCCCCAGCAGCGCGAATCTACCGCCGCCAGATGGTTAAGGACAGCCAGAGCCAGGCTTTGGCGCGGTCCCAGGCCCCGGCCTGGTGCTTTGTCAATGTGCCAATGATCTCTGCCAGCTCCACCGCGATCCGTGCGACAGGGGGCTGGTCGTCAACCGCAGAATGATGCGTTCTGTTCTTAGCGCTGTCTTGAGCTCTGAAAGAGTGTGGCCTTGGCATGGCCTTAACCCCAGCGCCAAGCTGACCCAATATGAGCCAATTGCTGCCTTTTTACCGACCTTTTGCTCTGCCAGACTGTCTTTACCCACAGCACCTTGTTCGATGGTGCCCTCCCTTTTGGGGAAGATTTTTGCAGTGATTTTGCCGCAGATGAGGTATGAGCTATGGCGTCACCATCAAATTTGGACTTCATTTGCCGTTTAGCAGCAATTTTATTAGATATTGACTGACATGTTATCGAGACGCTTTTTCATTTCCGCCGCAGCAGCGGCTCTGGCCGCCCCAGCGGCGCTGGCCAATGCGCCAAAGACCTCATTGCGCCCACTGGGTCGTGCGGCTACCGGGCTTGGGGCTCAGGCGGGGGCGACACCGGTCAATCCCACGCGGAGCCTAAAGGCGCTTTTGGCGCGTTCCGGGCTTTCCGGTCAGGTCGCCTGTGCAGTGGCTGAGGTCAAAACCGGCCAGGAGCTGGAATCCCATGCGGGCGAAGACGCCCTGCCACCTGCCAGCGTCGCAAAGGCGCTGACGGCGCTTTATGCGCTGGACAGCCTGGGGGCAAACTACAGATTCACCACGGGGGTTCTTGCGGCTGGAACGGTTTCCGGCGGAGTGCTGAAGGGGGATCTGATCCTCGCAGGTGGTGGCGATCCTATGTTGAACACCGATCATCTGGCTCAGCTGGCTGCGGCGCTGAAAAAGGCCGGGATCCGTGAGGTTCGGGGCGCCTTTAAGGTCTGGGATGGAGCGCTGCCACGGGTGCAGACAATCGATAAGGGACAACCCGATCATGTGGGCTACAGCCCGGCAGTGGCTGGGATTGCCCTGAATTTTAATCGGGTGCATTTTGAATGGAAGCGGGCTGGGAATAGTTGGAGCATCAACATGGATGCTCGCACCACGAAATACCGCCCCGAAGTCAGCATGGCACGGATGAAAGTCGCCAATCGCGCCCTGCCAGTCTATACCTATGCGGATCGCAATGGGACCGACAGTTGGACTGTGGCCTCCCAGGCGCTGGGCAAGGGCGGATCGCGCTGGCTGCCGGTGCGTCGTCCAGCAGACTATGCTGGCGATGTGTTTCGCACCATGGCACGGGCTCATGGGATCAAGCTTAAGGCGGCCAAACGGATTTCTTCGCTACCTACCGCCACTGTGATCGCTCAACATCACAGCCCGCCCCTGGATATGATGCTCAAGGCAATGTTGAAGTTCTCCAACAATCTGATGGCGGAGATGATCGGCATGACCGCCACGGCGAAACGTGGCAAGCGCCCTAAGGGGCTCAAAGAGTCTGCTGCCGAAATGTCGCGCTGGGTTCGGATCAAATATGGGGTCAATTCGGTCAAAATGGTCGATCACTCAGGCCTGGGAGAGGCCTCTCGCGTGGCGCCGCACGCAATGCTCAAGGTCCTGGTGGCCGCCTATAAGGCGGGCAGCCTCAAGCCTTTGCTCAAGAGTTTTCCGATGCGCGACGCCAATGGCCGGGTGCTGAAGAACCATCCCATCAAGGTGGCGGCCAAAACCGGCACCCTGAACTTTGTGTCTGGGCTCGGTGGCTTCCTGACCACCTCCAGTGGCACTGTTTTGGCCTTTACCATCTTTGCCGCCGATACCAAGGCCCGCGCGCGTATCAGCCGGGCAGAACGTGAACGCCCCGAGGGCGCACGCAGTTGGAACAAGAGGGCAAAACGGTTGCAGCAGCAGCTGATCGAACGCTGGGGGCAAAGTTACGGCACCTAGCGCCCCGCCTCAAATGAAGTTTGAGACAGGGCGCGGGCTACTGCCGGGCCTATGGTGCGGGCTTCACATCGACAAATGTCTCGTGATAGCAGGCGCCATCCTCGATATCGGTCCGGATATCCGCGGGGATCAGCGCATTGACGGTGAACCCCGTCTGCGAGCTGCCACGCCAGGTGCCCTTTGGGGAATAGAGCACGCCGGGGCGGGTGGCCGTGGTGATCTTCAATTGTAAAGTGACTGCGCCACGCGCATTCCACACCGAGACAATCGCACCATCCGGCAGACCCCGTTCGTGGGCATCTCTAGGATGCATCTCCAGAATTTCCGGCCCGGTTGAGGCTGGATCACTGCCAAATGTGGCGTTGGTCCGTTTGGAGGAGCTGGGGGTGATCAACGTCAAAGGCAGATTCTGCGGCGCCGGGTCATAGCGGGGTACGCCAAAGCCATAGCGTGCCTCATAATCCGCGCTGAACAGCTCAATCTTGCCCGAGCGTGTGGCAGGGGCGACGTTCTTGCACATCACCAGCGGTTCGCCATCTGACGCCATCATCTCGATGGCGCCATCCAGCGGGATCTGGCTGGGGCGTTTTCCCTGTAGCTGTGGGTGTGTTTCGTCGATGGCCTCATCCATCAGCTGGGTATCGCTGGCTTGAAACAGCGGATCCGTATAGCCAAAGCGTGCGGCAAGGCGGCGGAAGATCTCAGTATTGGGCAGGCTTTCGCCAACACAAGGGATCACCGGGGCCGCACGTTGCAGGTAGTTCTGACCGTAGGCGCCGTAAATATCGTCGAACTCAAAATGTGAGGCTGCCGGGAGAATCACGTCGCAATAGGCCATGCTGTCGGTCATCACCACGTCACAGCCCGCAATGAATAGATCCTCCCGCATCAGTGCCCGCATCAGATTGGCCTGATCGGGGTGCGTCGCCACCGGGTTGTGGTTGTAGATCATCGTGGCCTTGATCGGGGTCTCCAGGTCGTCATCCTGCAGGATATTGGCCAGGTCCACGATGTTAAAGGTCCGGGTGCCGGGTTTGATCAGGTGATTGCCATGCAGGCGTGCCTGGGTCTTAGGGGTGGCACCGCCGGATTTTGCCATGACACCTGCGCCCAGACGCCCGTGGTGGCCCAAAAGCGCTGGCAACGCCATGCCTGCCCGCAGTGCGGACCCACCAGAGCGGCCACGTTCAATCCCGTTGCCAAAGGCGCAGGCCATGTTCTTGGCGGCGACGATCACCTCGGCGAGGGCGTGAAAGTCTTCGGCGTTGATTCCGCAGGTTTCAACGACCTGATCCAATGTGTAGTGCCGCGCCTGCGCCATATAGGGATCAAAGCCGTCGACCCATTGCGCGATAAAAGCCTCATCCAGCGCGCCGCGCCGCTCAAGCTCAGCCGCCAATCCCATGGCCAGGACCACATCGGTGCCGGGCTTGATTTGCAGATACATGTCGCATTGTTCGGCGATTTTGATCCGCTTGGGGTCGATCACCACCAGTTTGCCGCCTCGCGCCCGCAGTTTTTTCAGCAGTGGTGCCAGGTGCAGGTTGGAGACGGTGACATTGTTGCCCCAGACCAGCACCAGATCGGACTGCTCAATCTGCACCGGAGGCATGCCGGGTGCGGCGCCAAACAGGCTGGCATAGGCCCCCCCGCGCACCCCCCCGCACAGCGGGCCACGGTTGAGCAGGCTGGCGCCCATCTGGTAAAAGAACCGCCGATCCATCGAGCCACCCGCCAGCTCGCCATGGGGGCCTGCATAGTTGAAGGGCAGCACGGATTGGGGGCCGTGGGCCTCAATCGCCTGGGTGAACCCCGCATGCACGATATCCAGCGCCGCCTCCCAACTGATCCGCTCAAATTGGCCAGAGCCACGGGGGCCAACACGTTTCAGCGGATGGGTGAGGCGGGCTGTCCCATGCACAAATTCCGGATAGTAGCGGGCCACCTTGTTGCAGATCACATTGGCCGTGTAGGGATTAGCAATAGACCCCTTAACCGACACAACTGTGTCGCCCTGCACTTGGACGCTGAGGCTACAGGTGTCGGGGCAGTCCAGCGGGCAGACTGAGGGTAGGGTTGAAATGTCGAGGGGCTGGTTCATGATCTGGCTCCAAAGGCGATATTGGCACCATTCTAGCGATAAACTGGCCCTGTGATTAAGCTCCAAAAACGCGTAAAATGAGCAGACCAATTTTGGCCTCTCTTTTGATCTGCCCGATGGCTTGGTCCGGGCACAGGCGCACTGGAGAGCCAGTCGCAGAGTTGCCCCAACAACTGGTTTGAGACAGACGAAAGCAGGCGAGGTCTATTAGACCATATGACGGGCACGGGCGCCGCGCTCAATGGCGGCAGCGTGCAGACGGTCGATGTTGAGCTCGTAGCGCACCTCCGCGAGGAACTCGAGCTCGGTCTCGGCCAGTTTGCCATCGGCGGCCGCCACATCGCAGGCCAGAGCATAGGCCGTTTCATACAGGCGCTCTGGCAGGTCATCGCGGATCAGGCCAAACAGAGCTTCCAGCCCATCTTCCTGCTCAAACAGGTCCAGCACCGTGTTGGAAATTCGCGTCATGCGGTCGATGTCGTAATCGGCAAAGACCGGCAGCATGTTGACGGCGGATTGGATCTTAATCAGTTCGGCAGTACGGATGTTTTCGTCCGAGGCAGAGACGGCCACCATCAGGGCCACGAGGCAGTCCTGCTGGGACATGGATTGGGCGTTTTGCTCGGGCATGGGAGATCCTTTTTGCGCGATATTTCAAGCCCAAGGATAGGCGCGGCCAGGGGCAGGTTCAACTGCTGCCTCTGGCCCATTGAGATGAAACTGGTGCAAAACCGGCGGGAAACGGCCAGATCTCATGTGGTTTTAGCTCTGGGCCTATGATGTGGCAGAAAACCGATAGGTGATCTGCTCGAAACTGGCCTCGGCAAACCCATAGGCAAAGCGCAAGCCCTCTGGGCCGGCCTGAGTGTCATGCTCGGCATTGGCGGGCACATAGATGGCGACGCCGGGGCGCATCTCATGAGGCGTGCCATCAATGGTAACGATGCCAGAGCCTTCGAGACCAAAATAGAATTCTGCTGGATCGTGACGATGGGGCAGCAGGCGGCCATGGGGTTCGAATTCGGCAATGCCCAAAACCATGTCGCGGGATTTTTCAGAACAGCTGTTGATCAGGGTGCGCCAGCGGACCTCGCCAAAGGCGGCATCGGTGCCGCCGGACAGAGGGGCCTGTGCGGCGTCCACCACCAGCAGGGTGTCCTGCGGAGCATGGGGCAGATTGGAGGCCTGATGCAGCTGTTCGGTTTCGCTGAAATCAGTGGCCAGGGTGGTGATATCGGTCGCAATATCCTGCGCGATTTCCTGGTGCATCTTCTGGGGCCTCCTTGAGGTTCGTGTGAGTGGAGCTAAGCACGCGGGTGTTGCCCTCAAATAAGGGGCTTTTTGTGTTTCACTCAATGCGCTAAAGCTGCAATGTAATATACGATGAGGTTATGTTAGATGGAGCGTCTTCCGAGCTTTTCAGGGCTAACAGCCTTCTATGCCGCAGCGCGCCATGGGACACTGACAGCTGCGGCAGAAGAGCTGAATGTCTCGCAACCGGCAGTCTCACGTCGGATCGCGACTCTCGAGGCGGATCTGGGCTGTGATCTCTTTGATCGAAACCATAAGCCAGCCCGCATCACACACGCAGGAAAAGAGCTGCTACAGGCGCTGCACAGTGGGTTTGGCCAGATCGAAGATGCGGTTTCCCAAATCAGAAAAGCAGCAGAAACTCGGGTTGTGACGGTAACGGCCCCCTCTGGATTTGTTGGTTTCTGGCTGATTCCGCGCCTCGGAGAACTAGAGCAAACCTTTCCCGAGGTTACGATTCGTATCATAAGCCAGGAGTATGGAGAGGCCGTGCGCCCTGGTGACCTGACTGTCCGTTTTGGTGTGCCTGGTACCAGTGGCGAGCCAGAAGCGCGCCTGCTGAGCGATGAGGTCTATGCAGCGGCCAGCCCATTGTATCTGGCGCGTCTTGGCATGACGCCACAGGGCTATGATTTCGCCCGCATGACATTTCTGACCATGGAAGCAGCCCGCAGTCAGTGGCATGACTGGCCCAGCTGGTTCAAATCTGCGGGTCAGGGAATGCCACAGGGCGCGCGGGTCCTGGACTTCAACTCATACGCCATGTTGGTGAATGCCGGGCTGGCGGGGCAGGGGGTCTTTTTGGCATGGGGCGGGATTTTGGACAGTTTCATCGAGACTGGCGCCTTGCTGCGATTGCAGGCCCCGACCACCACATCGGCGCGCGGTTATTTTGCCGGGCTGCGGGATGGAGCTGCTGCGCGGCAGGATGTGCGGCGAATTCTGGACTGGATAGTGGAAAAGGCGCATTTTCCCGGTTGAAACCTCTGTGCGGGGGGGCTCTGTTCATTGACTCATGCTGCATCTGCACCATAGACCGGGCCGACCGGCTGCATGGGGCAGCGGGACAGGACTATGCGGCCATAGGGGCCGCTGATGGAGAACTGCAATGTCTGATTTGCGCGACACCGCTCTCAAGAGCAAAGCTTGGCCGTTTGAAGAAGCCCGTCGGGTGCTCAAACGTTATGCCAAGGGCGCGCCGGAGAAGGGCTATGTCTTGTTCGAAACCGGCTATGGTCCTTCGGGTCTGCCGCATATCGGCACCTTTGGCGAGGTGGCCCGCACCACCATGATCAAAAACGCCTTTGAGGTGATCAGCGACATCCCAACCAAACTCATCTGTTTTTCTGATGATCTGGATGGGATGCGCAAGGTCCCCGGCAATGTGCCAGATGCGGACAGCCTGACGCCACATCTGCAAAAACCGCTGACCTCGGTGCCGGATCCCTTTGGCACCCACGAGAGCTTTGGCCATCACAACAACGCCATGCTGCGCCGGTTCCTCGATACCTTTGGCTTTGAGTATGATTTCTATTCGGCCAAGGAATTCTATGAGAGCGGCGCGTTTGACGAGGTGCTGAAACGCGCCGTCGATAAATACGATGATGTCATGGCGATCATGTTGAAGTCTCTGCGCGAAGAGCGCCGCCAGACCTATTCGATCTTTTTGCCGATCCACCCGGAAACCGGCCGCGTGCTCTATGTGCCGATGAAAAAGGTCTGCGCTGAAACCTATACGGTGACCTTTGACGATGAGGACGGCAAGGAATGGACCCTACCGGTCACCGGCGGCAATGTGAAGCTGCAGTGGAAGCCGGACTTTGGCGCACGTTGGGCGGCGCTGGGCGTCGATTTTGAAATGTACGGCAAGGACCACAGCACCAATACACCGATCTATGATGGCATCTGCCGGGTGCTGGGCCACCGGGCGCCGGAGCATTTCACCTATGAATTGTTCCTGGATGCCAATGGGCAGAAGATCTCCAAAACCTCTGGCAATGGGATTTCGATTGACGAGTGGCTGACCTATGCCAGCGCCGAGAGCCTGTCCTATTTCATGTATCAAAAGCCCAAGACCGCCAAGCGGATGCACTTTGACGTGATCCCCAAAGCGGTGGATGAGTACCATCAACAGCTGCGGGCCTATGCGACCCAGGACCAGAAGGCGCAGCTGAACAATCCGGTTTGGCATATCCATGCAGGCGATGTGCCGCAGTCGGATATGGTGGTGCCGTTCTCGATGTTGTTGAACCTGGCCTCTGCCTCCAGCGCCGAGGACAAGGAGACCATGTGGGGCTTTATCAATAAATATGCTCCTGATGCGACGCCAGAAAGCAATCCAACCATGGATCAGGCTGCGGGATTTGCAGTGGCCTATTTCAACGACAAGGTAAAACCCACCAAGGTCTTCCGCGCGCCCAGTGGCCAAGAGCGTCTGGCCCTGCAGGACCTGGCGGATGCGTTGAAATCAGCGGAGGCGGCCCTGGCGGCGATTGCCAAGAAAAACGAAATCCTCGGCAAGGAGGATCCTCTGCCCGAAGCAGATTTGGCCGATGAGGAATTCTTGCAATCTGTGGTCTTTGCCATTGGCAAGATCCATGGGTTTGAGCCCCTGCGGGATTGGTTCACTGCCATCTACGAGGTGCTGTTGGGCGCCTCGCAGGGCCCCCGTTTTGGTGGCTTTATCGCGCTGTATGGCGTGAGCGAGACCATTGACCTGATCGAGAAAGCTCTGGCGGACTGACCCTGAGCCCCTGCAGGTTTGAAGAATTGGGAGCGCCTTTTGGGCGCTCTCTCTTTTTGCGTGAAGGCGTTTTTGGCTCAAGATCCCACCCAAGCAAAGCTTTGAAGGCCTGCCCCGCGCCTGATCTGAGGTCCTGGCAGGGGGCGGCATCTGCTTCCCAAGCAAAATGGCCGTATCCCCGCCTTGGTGGCGGGGGCCCTCGGCGATTTGGCCCGGGGCAGCTGCCTATCCCTGCCGGGCGGTCCTCAGGCGAGGGACAGGCTCCGAAGCAAAGCCAAAATGGATGGGGGTACCGGGACGGCGCGCGCCTTGATTGCGTAGTTTTAAGTCCAGATCTCTAGCTCTTGGCGGCGCCGTGCATGGGCGCTGTTGGAAAGGGTTTTGGGATGAACAAGGTGATTACTGCGGGTCTGGAATTGATGCCACCGGAGTTCGAGGCGGGGTTGGATGTCTGGTCAAGCGGCGATGGCACGCCTGGGTCGGACACATATGACGGCGCGGCCAATGCGGCTATTGTGGTGGCAGATGCTGATTTTGCCGGCTGTCTTGAGTTGCAGAAACTGCAGGCCACTCAAAAGCTGCGCTATATGGGGAAAACGCCGCTGTTGCCGGGCTGTTACTTGCAGGTAAAGGCGCGGATTAAGGCGGTAAGTGGTGCTTTGCCTACGGTGCGGATTGCGGGCTGGGCAGGCAATAGCAGTGAAGCCCATGTCGCAGGTGTGATCGAGGTCGGGAGCAGCACCACGCTGACCTCCTATGGGACGGTGGTTGAGGTCAGCGCCATTGTCGGCACCGGCAGTCGTACCGGCGTCGACATGCCCTGGGGGTTGGAGGCCACCTATGGTCACTTTGGACTGGATCTGATTGGCCCGAATGGCGGCGTGGTTCGTATTGACGACATCGAGGTCACCGATCTGACCAGCGCCTTCCTGCGCGATATGGTAAGCGTGGTGGACGTCACGGATTTTGGCGCCATCGGGGACGATGTCACGGATAACACCGCGGCCTTTGAGGCCGCGGATGCGGCTGCTGCAGGGCGACAGATTCTGGTGCCCGTTGGGCAGTATTTTTTGGCGCAGACGGTGTCGCTAGATCATCCGGTGTACTTCGAAGGCAGTTTGCGGATGCCGGTGGATAGAATGCTCTTGCTGCGCAAGAACTTTGACTTTCCGTCCTATGCGGCGGCCTTTGGCAATGAGGAGGAGGGGTTTAAGAAAGCCTTTCAGGCGCTGTTGAACTCATCAGATCATGATTCACTGGATCTGGCTGGGCGGATGGTGACGGTGACTGCGCCGATTGATATGCAGGCTGCGGTGCCCAACCGCAGCTCCTATTCGACCCGGCGTGTAATCCGAAATGGCCAACTTTCAGCCTCTGGTGGCGCGGCCTGGGATACGCAGGTATGGAGCGAACAGGCCACCTATGATCCCAATGATCCGCGCAAACTGAAGAGTGTCAATAACATCGCCAATATCCCCATTGGCGCGCTGGTCGAGGGGGCCGGTGTTGGGCGCGAAATCTATGTGCGCAGCAAAAACACAGGCGCGGGTGAGATCACCCTGAATGCGCCGCTCTATGATGCAGCAGGCACTCAGGTCTTTACCTTCAAGGATTTTAAATATCTGCTGGATTTCAGTGGCTTTAGCGCCCTGAGCAAGTTTGGCATGACCGAGGTGGAAATCCAGTGCAACTCCCACTGCTCAGCGCTGCGCCTGCCCTCGGCAGGGACGGTGTTTAGTCTGGATCATTGCTTTATCTCGCGGCCCAAGGACCGTGGGATCACCTCAATCGGGTCGGGGTGTCAGGGCATTTTGGTAGACAATTGCCAGTTCCTATCCTCTGAGGAACCGGAGACTGTGCCAAACCGCAGCAGCGTCGGGATTAACGTCAACGCCAATGACGCGAAACTGCGCAACAACCGGGTGACCAAGTTTCGCCATTTTGCCCTGCTGGCGGGGGCGAATAACACGATCACGGGCAACCACTTCTTCCAGGGGGACAGCATCGCGGGTGGCGTGCGCACGGCGGGGTTGATCATGGCCTCGACCTATTGTGCGAGCACCATTTCGGACAACTACGTTGACAACTGTTTTATCGAGTGGACGAACGAGCAGGATCCAACCCCGGATTTCTCCAACGGGTTTTCCTTTAGTGCGCTGTCGATCACCGACAATGTCTTTTTGTCCAGCGATGTGGCGCCCTGGTTTAGCTATGTGGTGATCAAACCCTATGGCACGGGGCATTTCCTGAATGGAGTAAGCATTTCGGGCAATAAGTTCCGCTCGATCAATGGGAATATCGACCGGGCTGATCGGGTCGACACCAGCTTTTCAGATCTGGACTTCAGCCGTTGCAAATCGGTGTTTTTTGAGGGGAATACGTTTCACGGGATCTCCACGGCGGTGGCCAGTCCGATGCGAATTCGTCACGAGCAGGCCACGGTCGCTACCAGTTGGACGGTATCTACCGATGGGGCAATGCCGTTTCAGGGGCGGGCGCGGGCGGTGGATGCGGTCGTCGCCATTGGCCCGATGCGAAATTCCAGCGGAACCTATCGCTACCCGCGCCCCTGGGTGCAGCTGGAACAGGGCAGCAACAAGAATGAGGTCCGTTTGAACTGGGGCGAAGCCCTGCGCGGAGAAGTGCAGGTGGTGGTGCGGGTCGATAAGTAGACCCGCGGCTAACTGCGCAGGGCAAGGTCGCTGGCGGTGAGCGTAAAAGCCTTGCCAAAGCCGCCGTTCAGATGGCTTTGGTGCACCGAAAACCGGACAAAGGAGAAATCCGCAAAACCGATATAGAGTTTGGATTTTGGATGGTTGCGCAGATAATGCGCAGCCAGTTCTTTGTGCGCGTCGCTTTGGTTGTCGATAAACTGCGCCCGGCCCATGAGGCTGAGCCGGGGATGGGTGAGCGGGTCGCCTTTGGGGCCGGGTTCTCCAACGAGTAAGGAGCAGGCCGGGTTTGTCGCTAAATTTTGGCTGTGCTGGGAGAGACTGGACATCAGGCTGATCGGCTGACCAGCAGGGCATAGTCCAAAGGCGATGCGTGTAACAATGGGGCCGCCCAGGCTATCAAGGGTCGCTAGGGCGGCAAAGCGAGCCTGCGCCATCAGGGTCTGCGCCAGGGCGCGGGCATCGTCATCAGTGGGGCGAATGGGGGTTGTCATTTGGCTACTCTGGGTCAGAAAATCGGGGTAAGATCTGGCTAGGGCAATGCATCAGAAACGCTGCCACAGGGCTATTTTGACGCCAAAACTCTGCGTGTTTTCATGCCGATATTCAAGCCCAATGGTAAGATCACTGTTCTCAAAATGCGGCTTACCTGCGCGGAACAGCTCTGAGAGATTGATGCGCAGGGAGGGGATAATCGCATAGTTGAAATCCGTCTCCGGGCCAAAAGAGGTTTCAACCTGCAACAGCGGCGAGACCCGGCGGTTGCCGTCCAGTCCAAGGTTGCCATTCAGTTTCCACTGCGGGTGGGGTGTGTCGCCACGTTGTTCATAGATCAGATCGAGGTTGCCCCATAGATGGCCCGCATTGGTGGCTTTGCTGTTCCCGATTGACAGGGTGAACCGGTACATCGGGTGCCATTGCAGGTTGGCGTGATTGCCACCAAGGGCGAATTCAGCGGCGATTTTTCTTGTATTTGTATCCTGGTACAGGGGCAGCCGGGCAAAAAGCATCATATGACCAGATTGACGCGTGGGGTGGCTCTGTTGGTGGTTTAGATCAATCCCCAGATCAAAACCGGTTGAGATGCCAAAATCACGATAGTAGCCAAATTCACTCACCAGCCCTTGGTCGGTTCTGCGTAGGCTAAAGCTGGTAGAGGAAAATCCCGTGTCCACAGGCTGTTTCCAGGCTCCGGCATTGGCCGCCAAAGGCAGTGTCGCGGCGCAAAGCACCAGGGCGAGATGTCTTGGAACAGACATTGGGTTATCGTTGCGTTTTTGGTGCCATGCACTCTTTTTACGTGTGAATCCTGTTTCGGGAAACTCTGGCGATAAAAACGAGTCCGTTTATTGCGGCAATCATCGTAGGCTTGTCACACTCAGCGAAACAGCCAGGGAGAAGCCAATGCCTAAAATCACCGAAGCTGCTGATATTCAGACGGTCATTACGACCTTTGAAATGACACCCGGAACCTGCCAGGATCTGTTAGATGCGCTCAAAGACGCCTATGGCGCCTATATCTCGAAACAGCCTGGGTTCATTTCGGCAGGGCTGCATGTGAATGACGCCCAGACCCGGATCGCCAACTATTCGCAATGGCGCCGACGCGAGGATTTTCTGGCAATGTTGCGCTCCTCTGAAATGCGCGAACGCAATCGCAAGATCAACGAACTGTGCCGCAGTTTTGAGCCAGTGATGTATGAGGTCTCCGCAACATTTGAGAGCCTCTGACGCAAAGGCAGGGGCAAGACCACAAAGCAGGAAGTCCCTGATTTGGATCAAGGTGGCCTGGATGATCTAGGTACATGCTCCCCTTAGGCGAACAGCCAAGGAGGCATCTCATGTATCATAATATTCTCGTGCCCATTTCGTTTGATCCTGATCGCGATGTATCGGCACCGCTCAAACTGGCGCAGCTCTTGGCGACGCCTGAGGCCAAGATTACCCTGCTGCACGTGGTCGAACAGGTTCCGGCCTATGCAATTTCCTATATGTCGGCGGATTATATGGCAGAGACCCGCAAGGCGTTGGAGACAGAACTCGCAGCCCTCGCCAAGACCCTACCAAATGATGCCAGCAGTGTCGTGATTGAAGGGCATTCGGGGCGCTCTATTTTGGATTGGGCTGAGGCAAACAAGCCCGATCTGGTGATCATCTCTTCCCACCGTCCGGGCATGCAAGACCTGTTGCTGGGTTCGACCGCCAGCCAGGTGGTGCGCCACGCGGCCTGCGCGGTGCATGTGGTTCGGTGAGCCAATTCCCGCCTTACAGGTCCCTCTTGGCGCTGTGTAGGGGATCTTTGAGGGACACCTTGCTTTGACTGACGGCCCTATTGCGCCAGGAAACCTCTGGCACAATGGGGCTGTTTTCTGTGGATCAGGCCTTTTGCAAGAAGCCGGTGACCAACGTCGTCGCAAAGCGGATCAGGCCGCCAGGTAACAGGGCGGATCGCAGCAGAACCTTGTTTGAGTTTATCGCTTGGGCGATGCGGGTATAGTGTTCCTGCTTGTTCGCGGGCGAGCGCAACAAGACGGTTTCTGCTTTGGCCATGGCCTGTACCGCCGCGCGGTTTACCCTTGGAATAGCGGCGGGTTTTACCGGTGTATAGGTCTCTAGGGCACGCCGACGTTTGGGCTGGGTGCTGTCGCGGTTTTGTGCCACCACTGCCGCGAGGCTACGTTCGACCTGTTCCAGCGCGCCTTGGGCTTCGGAGTAGGCTCCATTTCCCTCCAATTGGTTTGCTGCCCGTTTATAGACCCAGCGGTAGCAGTCGCAGCGGTAGGCGGCAGGTTGCCTGCTGCACCGGTCGCCCCCGCGCGATAAGGTTTTTACGATCGACCAGGTTGTGGCGTTGCTCAGCCCATAGGAGGCGCCGGAGCCTCCGCCAGCATCGCCGCCTGCAAGGGCAGGGCTAGGGGACTGTGCGAGGGAAAACAGGGCGACCAGGGGGATTGAGACGGCAATTCGCTTAACAATACTCATAAAAACTCTCCTCATTATGGGAGAAGGCTAACAGGAAAGGCGATTGAAGCAAGGGGTCGCGGTGCCTTCTTATCTCCTCATGCCGGGGCTAGAATACGACCACATTCCCGACCTTGCGCCCGGTTTCGACATAGCGATGCGCGGCGATCAAATCTGCCAATGGGTAGCTGCGATCCATGACCGGCGTCAAAACCCCGCTGCGCGTCAGTATCAACACCTGTGCCAAGAGGTCTCGCAACTGGCCTGCCGGTTGCAGACCTACCGCAGAAAACTGCGCTTTGTGCCTGCTCCAGATTCCGGTTGCCAAGGCAGAGCAAAGCAATTTGCCGCTCAGGACGGGGCAGATATAGCGCCCACCTGATGCCAGATTTTGCGGCAACTGCCCATAGGATGATAGGCCCAAGGTGTCGTAGATCACGTCATAGGTTTGGCCTGTGGCCGCGACATCTGTGCGGGTATAGTCGATCACATGTTGGGCCCCCAAAGAGGCAACTGTCTCTGTGTTGCGATTGCTGCAGGTTGCGGTGACCTCCGCGCCCAGATGGCGGGCGATCTGAATGGCTGCACTGCCTAGGCTGCCAGAGCCCCCCAAGACCAGCAGGCGCGCGCCGGGGTGCAACTGGGTCACCTGCGTGAGGAAATGGAGCGAGGTCAAAGGGCCGTCACACAGGGTGCAGGCCTCTGCATGGGACAGGTTGTCGGGCTTTTTCAGTAGCAGGGAATCCTCCTCCAGGCAGATATGGCTGGCATTGGCGCCAAAGCGTAACCCGCTTTCGCCAAATACGGTGTCCCCGATGGCAAAGGTTTTAACATCCGGGCCAGTTGCCGTGACCACGCCTGACAGGCCTGTGCCGACCAAGTTTTTGCGTGGCCGCGACAGTCCAAGAAAGGCACGGGCAAAGCGCGGCTGTCCTGCCCGCATCATGCAATCCGCGCGGGTCACCGCCGAGGCATGAATAGCGATCTGCACTTGCCGCCCCTTGGGCGCTGGCAGCGCTGGCGTCACCGCCCTGAGCACCTCGGGGGGGCCATAGCGGGGGATCGCCCAGGCGTTTAATTTCTGCGTCATGGTTCTGTTCCGGTGGTCGAGGAGAAGAATAGGGGATCTATGATGGATGAATTTCGTTCCGAAAATTGATTGAAATGATCCAATGCGGTTTGTTATTGTTCCGAAATGCAGGACTGGAAACCTCTTCCCGCCTTTTTGTCTGTCGCAAGACATGGCTCGCTTCGGGCGGCGGCCGAGGCAATTGACAGCACCCATGCGACACTGCGCCGCCAGATTGAAGCCCTGGAAGCCGGGCTGCGAGTGCAGCTGTTTCGCCGCGGCGGCGATGGGTTGCATCTGACCGCAGCGGGCCGGGCGCTGTTGCCCCAGGCCCTGGAGGCCGAGGCGCATTTGCTGAAAGGGTTCAACGCGGTTCAGGGGCTGGACCGCGAGGCCACCGGACGGGTGCGTCTCGCTGCAGACCCGATGACGGCGCATTACCTTCTGGCGCCGATCCTGGCGGATTTTGCCAAGCTTTACCCAGACATTGATATCGACCTGAGCCTGTCTTTTGGGATCGAGTCCATCGAAAACCATGAAACCGATGTGTCCATCCGTCATGTCCTAAAGGTTGAGGATAAGGCTATTGGCCGCCGCCTGTTTCCGCTCTCGCTGGGAATTTATGCGGCGCGGGACTACATCGAACAGGTGCTGCCAGAGGCCGGGTCAAAGGGGCAAGGGCTGACCTGGATCGGCTATGGCAGCGAGCCCAGCCTGAGACAGATGATCGCTACCTCTCCCTTTCCCGAGGCAAAGATACGGCATTCCATCCCTGACCCGCAGATGCATCTGCATATGGCGCGGGCTGGGGCAGGGATGACATTTTTGGCCAGTTGGGTGCAAAAGGCCTTCCCTGAATTGCAGCGGGTGCCAGGGACAGAACTTAACCAGGAGCGCTCTACCTGGTTGCTGCTACATGGAGATTTGCGCCGGGTGCTACGCGTGCGATTGCTGGTGGATTACCTCCACGCAGCTCTGCAGGAGAGACGCGCCGATTTCATCGGGAACTGATCTGTGCACAGGGGCGCAGGTCTGCCACCCATCCCAAACTGACGTGGGGTTCCCCGCGTGGGGCGGCGACTGGTCTTGACCACATAATGTGAATCCGTATTCATTATTTAAAATGAATTAGGATTCATATCTTGGCCTACCGTGAGACCAAAAAGACTCGTAAGCACAAAGAGCAGGTTCATAAACAGATATTGAGCGTGGCCCGCGCGGCTGTGGCCGAGGGTGGTTTTGCAGCTGTCCAGATGTCTTCTGTTGCGGCCGCAGCGGGTTTGGCAACCGGCACGCTGTATCGGCACTTTCCCTCAAAAGCTGAACTGCTGGCCGAGGTTTTTCGCCGGGTCACCAAGCGCGAAGTTCAGGTGATGACAGAGATCGCAGGCTCTGATGGGGCTGCCCCGTCACGGCTGGGGGATGCGGTAGAGGTCTTTGCCCGGCGTGCCCTGCAATCGCCGGTCCTGGCCTATGCGCTGATCTTTGAACCCGTTGATACCTTGGTCGATGATGAGCGCCTGGCCTTTCGTAGATCCTATGCTGTTGTTTTGGGGCGCATAATCGATGACGGCATCAAGAGCGGTACCTTTCCGGCCCAAAACACCTCGGTCGTAGCAAACTGCATTGTGGGAGCCCTGGCCGAAGCCCTAATTGGGCCATTGGTGGATAAGACCCCAACCACCTGCCGCGAGAGAGAGGCTGAAATAAGGGCGATCGTGACATTCTGTCTGAACGCCGTTTCAGGAAACCAAAAAGGAATAGCGTGATGACCATCCGTAACCCACTGGCGGTTTTGCCGACGCATGAGGTCACCAATACGCCGCCACACATGGGGGATCAGGATCTGTGGAGCTCGGATCTTGCCCTGCGTGAAGCGGTCCAGCGCGAAGGCGCCGGTTGGGCAGAGCCCAAGCTGGCGGAGTTTGGCAAATTGGCAGGGCGCGCGGAGGTGCTGGAGCAGGCGGATCAGGCCAATCGCTATAGCCCGGAAGTGAAACCCTTTGACCGCTACGGTATGCGGGTCAATCAGGTCAGCTTTCACCCTGCCTATCATGAGCTCCAGGAGCTAGCGGTTGTAAATGGGCTGCCGAATTTTGCCTGGAACAACCCCAAAGCAGGCGGCCATGTGGCCCATGCGGCCCTGAATTATATGATGAATCAGGTTGAGGGCGGCGTTCTGTGCCCCATCGCCATGACCTATGCCGCCATTCCAACCCTCAAGGCCAGCCCGGCGTTAGCCGAGGAATGGCTGCCAAAACTCCTCTCCACAGATTATGACAAACGGGACATTCCGCTGGGCGAAAAAACCGGCGCTCAGATGGGGATGTTCATGACCGAAAAACAAGGCGGCTCTGACGTAAGGGCCAATACCACGCGTGCGGTGCCCGATGGCGAGGGCTATCGTCTGACAGGCCACAAGTTTTTCTGTTCGGCGCCGATGTCGGATGCATTTTTGACCCTTGCCTATGCGGATGAAGGCCTGTCCTGCTTTTTGATGCCACGGTTTACCCCCGATGGGCAGCGTAATGGTTTGTTCCTTCAGCGGCTCAAGGATAAGCTGGGCAATAAATCAAATGCCTCCAGTGAGATGGAGCTGAACAACACTTGGGGCTTGCGGGTTGGCGCGGAGGGCAAGGGCGTCAAGACCATCATTGAGATGGTTCAGGGCACTCGGTTTTATTGCGCCTTTGGCTCCGCGGCCTTGATGCGGCAGGGGCTGGTCCAGGCGCTGCATCATACTGCGCATCGCTCGGCCTTTCAGAAGCTGCTGATTGATCAGCCGCTGATGCAGAATGTTCTGGCGGATCTGGCTTTGGAGTCTGAGGCCGCTACGGCGCTGAGCCTGCGCCTTGGGCGGGCCATTGATGAGGGCGAAGCGGGCGATAAGGACTCTGCGGCCTTGGCACGAATTGGCACGGCAATTGGCAAATACTGGATCTGCAAACGCGCGCCCAATCACACCTATGAAGCGATGGAGTGCCATGGCGGGCCTGGATATGTCGAAGAATGCATCATGCCGCGCCTCTATCGCGAAGCGCCGGTGAACTCGATCTGGGAAGGGTCAGGCAATGTCATCTGCCTGGATGTTCTGCGCGCCCTGCAGCGAGACCCCGAGGCCGGTGAGGCCTTCATGCACGAAGTGGAAACTGCCAGAGGGGGCAATGCCCTGTTCGACAAATCCCTGGATGCTTTGAAGCAGGCACTTGCCGATCCAAGTGATTTTCAGATGCGGGCGCGGCAATTGACAGAACAGATGGCGCTCATCTGGCAGGCCGCACTTTTGGTGAAGTTTGCCCCGGCCTTTGTGGCTGACGCCTTTTGCGCCGCGCGCCTTGGGGCTGCCTGGTCCGGCAGCTACGGCACCCTGCCGAGCGGCGTTGACTGTCGGGCTATCATCCATCGAGCCAGAGGCGCGGGGTGACACAGCCGTCCTGTCTCTGCAGCAACTGGTCGGCATTTCGCCTCTGTTCCAGCTGTGTTAAACAGGACTGGGCGAGGGCAGAACCGGGCGAGAACAAAGAATGAGCGGTGTTGTGGAACGATTCCGGTGGCTGGCGATTTTACTAGGGGCCGTCTGGCTGATTGAAGTCGCGAACCTGATCACCGGCTACGCGCTAAGCGATGGGCTTGGCTTGCGCCCCCGCTCGATCAGCGGGCTATGGGGTATCCTCTTCATGCCGTTCCTGCATGGCTCTGTCAGCCATGCCCTCGCCAATACTGCACCCTTGGTTGTGCTTGGTGCGCTTTTGGCCGTCACGGCGCAGCAGCTGGTGTTTAAGGCCTCAATCGGCATCGTGGTACTTGGTGGGCTGGGGGTGTGGTTGTTTGGCGCAACGGCGATTCATGTCGGCGCCTCTGGGCTGATCTTTGGCTGGTTCGGTTTTCTGGTGACACGGGGGGTGATGGAACGACAGCCCGTGCCCCTTTTGGTGGCCATCGGCGTGGTTCTCTTTTATGGCACGATGATGTGGGGTGTGTTGCCCGGGCAGCCCGGTGTCAGTTGGGAAGCGCATTTCTTTGGCTGTGGGGCAGGGGTTTTTGTCGCCTATGCCCTCAGCAACAGATCCCAGATCTGAGCCTTATCTTTTTCTGCGTCTTCTGATTGTGCTGAAGTTAGGTCGATTTTGGCCGTGGCCAAGTCAGAGCCCCATGCGATCTTCTAGATAGATTCAATCCATTCGAACTGAGCGCGGGTCACTCCGGGACGCGGCAATAGACTGGGCATGGGGCTATGCGTGAGCAGTTTTCAGTTCCACTATATAAAATTTGGCATAGTATTTGATCGTCGTTGCTTGGAAATCGAAGAGTTTTTAACGGGTGCGCAAGTGGTGTTGGCCTAACCAATGGGTGGTATGATATTTAGTCAGTGACTTGGAGCAGGTTATGCGAGGCAATTTTGAGCGGCTGCGGGGAGTGTTCAGTATATCTGACGACAACCCCGACCTAGCCATTGCTCAAATCGACAGATTTTCACGGCAAATTCCCCTCATGTACACTATGGTGGTCGTGAATACTCTGGCGCTGGCCTATGACTTTATGGATCAGGCCCCGGCCTGGCTCAGCATTTATATTCCTGTTTTTCTTGTCTCTATTTCGGTGCTTAGAACGCTTTCGTATTGGCGGGCTGGAAAGCAGGAGATTTCTGGCGAAGTCGCCAGAAAAAAGCTTCGACAAACAATTGTTCTGGCGGGCGTTTTAGGATCAATCTTTGCACTGTGGGCCCTGGCCCTGTTTGGATATGGCGACGTTTATTCACAGGGGCATGTTGCATTTTTTTCGGGTGTGACAAGCCTGGGCATTATGGTGTGTTTGATGCACCTGCGGATTGCAGCAATTGTTCTTGGAGTGACGGTCATTGGGCCTACATCACTCTTTCTCATCTACGCCGGGAGCCAGGAATTCCTTTCTGTCGGCCTGAACCTTGTGATCGTTGCAGTGGCCATTCTCTATGTTCTGTCCAATCATTCAGAGAGTTTTGTGGATCTGATCTCCAATCAAATCGCCCTTAAAAAGGCTGCGTTTGAGGCAAACGAGCTGGGCAAGGAGAACGAAAGGCTCGCAAACCTGGATAGTCTGACTGACCTGCCCAATCGGCGCCGGTTTCTGGCAGAGTTGGAGGAAAGGATTGTCGGTGCCGCTGAGGGTAATAGAAGCTTTGCGGTTGGCACCTTGGATCTGGATGGTTTTAAGCCGATCAATGACATTTACGGGCATGTTGCGGGTGACAATCTGTTGGTAAAGGTCGGCGAGCGCCTGTCTCAAATTAGCAGTGATCTCTTTGTGGCGCGACTGGGCGGCGATGAGTTTGGTATTATCTTTGAAGGGGAGCTATCTGACAGCGAGCTTCGGGCGCTGGGCAACAGAATCTGTGAGACGGTAGAAGAACCATTTGAATTTGAGAACTTTATAGCGAATGTCGGGGGCACCTGCGGTATCGCCAAATACCCAGAGGCAGGAACAACGGCGAAGCTTCTTTTTGAGCATTCAGACTATGTTCTTTATGTTGCCAAGGAACGCCAAAAAGGAAAGGCAGTTCTGTTCTCCGAGCAACATCAAGATGAGATAAACGAGACGACCGGTATTATGAGAGAGCTGCAAAAAGCAAACCTCGATGAGGAGTTTTTTGTCGCGTACCAGTTTGTTGTGGATAGCGATACAGGTCTCCCGGTGGGCGCCGAAGCGCTGGCGCGCTGGGCCAGTCCCGTTCTTGGCAATGTCCCGCCTACGGATTTCATCAAGAACGCTGAGAAAACTGGCGTCGTCAGCAAGTTGACGGAAACACTGCTCCGCAAAACCCTATCCGAAGTCTCCAAATGGCCGGGTAACCTGTTTGTCTCGTTCAATCTATCGGCGCATGATATTGGCTCGCCACAGAATATTCTCCGACTCTCTGAAATAGTGCGCAGATCTGGTTTCCCGCCGGAGCGGTTGACGTTTGAGATTACCGAAACGGCCTTGTTGCGCGACCTCGGCAGAGCAAATGAAACCCTTAAACTTCTGAAAAGTCTGGGGTCCAAAGTGGCTCTTGATGATTTTGGAACCGGCTACTCCAGTTTGAGCTACGTTCAGAACCTGCCAATTGATAAGCTGAAGATCGACCGCAGTTTTCTTGCCAATATGGAAGAGTGTCCCACGTCACAGGCTGTGATCAAGACCATACTGGATCTTTGCGATAACTTGGATCTTGATTGCATTGTTGAAGGCGTTGAGCGGCAGGGCCAACTTGAGATACTTCGAGGCATCGGCAACATGAAGGTTCAAGGCTACTTGTTCAGTAAGCCTTTGGCGAGCGGCGATGCGTTGACCTATATACAACTGCTTCCAAGCGCTGAAGGACAAGACATCAAGCGTTCCGCCAGGCATTCATAAGGCATCAGAAGTCTGGATGCCGCGACCGAATGCAAGCGAACACAGCTGGTAGAGAGCTTCAGTTCTAATGTTGCACAAAACGCAGGGGTGCTGCTGCACTAAGCCTCTGGGTTGTATTCTTTTGTTGGCGAAACCACCGAAAATGCCATCCAAGCAGCGCGAAACTGAGAAATGTCCTCTTGAAACCGACGCAGAGCACGCGCATATTTTCTGTGCTTGTGTTTCTCTATGTCGACCTGCTGTCTCCTATTAACGGCGTTCAGTCTTCGATCCAGACTCAACAACGCCGGGCTGCCGCAATCCTGCGGGCAGCATATCAAAGGGAGAATACGGAAATGGCTACTGGCACCGTAAAATGGTTCAACTCTACCAAAGGTTTTGGTTTTATCGCGCCCGATGGCGGCACCAAGGATGTGTTTGTGCACATTTCTGCAGTTGAGCGTTCTGGCCTGACCGGCCTGGCCGACAACCAGAAAGTGACCTTCGACATCGAGCCTGGCCGCGATGGTCGTGAGGCAGCTGTAAATCTGGCACTGGTCTAAACCAGGCAGATCCCATTCGGGGTTTTGAAGAATTTGAAACGCGGTCCCTGCACAAGGAGCCGCGTTTTTCACATTTTAGCGGAGGCTGTTGATGTTCTGGATCAGCGATTCCCGCGCCCCAGAAATATGAAGCCGCGTCAGCTCAGCTGCCTGTTTAGCATTGCCGGCAACGCAGGCCTCCCAAATAGCGATATGTTCCTCATTGGCGCGTTCCATACCGTTGGACATCACCAATTGCGCCCGCAAATATCGATCAATCCGGTCCATAGCATTGTCGATGACATCCAGATGATACTGCAACCCGCTGGCCAGATAGAGGGTTGAGTGGAAATCCCGATTGAGATCGCCCCAGCTCATGGGGTCGGAGGAGGCCGAAAAGGCGGCCCAGGAGGACCGTGCACTTTCAAGTGTTTCGGCTGACATCAAAGGCACGGCGCGGCGGATCACTTCTGGCTCGATCAAGGCACGAAAATCAAAGATTTCCTCGGCCTCTGTTGCCGATAGCCCAGAGACAACAGCCCCCTTGTAGCGCTGGGTCTTGACCAGACCCTGCTCTTCCAGTCGCGAGATTGCCTCGCGGACCGGGATTCGGCTGGTGTTAAACATCCGTGCTATTTCGTCCTGGCGCAGGGGTTCGCCCTCTTTGACGTCGCCTTCGATGATGGCTTTGCGCAGGGCCTCAAAAACGATCGAGGATGCCGAGGCGGTTTTCGAAATATCGACGGAATTCAACTTCATAGGGCACTCCTTCTGCATTGTTCTTAGCTGGATTTGCCGCTCGGGGAAACCCGAGAGAGAAAATATATTGTAAATTGGATCCAATATGAAATAGAAGGAGGCAATCGCCGTCGCCGTTGCGTAGTTCTTTCCCCTTTTTCCGGATGGTCGGAGCAGGGGGGGGAGGCGCGTCGCTTTGGAGCCCGTCAACCGCCAGCCACCTGGGTTGGCTCTGCAAGGAAAAGACCATGAGCAATCCTATCTTCTCCGGGTGTATCCCGGCTTTGATGACCCCCTGCACCCCGGATCGTCGCCCTGATTTCGACGCGCTGGTGCGCAAAGGTCAGGAACTGATCGCCGCGGGCATGTCGGCGGTAGTTTATTGCGGATCCATGGGGGATTGGCCGCTGCTCACGGATGCAGAACGTATGCAGGGGGTTGCACGCCTGGTCGCAGCTGGGGTGCCAACCATTGTGGGAACCGGGGCAGTGAACAGCAAAATTGCTGCGGCCCATGCTGCCCACGCAGCTGAGGTCGGGGCCCAGGGGCTGATGGTGATCCCGCGCGTTCTGTCCCGTGGAGCGTCCAGCGCAGCACAAAAGGCGCATTTCAAGGCGGTTCTTGCGGCGGCCCCAGACCTGCCGGCGGTGATCTACAACAGCCCCTATTACGGTTTTTCTACCCGGGCGGATTTGTTCTTTGCCCTGCGCGCAGAGCACTCCAACCTGGTGGGTTTCAAGGAATTTGGCGGCGCTGATGATCTGCGCTACGCGGCTGAAAACATCACCGGGCAGGATGACAGCGTCACCCTAATGATTGGCGTTGATACCACGGTTTTCCATGGCTTTGTGAACTGCGGCGCGGCGGGAGCTATCACTGGGATCGGGAATGCCCTGCCGCGCGAAGTCCTGCATCTGGTCGCCCTGTGTGAGCGTGCTGCCGCAGGCGATGTGGGCGCGCGCAGCCGGGCCAAAGAGCTGGAGGAGGCGCTGGCGGTTTTGTCTTCCTTCGATGAGGGCGCCGACCTGGTGTTGTACTACAAGCATCTGATGGTCCTGAATGGCGACAGTGAATATGCGTTGCACTTCAATGAGAGCGATGCCCTGACGGCGAGCCAGCGCAACTACGTCGAGGCGCAATATACGCTGTTCAAAAACTGGTATGCCAACTGGTCGGCACGCGCTGATATTGCGGCTTGATCATGCGCGTGATTGACAGTCACACGGGCGGAGAGCCCACGCGGGTTATCCTGAGCGGTGGTCCGGACCTTGGGTCTGGATCGCTGGCAGATCAAGCCGCGCGATTGCAGGCGGAGCATAGCGATTTCTGCGCATCCGTCCTGCTGGAACCGCGCGGCCATGACGCTATGGTGGGGGCTCTGTTGCTGCCTTCAGATGACCCAAGCTGTGCCGCATCAGCGATTTACTTTAACCCGGTGGGCAATCTGGGCATGTGTGGCCATGCCACAATGGGCACTCTGGTGTCGCTCTTCCATGTTGGGCACATTTCCCTGGGATGTCACCGCATTGAAACCCCGGTTGGGGTGGTAGAGGCGGATTTGATCTCTCCCAATCGGGTGGTCGTGGAAAACGTCGCCAGCTACCGCCACGCCAAAGCGATTTGTCTAGAAGTGCCGGGCCTGGGACAAATCACCGGGGATGTGGCCTGGGGCGGCAATTGGTTCTTCCTCACCCCTGAGTGCCGCATTGCTTTGGAAAGCTCGAACATTACTGAATTGAGCGCTGCGGCCCTCACTCTGCGAGAATCCCTCTGGGAAAGGGGGATTACAGGAGCCAATGGCGCCAGGATCGACCATGTGGAATTCATCGGCGCGCCGCTTTCGCCACAGGGGCATGGGCGCAACTTTGTGCTTTGTCCGGGTGGCGCCTATGACCGCTCTCCCTGTGGAACCGGGTGTTCTGCCAAGCTCGCCTGCCTGGCTGAAGATGGCCTGCTTGATCCGGGCACACCTTGGATCCAGGAGAGCATTATCGGCAGCACCTATACCCTCAGCTATCGCCGCAATGATCAGGGGCACGTGATCCCAAGGATCGAGGGCGAGGCCTATGTTATCGCTGACGCAACCCTGCACTTTGCAAAACGCGATCCCTATCGCACCGGCATTAGGGTCTGAAAACAGGCCAAAACCCCAAAGGACATTCAATATGGACTACAGAAACCTGATCTCCGGCAACTGGGAAGCCACTAAGGATGGCGTTGCCAATGTGAATCCATCGGATGTGAGCGATGTGATCGGCATGGCTGCGCTGAGTGAAACCGCCGATATGGATCGCGCCATTGCCAGCGCGCGCGCGGCTGCGCCAGACTGGGCGCGGGCGACGCCGCAGATGCGTTTTGACGTGTTGGATGCGATCGGTAGCGAGATCCTGTCCCGCAAAGAGGAGCTGGGCCAGGTTTTGTCGCGCGAAGAAGGCAAGACACTGCCTGAGGGGGTCGGTGAGGCTACCCGCGCCGGGCAGATCTTCAAGTTTTTTGCCGGGGAGTGCCTGCGGCAAACCGGCGATCATCTGGCCTCGACCCGTCCGGGCGTAGAGGTGGATGTGACTCGTGCGCCAGTGGGCGTGGTTGGCTTGATCACCCCGTGGAACTTCCCCATAGCCATCCCCGCCTGGAAGATCGCGCCGGCCCTTGCCTATGGCAATGCCGTGGTGCTGAAACCGGCCGAGCTTACGCCTGGGAGTGCCTGGGCCCTGGCGGAGATCATTTCGCGCGCTGGACTGCCGGAAGGCGTCTTCAACATCGTCTTTGGTAAAGGCTCCGTGGTGGGGCAGCATCTGGTGGATCACCCAGGGGTCGATGCGGTGTCTTTCACCGGATCAGTGCCAACCGGGCGCGGCATTGCGGTTTCCTGTGCCAAGACCATGAAGAAGGTGCAGCTGGAAATGGGCGGCAAGAATCCCATGGTGGTGTTGGATGATGCCGATCTTGACCTCTCGGTAGAGGCCTGCCTGAACGGGGCCTTCTATTCCACCGGACAGCGCTGCACCGCGTCTTCCCGTTTGATCGTCACCGAGGGCATACACGATCGCTTTGTGGCCTCTCTGACAGAAGCGATGCAGGGGGTGAAGGTGGGCCATGCGCTGGAGCCCGGCATCCAGATGGGGCCAGTGGTGGATGCGCGCCAGTTGGCGCAGAACCTGTCCTATCTAAAGATCGCAGCAGAGGAAGGTGGCACTGTTATTGGCGGCGAGCGCCTTACCCTGGCGCAGGAGGGGTTCTATATGGCGCCTGCCTTGGTCACAGAAACCCAGAATGACATGCGGATTAACCGCGAAGAGGTCTTTGGCCCGGTTGCCTCGGTCCTGCGGGCGCGCGGCTATGAAGAGGCGCTGGCGTTGGCCAATGACAGCGCCTTTGGGCTCAGCGCCGGGATCTGCACCACCTCCTTGAAACATGCCAGCGATTTCAAAGCCAGTTCAGAGGCGGGCATGGTGATGGTGAACCTGCCCACTGCAGGGGTGGACTATCACGTGCCCTTTGGCGGCACCAAGGGATCAAGTTATGGCCCGCGCGAGCAGGGGAGCTATGCAGCTGAATTCTACACACGGGTAAAGACGGCCTATACACTGCCCTGACATCGCGAGATAACCACACCAGAGGCAGGGCGATTTGTCTCTGGTGTTTTTCCAAAAAGTAAGAGGCTCCGATGGGCAAAGCAGCGGTGACAAGTGCGTCTTCTCAGGCCGGCATGACAATTGCGGTGATTGGAGCGGGGATTGTCGGGGTAAGCTGTGCCCTGCGTCTGCAAAGTCTCGGCCATCAGGTGACGATCTATGACCGCAAGGGCCTGGCGGCGGAGGCTTCGGCGGGCAATGCCGGGGCCTTTGCTTTTAGCGAAATCCTTCCGCTGGCCGCGCCAGGTATGATGCGTAAGGCGCCAAAATGGCTGTTAGACCCCATGGGGCCTTTGTCGATACCGCCACGTTACGCCCTGCAATTGACGCCTTGGTTACTGCGCTTTTGGCGCGCCAGCTGGCGGGATCGCTATGCAGCCTCAATGACTGCTCAGGCGGCCCTGATGGGATTGGCGCGGGCGGCCCTGGAGCGGCAGATCCGCGGCACAGACGGCGAAGCCTTGATGCAACGTGACGGCCAGCTACAACTGTTTGAAGGCGACAAAGAATACCAGGCGAGCCTGCCGGCCTGGGAGGCGCGCGGCGCTAATGGGACGCGCTTTGATCTGCTACAAAGCCCGGATGAGATCGCAGAAATACAGCCCGGCTTGAGCCGCCAGTTCACCCATGCTGGCTATACCCCGGACTGGATCAACACCGTAGATCCCAAAACCTGGTGCGAGTTCCTGGCCGGGCAGTTTCTGGCCCGTGGCGGTCGAATTGAGGTGCAGGCGGTCAAAGCAATCCGCGCCGACCGGGCTTCGGTTGCGCTTGATCTCGACAGTCATCGGATGACGCCAGACCGGGTGGTGCTGGCAGCTGGTGCCTGGTCGCATCACTTGGCGCGGGGACTGGGTGATGCGCTGCCGCTGGAGACCGAACGTGGCTATAACACCACCCTGCCTGCCGGGGCGTTTGATCTCAAAACCCACCTGACCTTTGGCAGCCATGGCTTTGTTGCCAGCCGGATCAATGGCGGGGTGCGTATTGGCGGTGCAGTTGAATTGGGCGGGCTGAACCTGCCGCCCAATTTCAAACGCTCAGAGGTGCTGTTGAAAAAGGCAGGCCGCTTTATGCCGGGGCTAGACAGCTCAGGCGGCACCCAGTGGATGGGCTTTCGCCCCTCGATGCCAGACAGCCTGCCGGTGATTGGCGCCTCCTCAAGGTCAGATGCGGTAATCTATGCCTTTGGTCATGGGCATCTGGGGCTCACCCAATCGGCAGCGACAGCGGAACTGGTGGCGGATTTGGTGATGTCCCGCCCGCCTGAAATTTCCCTTGATGGGGTGTCGCCCACGCGGTTTTAACTGCTGAAAAGGAAGACAAAACCAGACCTATCACGGTGTGGACTGCTGGATCGGGCGCGTTTATCGCTCGGCGGGCATAAAGCTGCCCTGCAAAATATCACTGGAGGAGGCCGATGCGCTGTCTGGGCTGGCAGTGCGGCTGGCCATGCGTTCCAGATTGACAATTGTGGACAGCATCAGCCGGTCATGGCTCCAGTCTCCGGGGCGCTGCATCAGCATGGCGGTCGCCAGCACCGAGGTGACCATGAGGCCAGAGACCATGACCCAGCCTAGACCTGTTTGGCCAGGTGGGGTCTGTGCCGTTACTGCGATGATACGCTGTTGCAAGGTGGAATCGCGGCGGGTTTCGCGCCGGTCCACCAGGGCCACAGCAGGGCTGCGACGGGTGAAGAAAACCCGCTCTTGTGCGGCCTGGGTACAGGCGCGGATCAGGCATTCGCAATAGGCGCGCAGATCCAGGTTCGGGCGGGCCATCAGGGCCTGATCACAGGCAAATTCACGCAGATGGCGCACTTCACGACGCCAGACATAAAAGGCCGGGTTCCAGAACAGCAAAGGTCGCAACAGTTCCAGCAGGAATTCGCATTCGATATCACGCTGACGGAAGTGCTGCAGCTCATGGGCTAGGGTGAGCTTAAGGTCCTCAGGCTGGGTCAGCAGGGTCGAGGGTAGCACCACATAGCGACGGAACATCCCACGGGTCGAATAGGCAACTGGGGTCTCGTCAGAGACCAGGATCTGGGTGCGGCCGATGCTTTTCCAAACATAGCTGTGGCGCAGGGCGCGGCGTAGGCGATAGACCGAGGATGCCAATTGGCCGGCACAGACTAAGCCGCCCAGAACAAGCGCTGAGGTGAGCAGTCGCGTCCAGAGCAATTGCTGCGTGGACAAGACGCGCACGGTGTCTTCGCGCAGCCCCAACAGAGTCTCGAAGCTGCTGGCGCTCATGCTGACATTGCCTTGCAAAAACTGCGAGACCAACAGGTCGGAAATATTGGGAGGATGGGCCATCACCAAGCGGGTAAAGGCAAACATCATGATCGGGGAGAGCGCCAGCAACAGGGTCAGCGCATTCATCAGGCGCAGCTGGGCGCCATAGGCATGGGCCAGCTGTGTCTGGGACAGGAGTTTTCGCGCAGAAAGCCAAAGCAAAGTGCCGGAAAGCACCAGAAGATTCAGATCCAGATAGCTATTGATCAGCGCGTCAGTTTCCATTGTCCCCCAACCTTTCGTTCAGCAGCGCCCGCATCTCAACGAGCATATCGTCGGTAACTTCTTCATCGTCCACGAGGCGGGCGACCAGGGCGGCAGGTGCCCCGTTGAACAGCTTGCTCGAAAGGTTTTTCAGAGAGGTTTTTTGATACTCTGTTTTGGGAATGGCGGGGCGGTAGATCAGCGAGCGGTCTGCCCTTTCGCTGGTGAGAAAGCCCTTTTGTTCCATAATTTTAAGCACCGTGGCCACAGAGGTATAGGCGCGTTCCTGTGCCTGGTTCAGCACTGCCAGTATGTCCCTGACGGTTCCGCCCCCAGTAGCCCAAACGACGGTCATGAATTCAAGCTCAACCTCGGTCAGCAGTGAATTGTCCTGTTTCTTACGCATGTCGTTTGATGTCCGGTCCATTTTGGTCTTTCAGCGATGCTAGTGCAAAGGAAGGGGTTTGAAAACTATTTCTTTAGCAGCAGCGTAGCGCCGGGCCCGGCCCTGCCAAATAGAGCGCTTCCGCGCGCTGATTTCAGCCTGTTGAGAGGTGACACACCCCCTGGGTTTTGAAGCCTGGGGGTGCGTCGGGAACATGCTGAAAAGGCCTGAAGGGGCAGGTGTGCCCTTCAGGCCTTTGGCAATTCTTTTAAGTCTTGCGCGTCAAGGGCGGGGCCGCTGGCGCAGGGCCTTTGGCCCCCTTGACCCGCAGGTTCAGATTATACCTTCCAAAAGGTGAAACAGCCCCAAGCAAGGGAAAGCCCCATGGGCCACCAGAGAGGCATCCCCACCAGTCCCAACCAGGCCAAGAAAATATAGCTGGTGCCAAGAAGGGTGATGAACAAACGATCCCCGCGGGTGGTGGTCAGACCCAGAACGCCCTTACGGGTGTCGCCACCTGGGGTGCGGATTTCCAGCATGACCAGCACGCCGATGGCAGAGAAGATACCAATGAAGACCAGAGCTGTGGGCCAGGTCCAGGCCATCCATGACAGCATTATACTCTCCCCATCGCAAAACCTTTTGCGATATAATTGCGGACGAACCAGATCACGATGGCCCCCGGAATGATTGTCAAAGTGCCCGCTGCCGCCAGCAAACCCAGCTCATACCCCGCGCTAGAGGCGGTTTTGGTCATGGTGGCGGCAATGGGCTTTGCCGCCACGGCTGTCAGGGTTTTCGCCAGCAAGAGCTCCACCCAGGAGAACATGAAACAGAAGAAGGCAGCAACGCCGACGCCTGCTTTGATTGAGGGGATGAAGATCGTGCCAAAGAAGCGCGGGAAGGAATAGCCGTCCACATAAGCGGTCTCATCCAGCTCTTTGGGAATGCCGCCCATGAAACCCTCGAGGATCCAAACGGCGAGGGGGATGTTGAACAGGCAATGGGCCAGGGCCACCGCCAGATGGGTGTCAAAGATCC